>JABXHQ010000034.1 GCA_013373545.1 Gammaproteobacteria bacterium
ACCATCTCAACACCTTCTGGAAGCTCTACCGCACCTGTTACGTCAGTAGTACGGAAGTAGAACTGTGGACGATAGCCTTTGAAGAATGGAGTATGACGACCACCTTCATCTTTTGACAATACGTACACTTCTGATTCGAACTTAGTGTGTGGCGTGATTGAACCTACGTGTGCCAATACTTGACCACGCTCTACGTCTTCACGCTTAGTTCCACGTAGTAATACACCTACGTTGTCGCCCGCACGACCTTCGTCGAGAAGCTTACGGAACATTTCTACACCAGTAACTGTTGTCTTAACCGTTTCTTTGATACCAACGATTTCAACTTCTTCACCAACTTTTACGATACCTTGCTCTACACGACCGGTAACAACTGTACCACGGCCTGAGATTGAGAATACGTCTTCGATTGGTAACAAGAATGATTGGTCAATCGCACGCTCTGGCTCTGGAATGTACTCATCCAATGCTTTTGACAATTCGATGATTTTCGCTTCGTAGTCCGCGTCACCTTCTAACGCTTTAAGCGCTGAACCACGGATAACTGGCGTGTCGTCACCTGGGAATTCGTAAGCGTCTAATAACTCACGTACTTCCATTTCAACTAGCTCTAACAGCTCTTCGTCGTCTACCATGTCACATTTGTTTAAGAAAACAATGATCTTTGGTACACCAACCTGACGTGATAACAAGATGTGCTCACGTGTTTGTGGCATTGGGCCGTCAGCTGCTGAACAAACTAAGATCGCGCCGTCCATTTGAGCAGCACCGGTGATCATGTTTTTAACGTAGTCAGCATGTCCTGGGCAATCAACGTGCGCGTAGTGACGAGATTCTGTTTCGTACTCTACGTGCGAAGTTGCGATTGTGATACCACGCTCTTTCTCTTCTGGCGCATTGTCGATTTCATCGAAAGCACGAGCCGCACCACCGAAAGTCTTTGACAATACAGTACACATTGCTGCAGTCAAAGTTGTTTTACCGTGGTCAACGTGGCCAATGGTTCCCACGTTTACGTGGGGTTTATTACGTTCAAATTTTTCTTTAGACATGAGATGTACCTCTGTATGTTTTTCTTAAAATAAAAAATTTAACCATTAATTATTGAGTCAGCGACATTCGATGGCGCTTCCGCATATTTGTTAAACTCCATGGAGTAACTTGCCCGACCTTGCGTGGCGCTACGCAAGTCAGTGGCATACCCGAACATTTCGGACAACGGAACTTCGGCACGAATAATTTTGACACCACCGGCGCCTTCATCCATACCTTGAACCATTCCGCGACGACGATTTAAGTCGCCCATTACATCACCCATATAATCTTCTGGCGTGACCACTTCAACTTTCATAACGGGTTCTAACAACGTCGGCTTTGCTTTCAAAGCCCCCGCTCGGAACGCCATCGATCCAGCAATTTTAAATGCCATCTCATTCGAGTCGACATCGTGGAATGAGCCATCATATAAAGTGACTTTTACATCCAAAACAGGGTAGCCCGCGAGCACACCATTTTGCATTTGTTCCTGGACCCCTTTATCGACCGCAGGAATATAATCTTTCGGAACTACGCCGCCCACAATCTCATTCACAAACTCGTAACCAAAACCCGGTTCTTGTGGTTCAATTTTCAGCCATACATGACCGTATTGACCGCGACCACCGGATTGACGTACGAACTTGCCTTCTTGCTCCACGGCTTCGCGTAAACATTCACGATAAGCCACTTGGGGCTTACCAATGTTCGCAGCAACCTGAAACTCACGCTTCATTCGATCAACAATAATGTCGAGATGGAGTTCGCCCATACCCGAAATAATGGTTTGACCGGATTCTTCATTAGTTTCTACGCGGAAAGAAGGATCCTCTTGCGCTAGCTTTTGTAAAGCCAGTGCCATTTTGTCTTGGTCAGCAATGGTTTTCGGTTCAACAGCAACCGAAATAACCGGCTCGGGAAATTCCATGCGTTCTAGAATAATTTTGTCATCCATTGAACACAAAGTTTCCCCGGTGGTGACATCTTTCAAACCGATTCCGGCAGCGATGTCGCCCGCTAATACTTCTTTCACTTCTTCACGTGAATTCGAGTGCATTTGCACAATTCGGCCAATGCGTTCTTTTTTCTCTTTAACGGAGTTATACACTTGGTCGCCCGAGCGTAATGTACCTGAGTAAACGCGGAAGAAAGTTAAAGTACCGACGAAAGGATCAGTTGCGATTTTAAACGCTAAGGCAGCAAAGGGAGCATTGTCGTCAGCAGGACGCTCTGCGGTTGTTTCACCATCTTCAAGAATCCCTTGAATGGGTGGAACATCAACCGGTGCTGGCATGTAGTCAATAACGCCATCCAGTACCGCTTGTACCCCTTTGTTTTTGAACGCCGAGCCACACATGGCGACTACTAGTTCGTTTGCCAGCGTTTGCGTGCGCAGACCTAGCTTAATTTCTTCTTCAGAAAGCTCGCCCTCTTCCAAATACTTATCCATTAATTCTTCCGATGCTTCGGCAGCGGCTTCAACCATATTGGCTCGCCAATGCTCACAATCATCTTGCAATGCTTCTGGAATATCGCGGTACTCAAAGGTCATGCCTTTATCGTCTTCGCTCCAATAGATGGCTTTCATCTTAAGGAGATCGATAACACCCTCGAAATTCTCTTCCGCACCAATCGGAAGTTGGACAGGAACCGGGCGGGCTCCTAAACGATTTTTAATTTGGTCGATAACTCTTAAAAAGTCAGCGCCAGCACGATCCATTTTATTCACGAACACCATACGGGGAACGTGATATTTATCGGCTTGACGCCAAACGGTTTCCGATTGCGGCTCAACCCCAGAGGAACCACAAAACACTACCACCGCACCATCAAGAACACGCAAACTACGCTCTACCTCAATGGTAAAGTCAACGTGTCCCGGTGTGTCGATAATGTTAATACGGTGCTCATCGTATTGAGCATCCATACCGCGCCAAAAGGTGGTGGTCGCCGCCGATGTAATGGTAATACCGCGCTCCTGCTCTTGCTCCATCCAGTCCATGGTGGCAGCACCATCATGGACTTCACCGATCTTGTGCGACAAGCCGGTGTAGAATAGAACGCGTTCAGTCGTCGTGGTTTTACCCGCATCAACATGCGCACAAATTCCGATATTACGATAACGCTCAATTGGAGTTTTGCGAGCCACCTTATAGTCCTCTAATGTTGGGCATTTAGGAAACTTAAGTTATCTAAAAGCAAACCAGCGAGTGCTAACTTACCAACGGTAGTGAGCAAATGCTTTGTTCGCTTCAGCCATACGATGAACATCTTCACGTTTCTTAACCGCTGAACCACGGTTTTCCATCGCATCTAATAGCTCATGTGCTAAGCGCTCTTTCATTGATTTCTCGCCACGCTTACGTGAGGCTTCAACTAACCAACGCATAGCCAGTGCCGTTTGACGAGCTGGACGAACTTCAACCGGAACTTGGTAAGTCGATCCACCTACGCGGCGTGATTTAACTTCTACTAAAGGACGGATTTTATCCAAACCTTCTTCGAAAGCTGGTAACGCTTCAGTGCTTTTCTTTTCAGCAATGATGTCCAACGCGCCGTAAACGATTTTTTCGGCAACAGATTTCTTACCGTCAACCATTACAACGTTGATGAACTTTGCTAATAATTGTGATCCAAATTTTGGATCGGGAAGGATTTCGCGTGCAGCGATAACGCGTCTTCTTGGCATCTTATGTGCTCCTTCAGGTTAACCCGGGACTAATCGCTAATGTCTAGCCCGGCCTTACTCACATTCGAACAAATTGTAAGAATGGAATGTTAATTAGAGACCGTATTCATTTGAACTCGGTCGATCTCAACCAAAGTAACGATTACTTAGGTCGTTTCGCTCCGTATTTAGAGCGGCCTTGTTTACGGTCTTTAACCCCAGCAAGGTCAAGCGTACCGCGTACACAGTGATAACGAACACCCGGCAAATCTTTTACACGACCGCCGCGGATCATTACAACACTATGTTCCTGCAAATTGTGGCCTTCACCGCCGAT
>JABXHQ010000029.1 GCA_013373545.1 Gammaproteobacteria bacterium
CCTGGATCGCAACAGCGGTGTAATCCAACTGCACAGTGGTTACTCGATCATCGCGGTAAACTTGGGTTAAATCAGATTGGCTAAAAGCAATAATAGTCAAATCCGTATTAGTGAGATAATGACTAATGATCGCCGCAGCAATTGCGCTACTCGCGCCCACTATCACAATACTTGGCGGATGCTTTTTCTGACCGGAACGGGTTGTCGATTGCGAGGTTCTCGTTTGCATGTTAAGCCACCAGCATGATCAGCACTTGCAATAAATGCAAACCGATCACCACCCATGTTAAGTAGCGCCGTAGCGTCGCGTAAAAACCGTCTTGCTCAGAATAAGCACGCCAGCGCAGTTCAAAATACCAAAATAACCAAAAGCCAAACGCTAACAGAATCAATGCCACAAAAATGGTCAACTGCGCCAACAGTAATCCCGCGATGGCAAGCAGAGCCACCAGATTCGAGCTTAGCAAACGTTGCGGACCATAATCCGGCTCTGCTTCATGACTCACTCGTCCCCATAAAGTGCCACCCATAAAAGCCAAAATACCGCCACTGTAAACAGCGAATACAAACGGAGGGTAAAGTCCTAGAAGACTTTGC
The DNA here is from genome assembly GCA_013373545.1 of Gammaproteobacteria bacterium. Taxonomy (GTDB): domain Bacteria; phylum Pseudomonadota; class Gammaproteobacteria; order Enterobacterales; family Kangiellaceae; genus Pleionea. The sequence continues at coordinate 598 of JABXHQ010000029.1, forward strand.
TGACCATAGGTGAGTAACAACGCTCCCACAAATGGCAACAGACCACTCCAAGCCAATATTTGCGTTGTCAGTCGCGTCATAACTCTCCCGGTCGTAGGCTAAGCTCTCAGTAACTTCGAGCTTATGATAAATAAATCATTACTATGCTCTAAGTTACGCTTAAAATCGTAAGTTAGATTTACCCATCACAAAATGCTATTAATCGCCACGCGTGAACCTCGGCCACATGCACAAGAAACCTTTTCTACCTACTAAGATTTGTAGCCACTGTAAACGTCCGTTCAGTTGGCGTAAAAAATGGCAGAACAATTGGGAAAATGTGCGCTACTGTTCACGTCGATGCCGCCAGTCGCGTCCAGCAGACGCCACTGATGCCATAACCAAGGGGACCCTTTGATGCGCCCTACTCGTCACATCGCAACCAAAATCAATAAAACCACTAGGCGCCTACGATTGATTTTAGGCGACCAACTCAATGCCCAACACTCTTGGTTTCAGGAGAAAGATCCCACCACACTCTATCTGATTGCCGAGCTGCCACAGGAAACTCGCTACGTTAAACATCATGTACAAAAGGTGTGCGCTTTCTTTGCAGCTATGGAGGCCTTTGCTTACGCCCTCGCCAAAGCAGGTCACCAAGTCCTGTATTTAACTCTGGACGAAACCCAAGACTTTTCTTCCTTAACCGACTTACTCGAAGCGGTGATCTCAGAGCACCAGCTGACGACTTTCGAGTATCAACATCCGGATGAGTACCGCTTGAGCCAACAACTGCAAGCTTTTGCTCCGACCGACATTCACTGCCATGCGGTCGACAGCGAACATTTCTATCTTCCACGAGAAGCCATTTGTGACTACTTCGAGCCGCGTCAACACCGTACGATGGAGTTTTTCTATCGCCAGATGCGCAAACGATTCAATATACTCGTGGAGCAGGATCAACCGCTTGGTGGACGCTGGAACTTTGATCACGACAACCGCAATGCACTCAATCAAGAAGCGCTGAGCGACATCCCGCAGCCATTACTATTCGCTAACGATGTAACCGCCATCTTGCAGCGCCTAGAGCGCCATCAAGTCGTTACTTTCGGCAGCGCGCAAGCACAGCTTATTTGGCCGATTAATCGACGTCAGTCGCGCGCTTTGCTCGCACACTTTTGCCAATACCTGCTGCCCCTATTCGGCCGCTATCAAGATGCAATGACGGCTCAATCGAAACATGCGTGGAGCCTCTATCACTCTCGACTATCCTTTGCACTAAACGCCAAGATCATATCGCCACGTGAAGTTATCAATTGTGTGATAAAAACCTGGCAGGAAAACCAAGCAACCATTGAAATCAACCAAGTAGAAGGATTTGTGCGCCAAATTTTAGGCTGGCGAGAATATGTGCGCGGCGTTTATTGGGCCAATATGCCAGAATACCGACAGCTGAATGCGTTGCATGCCAAGCGTTCGCTGCCCGACTATTTCTGGACCGGGGCAACCCAAATGAATTGCTTAAAACAATGCCTCACTCAATCGTTGGACTACGCCTATGCGCATCATATCCAGCGCTTAATGATTATTGGCAACTTTTGTTTACTCACCGGTATCGATCCGGATCAAGTTGATGCTTGGTATTTGGGCGTTTACATCGATGCCATTGAATGGGTTGAAATGCCCAACACGCGAGGCATGACTCAGTTTGCTGATAATGGCATAGTCGCTACCAAGCCCTACGCTGCCAGCGCCAACTATATCAAGAAAATGAGTGACTATTGTCAAAACTGTCACTACCAAGCTAACCAAAAAGTCGGCGCGCGCGCTTGTCCGTTGAATAGTCTGTATTGGCATTTTTTAGCCCGTCATCAACAGCGCTTTGAAAACAATCAGCGGATGCGTATGATTTATCGTAATTGGGCCAGACAGTCGAGCGCGCAGCAAGATGAGGTATTACAGCAAGCCGAACACTGGCTAGCGCAACTCGACCAACTCTAGTAAACCGCCAATCAATTTTTTTCGGGGGCGCTCTGAGCGAAACCACTATGTCCGAGGCTAGACACTTATCAACGTTCCGGCAACAGCTGTTGAGTAACGGGCCCTGGCTAGTAATCACCGGAGCGGGTATTAGCGCTGCATCTGGGATCCCAACCTATCGCGATCATCAAGCAAAATGGCTACGCAGTAATCCCATTACTCATCAAGCGTTTCTTAGCAGTGACACTCAGCGCCGGCGCTACTGGATGCGCAGTTACTTTGGCTGGCCGAGTGTGCAACTGGCACGACCATCACCTGCTCACCAAGCCCTCGTTGTACTGGAGCAAAACCAGTTATTCACTGGGCTGATCACCCAAAATGTTGACCGACTGCATCAACAGGCGGGGCACCAAGAAGTGCTCGATTTACACGGGCGCTTGGATCGTGTGCGTTGTTTACAATGCGACCGTTTTGAATCGCGAGAGCAGGTACAGCAGCGTCTCGCCAACCTAAATAGCGCGTATTCCGATCTAAACCCGCCGCTAAACCCCGACGGTGATGCGGCCGTCAATGATGCGCTTGTAACCGATTTTCAAATCGTTAGTTGTATCCATTGTCAGGGCGTCTTAATGCCCGATGTGGTCTTTTATGGCGGTACACTCGCCGCCAGCACTCATCAGCAGGCGGCAAACTACTACGCGGCCGCAAAAGCCCTATTGATTATTGGCTCTTCTTTGATGGTGTACTCGGCTTATCGATTCTGTAAGCAGGCCGCGGCCGATCAAAAGCCGATCGTACTGCTGAATCAAGGCTGCACTCGCGCCGATGGGCTAGCCACTAAGCTCTTACGCGTTGACTGCCAAACTTTTTTACCGCAATTAGCGGCGTCAGTGCAAAAACAGTGCGCAGCAACGAACTGTGACAAACTTGAAAATTCGCCTTACAGCGACTAAGTTTCATAAAACCAAATTGATAAAACTGGTCCTGTATGAGTAGCCCCGATGACGCACTCACCGTGTCCCGCAAAATTCGACTCCGCTACTTGCTTGCCCTTGGGTTGATTGCAGCACTGGTTAGTGCCACCGCATTAACCGCACAGTTAATCTTGTCCAATGCCAAAAATGATGCCTCGATTATTAATATTGCCGGACAACAGCGTATGTTATCGCAGCGCATTGCGTTGCAAGCTAACCGCTTATTGCGCACCGAAGATCCAGCCGAAGTAGTGTTCCTACGACGCGAGCTGAAAAATAACAGTGAGCGTTTTCTAAAAAACCACAACAACCTCACCGGCAAAAACTTGTCGTCATTTCCACTAGAGCTAACGCCTGCATTAATGGATGCGTACTTCTCTGGAACGCCAAACTTAGATGAAGCGGTTCGCCAATACGCCTCGAATGCCCGCGCATTAGCCTCTTCGAATATACCGGCCAATGAAAGTTGGTCTTATGCGTCAACCGATACCACTAAACTACTGCAACAATTAAATAACGTGGTAACGCTTTTTGAACAAGAAGCTACTGCGCGGCTAACCTTGACTAGCCAAATAGAAATGTTGCTTTGGTTTGTCACCATGTTGTTATTATTGGCAGAAATTTTCCTTATTTTCAGGCCATTAGAAAATCAAGTAGTCAACGCCATAACCACGAGCCAACAGGCACGCGACTTTGCCGAAAAGCAACAGCAAAAAGCCGAGCAAGCAAGTAAAGCGAAATCACAGTTTTTGGCCAATATGAGTCATGAGTTGCGAACACCACTAAATGGCATATTGGGTATGATTGAATTGTCAGCAGATGAGAAAAAAGAAGCGACCCGTTTTGACTA
>JABXHQ010000049.1 GCA_013373545.1 Gammaproteobacteria bacterium
CAGAATCCGACAACGATTTCATTCCAGTGGCGGTTAACTACTCAATTAATGCATTAGATGCGTTTGGTGTCATGCTCAGCGATATTCAAGGCAAAATGGTCATTTCAGAGTCAATGCCTTATCGATTAACTTTTAGCAGCGCACAAGGTACTGGTGAGATCCAGCTCAATGCCGATCGCTCGATTGATATCGTGATGAATCAGTTAACCTTAACTGAGCAAGATATTAAAACTGAAGAGTTGTCGAGTGATGGCACAGTAAGCGAAGCTGATATTGAACGATTGCCAACACTTCGTTTTCGATGTCTAGATTGCAATATTAAACAATTAGCATTGGGTCAATTAGATGCAACTATTACTAAGCAAGCGCAAAAAGTTTCCATTGACGGAAACTTAGTTCGCCCCGACTTAGTCACCATTAACTATGCGTTGGTATGGGATTTGACCAAGCAAACAACGCTCGCGAATATTGATCTCAACAGTGCTCGCATCGGTCGTCTATTACGCGATTGGGGGGTTGCGGTTGGGATCCGTGATAGCGCTGCAACGTCTCAATTAACTTTATCGTGGCAAGGTGGACCGCATCAATTTGCGTTAAAGACTTTAAGCGGCGATGCCACATTAAATGTGCGCGAAGGATATTTAGAAGAAGTGTCTGATGCGAAAGCGAGAATTTTTTCTTTGTTTTCGATGCAGTCGGTAGTACGACGCTTGTCGTTGGACTTTAAAGATATTTATAAGCAAGGTTTTTTCTACGACAGTATTAAAAGTCGATTTACCATTAAAAATGGTTTATTGACTACAAACGAGTTAACCATTGATGGGGCTGCCGCTAATGTTTCGATTACCGGCGATGTCAACTTAGTGGGAAAAACGGTGGATCAGATTGCGGTTGTTTCCCCGAAAGTTACCTCCAGTTTGCCCGTGTTAGCGGGTTGGGCAGTAGAGCCAACGACGGGCGTCTTAGTTTGGTTGCTAAGTAAAATCTTTGAGCCCGCCATCGATGTTATTTCGCGCATTGAGTATCGTATGGTTGGCTCGTGGGACAATCCACAAGTGATTGAGCTGAGTAAATCGACGAAAGAAATTGAGTTAACCGAAGAGCAATTAGAGGCCATTCGACAAGTGCAGTCGGAAACCGAAACGTCAACCAATGACCGTGATACTTCTAAGCAACCTTCCGAACCTGAAGACAAACCAGAAGACAAGCCTGAAGCTAAGCCAGAAGAAAAACCTGAAGTTAAGTCAGCCTAACGGTTTTAATCCAAGACGGTTGACTTTTATTCACCAAGAAGAGCTTAATAATACATAAATCGCAACTTTGCTTAACTTTACGAGATATTATGTATATTCCCGAGCAGCTAGCGCTAACCGACTCAAAGGTTATTGGTGAAATAATTGCCGCCCATGGTTTTGGTTTATTATTAACTTCCGATTTAACCGCAACGCATTTGCCGCTCGTTCATTCTGCCGAAGGTGCTGAACTTGGCACACTTTATGGACATTTCGCAAAAACCAATTCGCATTGGCAACAAGCGCAGAACCAATCTGTTTTGGTGGTTTTCCAAGGACCACATGCTTATATTTCGCCGCGTTGGTATCAGCGCCAACCAGCCGTTCCCACTTGGAATTATGTGGCGGTTCACTGTTACGGTAAACTGGAGTTGCTCGCTGACAATGAAAATCATACGGCAATGAATCAGTTGGTTGAACAGTATGAGCCAGAATTATTAACCTCCACTGCGGTTATGCCGGAAGACTATCAAGCGCGGCTGCGCCAAAATGTGGTTGGATTTAAAATTGTTATCGATAAGGTTGATGCGAAAGAAAAACTGGGACAACATCGAGTACAAGCCGATCAACGTGCTGTTCATCAAGCGCTTGAGCAGCACCATAGCCCTGAGGCTCAAGCGTTAGCACGCTATATGACCAAACGACAATTAGGGACCGGGAGTTAAACCATGAGTCAAGTCAACGTTGGTCTGATTCAAATGTGCTCGACCACCAGCGTCGCCAAAAATTTAGCCATCGCTGAGCAATTAATTGCCGAGGCGAGCAAGCAAGGGGCGGAGTTAATCGTTTTGCCCGAGTACTTTCCCATTTTTGCGCCCAGCAGCGCCGAGCGATTGGCCGCACAGGAATCGGGCAATGAGTCCGGTCCTATTCAGCAAGCTTTACAACAGTGGGCCAATACCTATCAGGCTTGGCTTGTCGCGGGCACCATGCCGGTGCGTTCCGACAATCCAGAAAAACCTTATGCGCGCTGTTATTGTTTTAATGCTAACGGTGAGTGCGTTGCCGCTTACGATAAAATCCACTTGTTTGATGTTGAAGTTAATGACAGCACCGGACGTTATTGTGAATCGGATAACACCGCAGCAGGTCGCTTGCCTCAGGTGGTGGAGACACCTTGGGGTAAGCTTGGGTTATCAGTTTGCTACGACTTGCGCTTTGCTGAGTTGTATCGATATTACCATCAGCAAGGTTGCGTAATGATCAGCGCGCCGTCGGCATTTACTTGTCCAACGGGGAAAGCGCATTGGGAAGTGCTGTTGCGTGCCCGTGCGATTGAAACCCAAAGTTTTGTCCTTGCCGCCGCTCAGGTGGGTGCCCATGAAAATGGCCGAATGACGTGGGGGCACTCGATGGTGGTGGACCCATGGGGGGAGATCGTGGGAGAATTGGGACAACAAGAAGGATGTTTAGTGGTGCCGATTGACTTACAGCAGTGTCATAACGTTGCTAAGCGCATGCCGATCCGATCGCACCGGGTATTAAATTAATGTGTTAAGTGGAACTTCATGAGCCAAGAACTTGAACAAGTAAAACAGTACTTTTTTAACTCAGCCGGTCTTGATGAGCCGAAGATTGCCAGTGTGCTGGACGATATTCTTGGTCATCAAGTGGATCACGGTGAGCTGTACTTTCAAAGTGCTCGGCAAGAGTCTTGGGGCCTTGAAGATGGCATCGTTAAAGAAGCGCATTACAATGCCGATCGCGGAGTTGGGGTACGCGCACTCGCTGGCGAGAAAACCGGCTTTGCTTATTCTGAAGAGTTAATCCTGCCTGCATTAACACAAGCAGCGGGAGCTGCGCGCAGTATTGCACAAAGTGGTCGTCAAGGCGCTGTGAACGCGTGGCAGTCGCCAATTGTAACGCCGCTGTATGCCAGTGATGATCCGATTGTTTCGTTATCGGAACAAGAGAAGATCAGTTTGTTGCAAGAACTGGATCGCACCGCTCGAGCTGAAGATCCTCGGGTGAAGCAAGTGATGGCTTCATTATCGGCTTCGCATGAGAAAATTTTGGTCATGGCTACCGATGGTACGCTTGCCGCCGATATTCGCCCACTGATCCGCGTGAATGTGGTGGTTATCGCCGAGCAAAATGGTCGCCGCGAACGCGGTTCTGCCGGAGCCGGTGGACGCTATGACTTTGGTTTTTTTGCAGCGAATAATGATGTGCAAGGCATCGCTAAAGAAGCCGTGCGCCAGGCGCTGGTTAATTTAGAAGCCATTGATGCACCCGCTGGAGTAATGCCGGTGGTGCTTGGGGCTGGCTGGCCGGGGGTATTATTACACGAAGCGGTTGGCCATGGCTTAGAAGGCGATTTTAATCGCAAAGGCTCGTCGGCTTTTTCCGGAAAAGTTGGGCAAAAGGTTGCGTCGGATAAAGTCACGGTGGTGGATGATGGAACCCTCGCTAACTTACGAGGCTCGCTTTCGATTGATGATGAAGGAGTACCGACGGAAAATACCTTGTTAATTGAAAACGGTATTTTACGCGGCTACATGCAAGATAAGCGCAATGCGCGTTTTATGGGACAAGCCTCGACGGGCAATGGGCGGCGAGAATCTTACGCGCATTTGCCGATGCCGCGGATGACCAACACTTACATGTTGGCTGGTGATGAGTTGCCGGAAGATATTATAAAGTCCGTCAAACGCGGAATTTATGCACCGAACTTTGGTGGCGGTCAGGTTGATATTACTTCAGGTAAATTTGTGTTCTCGACCAGTGAGGCCTACTTGATTGAAGACGGCAAAATTACCGCTCCGGTGAAAGGCGCCACGCTAATTGGCAATGGTCCAGAAGTGATGCAACGTATTTCGATGGTAGGCAACGACTTGCAGCTCGACCCAGGTATTGGTGTATGCGGTAAAGACGGCCAAAGTGTGCCAGTGGGCGTTGGACAGCCGACATTAAAGGTTGATCAACTAACGGTGGGTGGCACCCAGTAAACTTCCTTCGGGCTGCACGGTGCAGCCCATTTTGACACTTCGCGCAAGCTGCCTAGATGGTTTAGCGCTTAACGCCTACACCGAATCAGTGGTACCTAATTCCCGCTATCTAACTTCCAATAGTCAATCGATCGAATGTAGCCCCGCACTTATCGATTTAGCCGCAAAAC
>JABXHQ010000005.1 GCA_013373545.1 Gammaproteobacteria bacterium
ACGATTCGATAAACAAATATTCCCCACAAGAAGATTACAAAAGTGACTTCTATAGATACCAAAATATTTAGCCACATAGGTTCAATTTGCAAACTTTGAAATGCAAAATAAATAGCAATGAAAATAATACTCCAACGAACCGGTGAGCGAATGTTGTCAACAATTAGGTCGTCCAATGAGTTTTTCGTTTTACTGCTGCCCCAAAAATGTAATCGCTTCAATAAATAAGTCGAAACTAGCGACAGTAGAATGCCGGCAGTAATCCACAAACTGGCTTGTGCCCATGGATTTGGCAACCACTCAGCGATTAAATCAAAATAAGGTTTCATTGACTCCATTTACATCATCCCAAATGCTTTCAAACAATATTGATAAATGGTATCGGGTATAAGCCCCAAGATTAGTAGTGCAACACAGTTAAATGTAATAGCAAATCGAATGCTACGACTGGGTAGAAAAGAAAAAACCTGATCAGCATCGTCAAAATAAACAACTTTAATAACTCGCAGGTAATAAAACAGGCCAATCAACGAGAACACAACCGCATACACCGCCAATGGCCAATGACCTGCGGCGACTAGACTTCGAAAAATTTCCAGCTTCGGCCAAAAACCGATAAATGGTGGCAAGCCAGCCATTGAAACCATAACAAAAGTCATCATCAAAGCGTACCAAGGATTTTTACGCCCCAAACCTTTTAAGTCTTCTAATGTTTCATACTCAAAGCCGACTCGACTTAAGAAAACCAGTAAACCAAATGCGGCAACTGCCATAAGGGCATAGCTGATCACATAAAACATCGCTGCGGCATATCCGCCAAAGTCACCGCTGTAAAACCCTAAAATAAAATAGCCCATATGAGCAATACCAGAATAAGCTAGCATGCGCTTTAAATTGCTCTGCGCAATTGCTACTAAATTGCCAAGGCCAATTGATAAAATGGCAGCGGTTAAAATAAGCGGCTGCCATATATCGGCCGCGATAGCCATTCCATCAACTAAAAAGCGAATTGTAAATCCAAATGCTGCAATCTTTGGTGCCGATGCCAAAAATGCGACCACAGAAACCGGCGCACCTTGGTATACATCGGGAAGCCACATATGAAATGGGACTAATCCAAGTTTGAACGCTATCGCGGCAATCACAAAAACTAAGGTAAATTGAATTAAATAAAGTTTGTCGCTGGTTTGGGTCATGCTCTCAGCGATCACCGATAGGCTAAGACTTCCGGTAATGCCATATAAAAATGACAGGCCGTAGAGTAAGAATCCAGACGCGACTGCACCGGTGACAAAATATTTCACCGCAGCTTCGACTCCCAGTTTACTATTTCGCTCCATTGCAATCATGGCATACAAAGGCAAAGAAAGTAATTCAAGCCCTAGATATAAAGTCATTAGATGATTCGCAGAAACCATTACAAACATTCCCAAAAGCGCAAAAATAGCGAGCGAATAATACTCACCTTTGAGAAATCTTCGGTTTCGCATAAACACGCGGCCATACACCATTGCTACGCCACCAATCACCAGTAAGGTAACTTTTAGATATTGACTTAGCGTGTCGTGCACAAAAGTATCGTTAAATGTTGTTAACCGTGCACTAGGCAAGTCACCTAATATAAATAAAATAACTGCAACGAAGCCCGCTTGACTTATTAGATAACAGATTTGACGATCACGATCTTTCGAGTACAAATCAAAAATCAGTACGATACACGCTAACGTTAATAAAAATATTTCTGGCAACAGAGGATTGATATTGAACTCACTCATTCTACACACATCCCCTCTGCGGTTAGTTTAGTTCTTATACCGCAATCAATTAAATGTTCGATAGAACTGCTCATCAAATCGGTTAATGGCTGCGGCCAAATACCCAATAACAAAACAAGCAAGGCTAGCACAACCAGCATGATACCCTCACGAACATTAATGTCCGTCAATGTGGAAACAGGTTTAGCACTTATCTCTCCAAACATGACGCGACGAAACATCCAAAGGGTATACGCCGCACCTAGAATTAATGTGGTTGTAGCGAGTAATGCGTATAGCGGCTGGACTTGAAAAGTCGCTAAGATAACAAAAAATTCACCAACAAATCCTGAGGTTGCCGGTAATCCGGAATTAGCCATGGCAAAAACCATAAACAAAGCAGCAAATTTTGGCATCACGCTCGCAACACCACCGTAATCGCTGATGAGTCGACTGTGCATCCTGTCGTACAAAACGCCAATACATAAAAACAATGCTCCCGAGATAAACCCATGGGAAATCATTTGTACCATCGCACCTTGAATACCCATTTTGGCCGCGTTTTGATGGTTATCACCAATCAGAGCAAAAACAATAAATAAGCCTAAGGTTACAAATCCCATATGAGCAATAGAGGAGTAGGCAATAAGTTTTTTCATATCCGCTTGCGCCAATGCCACCATGCCAATATAAACCACAGCAATAAGTGCCAATACAATCATCAAATCAGCCCAATGAGCGGCAGCATCAGGCGTAATTGGCAAACTAAAACGAATAAAACCATAGGCGCCCATCTTTAACATAATTGCGGCTAGAATAACCGAGCCTGCCGTCGGTGCTTCAACATGAGCATCGGGTAGCCATGTGTGTACTGGCCACATCGGAATTTTAACTGCAAAAGCGATCAAGAATGCCCAAAACAATAGCGACTGAATATTCAGCGCAATAGGCAACTGGTGAAATTTTTCAATTGCAAATGATTGAGCTTCGAGTCCTAAATAAATTAGCGCAATGAGCATTAATACTGAGCCAGCAAAAGTGTAAAGGAAGAACTTCATAGTCGCGTACACACGATTAGGCCCACCCCATATTCCAATGACTAAAAACATTGGAATAAGCATTGCCTCCCAAAAAACATAGAATAAAATTGCGTCGGCTGCGGCGAATACACCATTCATCAAACCGATTAACATTAAGAAAGCAGCTAAATACATGTTGATTCGGTGTTCAATGTTACGCCAAGATGCGAGAACCACTATGACACCAAAGAAGCTGGTTAACATGATGAGAGGCAAAGAAAACCCATCAATCCCCAAATAATATTGAATATTAAGCGACTCAAACCACATCGACTTTTCGACAAACTGCAAATTGGCTATTGACTGATCGAACCACCAATAAACGGGAAGTGTCAGAAGAAAGGTAACCAGCATAATGAGTAAAGCTAGCCACTTACTCAGTACACGTTTCGATTCGCCAACTGTAAACAGCAAAATAGAGCCTCCGACTAGCGGAAGCCAAATTAAAAGGCTTAACCAAGGCACTTGGTATATCATAGAAAATCCAGCTTATTTTATTAAATATTATTTGGCCAATTTAGCCAGACAATGCCTGCTAACACTCCGACAACCATTAACAATGCGTAATGATACAAATAGCCACTTTGTAAACGGCCCATGATGCGAGCAATAAACTGAACGGTCTTCGCCGAACCATTAATGATCACACCATCAATTAAAGTTTTATCACCAAATGACCAAAGGCCACGCGAAATTGTTAATACGCCGCGTACAATGACATTTTGATTAAATGCATCGACA
>JABXHQ010000127.1 GCA_013373545.1 Gammaproteobacteria bacterium
GTACCTATGCAGTAGTGATTCAGTCGCAATATAACGACGTACTGCATGGACGTATTGGAGGCGATGAGTTTTTATTGGCCATTGATGTTCGCTCAAATAACGCCGACAAAGAGCAGCAGTGTAATAAGATCTGCGAAGAAGTACTCGAGTTATTTGAGAAAGATTTGAAAGTCAACCAGTTAGCGCTTCAAATTAAATTAAGAATGGGGGTTTGCTGGGCTCCTGAGCATGGCAGTGATGCCAAAGACATTATTCGACGTGTTAATATTGCACTCGACTATGCGCGCAGTGAGTCGGTTAATATCCGCTACTATAAAGTTGAAGAAGAGCAACTGCATCTACGTAAGATGGAAATCATTGAAAACCTTAAACGAACTATCGATAACGCTGGCGATGAGTTTTCAATTGTTTTCCAACCAAAAATTAATGTTAAAACCAAACAAATTGACAAAGTAGAATCATTAATTCGTTGGCGCGACCAACAAGGTAACTTTGTCTCGCCGGAGCTGTTTATTGAACTGGCTGAACAATCAGGACTCATTATTCAAATTACGCAATGGGTTATCAAGCACGTATTGAGTCATCTCGCTGAATTTCGCGCCGAGGGAATTTCATTACATGCAGCAATCAATGTCTCGTGCCAAGATATTTCTCACAGCCATTTTATTGACTACATTCTAGAACAGTTAGCGTATTATAAGGTCTCCCCTAACGACATCACCTTGGAGCTGACAGAACGTGACATAATGCAGAATGAAGACTTGATCATTAAACGTCTTCATCAACTTGAGAAAATAGGATTCACGCTTTCGGTTGATGACTATGGAATTGGTCAATCTTCATTGGCAAAACTCAAGCAATTACCGGTTCAAGAACTAAAAATTGATAAAAGTTTTATTCTCGAACTCGATAGCTCTTTGCATGATCAATATATTGTTGAGTCGACGATTCAGCTTGGTCACAAGCTAGGCTTAAGTGTCGTCGCCGAAGGTGTCGAAACTGAAACTGCATTACAGCTTTTGCAAAACCTCGGATGCGATCACGCGCAGGGTTATTACTTAAGTCGTCCCCTGAGTATTGAAAACTTTTTTGACTGGATTAGAAGCTATGAAGCGCATTAGTTTACTGTTCGTCTTCTTCATCTGGCTTGTGCCAGTTGGATACGCCAAAGGAAAGATTTTGGCCACTCCCGGAGTCTCAACCTTTGAAGGATCGGCCGGAGGCGGTTTAGTACCTTGGGCACAACTTGCAGGCTATGACTCAGAAGATGAATACTCCACGACTGGTTTTTGTACTCGTGCAGGACTAAAAGATTTTGATTTAAGCGTCTGTGGCGTACAGCTTGGCCTGTATGACCGAATTGAAATGAGTGCAGCAAAGCAGTCGCTCGGCGTTCAGCCTTTAGGGCTAGCCATCGAGCAAGATATTTGGGGCATCAAAACCAGACTATACGGCGATATTATTTACTCCAAATGGCCGCAAGTGTCCTTTGGTGTACAACACAAACGTTTGCAAGATCGTGCTGTAGCTGCATCCCTTGGTGTCTCTCAATTCTCGGCTAATGACTATTACATAAGTGCCAGTAAACTACACCTTGCCGCCGCTTCAGGCTATCATCTGTTTTGGAACCTTACTCTGCGCCGAACTGCTGCAATCGAAACTGGCTTTCTTGGATTTTCCAGCGACGCGCAATGGCAACCGGAAGTATCGGCAGCGGCTTTTCTGAATCATGAATTCGCAATAGGAATGGAATATCGAACCAAACCCGATGAGTTAGCGATTGGAGAATCGCATTGGCGCGACCTATTCATTGCATGGTTTCCGAATAAACAAGTGAATGTTACCTTCGCTTATTTAGACTTTAAACAAGTAGCGGCTATTCCACAGCAAAACGGCTGGTACCTATCGCTCTCAGGAAGCTTTTAAAATGTCACAATTAAACCAAGCCTTATTGCTGTCAGCAAACCTCCTGAAAACTTTAAGCTCGATTGTGTTGGTCGGGTTAATTTTGTCCTGTAGCAGTCAGCAGCCTATTCCAAGTTGTGGCGAAAACCCAAATACCTTATATGCCAAGCTTGGTAGCCAGGCAGGTATCGAAAAAATTGTTGATGGTCTTATCCAAGCAATTGGACGCGATCAACAAATTTTCCATTATTTTCGTGAAGCCAATGTCTCACACTTTCGGGCTGGCTTAATTCAGCATTTTTGCGATATTGCTAACGGCCCATGTCGCTATCAAGGCGACTCAATGCAGCAAATTCATACCGGCATGAACATTTCGGAAGGCGACTTTAATCGCTTAGTAGAATTGTTGATTGAAGTATTGGAACAGCTCGATTACGACATTCCAATTCAAAACCAACTGATCGCTCGCCTTGCCCCCTTACGCTCGCAAGTAATTAAAATTTAAATTCGCCACAAAAAAGTAATCGTGCCGTACTGCTTAACATCTTCACCTTGATTGCTCAGGCCAAAAGTATCGATATTATTCACCGCAACACTAATACTCACATCCTGCCATGCGTAGGAATAGCCGATAAATCCGTTAAACTGAAATGGTTCATAGCTAACCGAGTGGCTATCTTTAAAATTATTACCATCAAGATAGATAAGGTGGCTGGTATAGCGAGCCTCTAAACCGACATAAAAGAACCATCCTCCCTCAATATTAACTGGATTGCTATTACGCTCATCGTTTAATAGTGCGGAACTGTAGGTTTGTTGAATGTCGCGCCCATAGCGCATCATTAAGCCGCTCGAAAGACTGGTTTCCAAAGTGCCCAGCTTGCCATCGAGCGTAGTGATTAAGTCAAAGTTTTGCTCATCGGAGACCCAATTACGCCAGGCTCGACCGCGGGAAAACTGAAACACAATTTCATTCCCTAACTGATTATCCCAGCCTTGAGGGATATCACTTCCGGTAAGCTTATGAATCGCGCGTTGCGAGTTAGCAGCGCCGGAATTTGGTCCAATTAAGCCAATCAGCGTGCTAATGCGATCGGCATGCTCACCATGATCGATAACATAGGCTTGATTAAAATACAGTAAGCCACTGTAGGGAATATCATCTTCTTGCAGCGCTGGCTCTTCAATATCAACCGGTGTGACAATAATCTGGCCAAATGTATTTGCGCGATAATTGACCCGAGCATTTTGGGTATCAATAGACCAGGTGAGTAAACTATTGAGCCAACCACTATCGACAAGTTGCTCCGTATCAGCATGGTATTGACTAAAATGCAGCCCATTCGAGTAACCGCTATCATCCCCTAAAAAAATATCATTATCTAAGGTAAACGAACGCCATTTATTCGGCTCAGCATGCACTTGTGGAGAAAGTAAACCAACCATCACGCACAAAGCTGCGCCATATTGACGGATAAGAGTGTTGGACAAAGTAAAATCCCTTTTATTTCACGCTATGCTCACTGAGTATCAGATTTTTCTACGAAAGACAGAATAAATACTGAATAACAATACGCAGAGCTGGATTATAATTTTGAGTTTTTTGGCGCGAAGCTCTATTCTAATGGATATTAGTTAAGAAGTCTGCACAGACAATGACACTATTTAATCACTTTCAGCTTAATTCCGAGCGCACTTTTCGCCGTATCTAAACGAAGGTTTATCATGCCCCTACTGCGTTTACTATTGATAACTTCCACACTGTTGCCTTGCAGTGTGTCGTTCGCCTGCCAACCAACAGTTGAGTTCTCACGTGTAGATAGCGTGATGCAAAAGCAACCTCAGTGGCTAGCGGCAACCGCAAAGTTTTGGCCAGAAATTGAAGCTGCATTAACGGATTGTCAAACACCGCAAAACTGTCAAGCCCGTGCATCCAAAATCGGCCAACAGTTGTGGAGTTATCATCGTAGTCGAGTTCAAGCAGGTAAGCTCGACGATCGTGCACTCTACTGGCAACGATTAGCACTGTTGCGTCAAATCCAAGCAAAATTTACAAAACACTCGCAGCGGTCGCAGTTTGAGAAGAGTTTTGCCACTGCCGCGCGCGGTTACGATACCACTCAATATTCCAGCAAGGCGGCTCTAAAAATTTATCTAACCGGCTTTGATCCCTTTTTGTTAGACCGTAATTTACAACAGTCCAATCCTTCCGGCGTCATTGCACTGGCGCTTGATGGGCGTGTTATCGAACACGCTGGTCTAACCGCTGAAATTCAAAGCGTAATTGTACCAGTACGCTTTCAGGATTTTGACCAAGGCCTCATTGAAACATTACTTGCTCCCATTTACCAAAATAATGAGGTTGCCATGGTGGTAACCGTTAGTATGGGACGTGCGCACTTTGACTTAGAACGCTTTCCTGGCAAACGCCGTTCCGCAAACGCGCCGGACAACCTCAATCAAATGGGTGGTGGCACTGAACAAGCGCCTAAGATTCCGTATCTTAAACAAGCATTACTCGATGGCCCAGAGTTTATTGAGTTCGCACTCCCGGTAGACACAATGTTAAAAGCTAGTGGAGCGTATCAAGTTAACGACAATCCCAGCGTTAGTTACTGGCAAAACGGCGAGAAATTTTCCGGTGCGATTGAACAGCTCGATACACTGCAAAATGTGATCGCTATTAGCGGTTCAGGTGGTGGTTATTTATCCAATGAAATTAGTTATCGCTCCTTAAACCTTCGACGTAAGCTTAACGCAAAAACTTACACCGGCCATGTTCACGTTCCACGAGTGCAACAGTATGATGTAAAAACCCTGAATGCTATCTTGCAGCAGTTTGAGCTTATGTTAAAGTTGAGCCTTGAATCGATTAACCCTTCGGCAAAGCCATGAACGCAATTGATTTACGCAGCGATACCGTTACCAAACCCAGTGACGCCATGAAGGCTGCCATGTTTGCAGCAGATGTCGGAGACGATGTTTACGGCGAAGATCCAACTGTGCAGCAACTGGAACACCTTTGCGCCGAGCTGCTGGGAAAACCCGCCGCTTTGTTTGCACCGAGCGGCACTCAGTCAAATTTGTTGGCATTAATGAGTCATTGTGGCCGCGGTGACGAGTATATTGTCGGCCAATTGGCTCATACTTATAAATATGAAGGCGGCGGCGCAGCTGTTTTGGGAAGCATTCAGCCGCAACCACTCAACTTTGAGGAGCCCGGCTTTATCGCGCTTGAGGCTATTGAACAAGCAATAAAACCGCATGATGTACACTTTGCTAAAACCCGTTTAATTTGTTTAGAAAATACCTGCTTTGGTGTTCCGCATCCGCAAGGCTATGCCGAACAAGTCGCCGCTATTGCAGCCCAACACCAATTAAAACTGCATCTCGATGGCGCTCGGCTTTTTAATGCAGCGGTCAAGCAAGACATTCCCGTAAAACAAATCGCCAAGCCTTACGATTCCATTTCAATTTGTTTGTCAAAAGGACTCGGAGCACCGGTCGGTTCAGTTTTAGTAGGAAGCGTTGAGCTCATTGAACAAGCCAAGCACTGGCGCAAAATGCTCGGCGGCGGCATGCGTCAAAGCGGATTGTTAGCTGCAGCCGGTATCTATGCGTTACACAATAATGTTGCTCGATTAGCTGATGATCATCGTCGTGCTCAGCGCCTGCATCAACAGCTGAGTCAATTCAATGAACTTGAACTGGCGCCCTACTCAGGCGTTACCAATATGGTATTCGTAAAAGTGCCCGAGCAGCGAGTCGAGAAATTAAAGACACTCGCCCGTGAGTCGAACATCATCTTACCGGAAGGCACAAATTTGCGCTTGGTGACACATATGGATATTGACGATGCTGGCATTGATCGCACGTTACAGCTCTTTCAAGATGCTCTAGCGTAAACAACATTGACTTAACTAACATTGGTAGACTTGGCTAGCTTATGGAATTATCGCTCGAGCATATCCTCTATCTATTGTTAATTGCCCAAAGCGGCTCATTTGGTTTAATTTTATTGTTACAAAGACGCCTATTGGGAATTGGGGTATTCCTGACCGCGCTCGCTTGTCATATGACCCTTAATTTATTGTATGAAAAGCACCTGCTAGGCGATTTACCCAATATTACTCTAGCGTTTGGGCTTATTTATCCACCCAGTATCTATTTGTACTTTAAAGAACTGTTGTATCGAGATTTTCGTTGGCAACCGCATCACCTGTTACACTTTGTGTTGTGGCTGCTAATGTTACTCGGACTAATCACCAACAGCCTAAAAGAAGCCTGGCTCAACGCTCTACAGCCCGTTTTGATGCCAAGTTATATCCTGCTTTACTTAATCGTTACTATCAAACTTGTTTGGCAGTTTCGCGCCATCGTTCGAGAGCAATACAGCGAAGATGTATCCAATGTGTTGTTTTGGAGCATCAGTATCCTGGCAAACTATATGATCATTCTCGCGTTTGATTTAATTCGCAATGCGCTTTTAAATTTTTTCTCCCCAGAGCTCGCCAATTGGATGGGACCGATTCAAGTCTTATTGCTAATGGGTATTGTGAATCAGATGCTGTATAAAATTGTCACTAAGCCACGGGTGTTTGCCGGCGTATCAGAAATCGATTGGCAGAACCAAATACCGGCAACTCAAGAGCAACAAGTGCCGATCACGGCCGAACAAATGGCATTGGTTGAACAGTTCGATCGTTTAATTATTGAACAGAAATTTTATCAAAGAAATAAATTAACCTTAGCTGACGTAGCAGCAGAGTTAAATGTCCATGCAAAGCCTTTATCGGTTGCGATTAATCGAATTAAACAGGTCTCCTTTTCAGAATATATTAATCAGCAACGCATTCAAGCTATTTGCAACCAGCTGAGCGATCCTGCCAATCATGAAGCGATCACGACTTTGTTCTACGAAGCAGGCTTTAACTCCAAAGCATCATTTAATCAAATGTTTCGTCGGATCACACAAATGTCCCCTTCTGAATACCGCAAACTCCACCGCTCCACTTAAATATTTAGGCTGAATTCCGGAATCTGAACGCATTTAGCCCCTCAGCGCAGCACAATAACCACTCTATCGACAATCAGTAGGGCAAATTTTGCACATGTTAACTAAACGTTTTAAGCAACTGCTTTTTATTATCACATTCTTATTAATCATTGTTGTTGCCATTTTGGCGGGTTCGGTACCTTATAGTCGCACGCAGCACTTCGCACTAGAGTTCTCAGAGCCGCCAATTAGGGCTTTTATTTTGCATAATGTCACGCTGGTTGATGTAGAGAATAAAAATACTCAACTTGATAGCGCTTTATTAATAAGTAATGGAATGATTAGCGCTATCGGCTCGTTGCAGCAGTTGGCCAAGCAGTATCCCGATATTTTGCTAATTGATGGGAATGCGCAGTTTGTTACCCATGGTTTGATTGATGCCCATGTACATGTATTTGATCCACACGATTTAGCGCTGCACTTAAGCCATGGGATCACAGCCGTGCGATCGATGGCCGGAACACCGGCGCAGCTGCGCTGGCAACAACAGCAAACACAAGCACTCCTTGGAGCACGATTGATGGTTATGAGTCCAGCGCTAAACGCTGGCGATGACATGGGCCCGTTTCATATTGACGTCGATGAAGAAGACAACCTTTCCGACCTGGTAAGTCGTTTGCACCAACAAGGCTATCAAGGCTTAAAGATTTATAGTGGTTTGCAGCCAGACACAGTAACTAAAATAATAAAACAAGCCGACACTTTAGGTATCCCAGTTGCCGGTCACCCTAACAAAACAATTGCCAGAACCGATCAGGCGCAGCCGCAATTGGCATCCATTGAACATATTGAAGAGCTATTTCAGATCAACCTCAATTATCAAGCTACGCAAGCTTCGGTTAGTCAATTGGCGCAATCGCTACTAGCGCAAAATCAAATTGTCGTCGGTACCTTGGTTGCATACGATCAAATTTATCAAGCGAGTCAAAACTATGAAGCCTTTTACCAGACAGTCAATCATGACTACTTAAATAGTTTTGTCAGTTTTGTTGGCCATCGTCAGCTATCCGATTACCGACACAGTACGCCTGATTCTGGAGGTTTTACTTATGAGGCGCAAAAACAGCGCGCTTTAATCGGCATCACACGAGTTTTGCACGAACATGGTGTAACCTTCGCGGTTGGTACGGATACCGGACCTGCTTTAACCCAGCCGGGTTTATCCTTTCACCGAGAGTTGGAGCTGCTTGCGCAGGCGGGATTATCAAATGCAGATATTTTAAAAGCGGCGACCATTCATGGTGCGCAACTATTGAATGACCCACTGATGGATGGACGAATTCAGGTTGACCGTCGTGCAGATTTAATCCTTACTGCAGAAAATCCGTTAGTTAATCTTGCGACATTGAAAGAACCAACGGCAATAATTTTTAACGGACAATTATTATCGGGGCCAACCGTCACATCCATCCGTCAGCAAGGCCAACAACACTTTTCGTTTTTTGCTCAATTGGGTTGGCTTGTCGAAGCAAAATTTAATTGATGACTGTTAACGAAAGCAGACTTTGCAGAAAAAGCGCTTGTCTGCTTTCTACTCTTTTGGGGCTGTTTTCAGCGAAGTTAAAGAGAGACTAAACTTAAATCCTAAGCAGACTTTTTAGTTTCGCTTAACGTGCTAAGTTGAGGTGCGCGATAGCGCAACTTTGTTGCTTTTATGGTTAAAAATATGACAGGAGCAGTATTGGCCAGCAAGCCCAGCTACTGCGGAGTAAATAGCATTGCTAATCAAACCCAAAATAGTTAAAAGTAGCCCTGTTAAACTTAATAGATCATTAGAAGACGTTAGATTTATAATCATCATACTAACTAAATAACAGGCTCCACCTGTAATAATACCGATAACCAATCCATGGCTTTTATTTAGAGCTGCAGCCAAAAACGGAGGCCCTAATATTAAAATAGGTCTTACGATTCCATCTGCAAGTTGATACCAAACAGGAGGCACATGATTGCCGCCAGATAGTACATGATCGACAATCAAATTCCAGACGAAAAAGATGATTAGGTAAATCACTACCGAAATTACAATTGATTTAATAGTTTTATAATTCATTTTATTATTAAGATAATTGGGGTCAGAGTCGATTATTTAACTTCAAGTTGTAA
Source organism: Gammaproteobacteria bacterium (assembly GCA_013373545.1). GTDB lineage: Bacteria > Pseudomonadota > Gammaproteobacteria > Enterobacterales > Kangiellaceae > Pleionea. Next base: position 9,068 of record JABXHQ010000127.1, read on the forward strand.
ACTGCAACATCTACAAAGATTTAAGCAGAGGTAAATTGACTCTGACCCTAATTTTATAAATTGAC
>JABXHQ010000088.1 GCA_013373545.1 Gammaproteobacteria bacterium
GCTGCTAGTTTATTGATTCGTAAGCAACTTGCAAGTCGCAATTGCTAAATAATTCTTGGTCAGACCACAAACGGCTTCTATTATCGTGGCAATACCTGACTAAAATCAAGCAGTTATTTGTTTAAGCTTAAATTCTCTAACCGAGATTAAGCCATATTCATTCCACCATTCACATGAATAGTTTCGCCAGTAATATAGCCAGCTGAGTCTGAAGCTAGGAATGCAACCGCGGCTGCAATGTCCTCTGGTTGCCCCAATCGCCCTAGTGCAATGGCACTTTGTAGGCCTGATCGCTGCTCCTCGGAGAGTGCTTGAGTCATATCGGTGTCAATAAAGCCCGGAGCCACCACATTGACCGTAATTCCGCGCGAACCAACTTCTTTGGCCAATGACTTCGAGAAGCCGATGACCGCTGCTTTAGCCGCTGAGTAATTGGTTTGCCCAGGATTTCCGGTGGTGCCAACCACAGAACCAACGCTAATGATACGGCCCCAACGAGCCTTAGTCATACCGCGTAAACAGGCTTTGGATAGACGATAAATCGAAGTTAAGTTGGTTTGCAAAATGCTTTCCCACTCATCATCTTTCATTCTCATCAGCAAGTTATCTCGAGTGATACCTGCGTTATTAATAAGAATATCCGGTGTTCCACCAAATGCGGTTTTCATTTCAGCCATTAAGGCGTCAATTGACTCCGCGTCGGCGACATTAACAACCATTCCTTTACCACTGATACCATGCTCAGCAAAGTAATCTGAAATTTTTTCAGCGCCTGCCGCTGAGGTAGCGGTACCGACCAAAGTGTGACCTTGCTGGCCAATTGCCAGAGCAATTGCTTTGCCAATACCTCGGCTAGCGCCGGTAATCAAAACGAGTTTCTTGTCTTCAGACATGCTCATTCCTTATTTATTTTAGTGTGCTAATAGCCGCTTCAAATTTATCCATATCGAGCAGTGGTAAACTCACCAACTCTCGGTTTATACGCTTATTTAATCCGCTTAATACATTACCTGCACCGCATTCAACCACGGTTGTAATCGACTGCTTAGCAAAAGACTCAATGGTCTCAGTCCAACGAACGGGATTATACAATTGACGCACTAAAGCATCTTTGATCGCCGCAGTGTCGCTAGTGGCTTGTACATCAACATTGTTAATAACGGCAATCGTTGGCGCGTTGAAATCTAGTTGTGCCAAATCAGCTTTTAGTTGTTCTGCCGCAGGCTTCATTAGCGCACAATGCGATGGAACGCTTACCGCTAAGGGTAAAGCTCGCTTTGCGCCGCGGTCTTTACACGCCTGCATTGCCCGCTCAACCGCTGCAGCATTACCTGCGATAACCACTTGTCCAGGAGAATTATAATTAACCGGAGACACCACTTCTGATTCAGCAGCTTGCTCACACGCCGCCGCAATTTCGGCATCGTCCAGGCCAATAATAGCAGCCATTTTACCGCTACCGGCTGGCACAGCTTGCTGCATGTAGCGTCCACGAGCAGCAACTAATTTGGCTGCATCAGCGAGTGGCAGTACGCCGGCACACACTAAAGCTGAGTACTCGCCGAGACTATGACCCGCTAGTACACTTGGTTGCAGAGCACTACGCGATTGCCATAAACGCCATAGCGCGACGCTGGCAGTCAACAGCGCCGGTTGAGTGTTGTCGGTTTGGTTTAATTGTTGTTCCGGCCCAGATTGCGTCAATGCCCATAAATCGAAGCCCAAAGCATCCGAAGCTTCAGCAAAGGTATCGACGACGATTGCTTGTTCACTGAACGAAGCCAGCATACCAATCGACTGCGACCCTTGTCCGGGAAATACAAATGCATTACTCATGCACTACTCCTTAACTGGTAACATGCATTAAAACTTTAATAATGCAGAGGCCCACGCAAATCCACCACCGAAGGTTTCGAGTAATACGGTTTGGCCACGTTGTATTCGACCATCACGCACCGCTTCATCTAATGCGAGTGGAATCGAGGCACTAGAAGTATTCCCATGGCGGTCAACTGTCACTACGACTTGATCCAATGGCATTTGCAGTTTCTTTGCCGTCGCTTGAATAATTCGAATGTTCGCCTGATGCGGCACTAACCAATCGATATCCGTTTTAGCCAGTTGATTCGCTTCTAAGGTCTCATCAACAATGCTGCTAAGGGTTTTTACTGCAACTTTAAATACTTCGTTGCCACTCATGAATACTTTCGGGCTGGTACAACCTTCAGTTTGTCCTCGAATCGCATTGGGAGAATACAATAAATCCACGTATTTACCGTCGGCGTGAACATGGGTAGACATTAGCCCCTGCTCTTCGCTGGCAGAGAGTACAACGGCACCGGCCCCATCGCCAAATAGAACACAGGTGGTACGATCACTCCAATCAACAATACGCGATAATACTTCGGTACCAATAACGAGAACATTTTTCTTGTGACCGGTTTTAATATATTGATCGGCAATACTAAGACCATAAACAAATCCAGCACAAGCAGCCGTCACATCAAATGCAGCGACCCCCTCTAAACCTAAATGTCGGGTGACAAAACAGGCCGTGCTTGGGAATAAACGGTCTGGCGTTGCAGTGGCGCAAATAATCATATCGATATCAGTTTTCTCTAAACCCGCAGCTTCAATTGCTTTAAGTCCAGCTTGAGCAGCGATAGTCGAAGCAGTCTCCGAGTCGTCTGCGATATGACGCTGTTTAATTCCGGTTCTTTCAACAATCCATTGGTCTGATGTTTCAACCATTTTTTCTAAATCAGCGTTGGTGCGGATGTTGGCAGGCAAATAACTGCCGGTGCCTGAGATACGACTATACATTTTGCTATACCCTATTATTTACGAGTTTTTCAACTTCTTGTGCTATTTTACTTGGGACTGAATGGGTCACTTCTTTCATGGCTTCTTCTATTGCGTGAACCGTTGCTCCAACCGATGCACCGCCATGACTTTTTACCACTATACCTTTCAAACCGATCAATGTCGCTCCGTTATACCGATCGGGATCAATTTCTTTTTTGAACGACGACAATATAGGGCCAATTAATAAACCCAATAAACGATTAAGCCAATTGGATTCAAAGGTTGTACGTAATTTTAACGCGAGCAAACGAACAATACCCTCACTGGCTTTTAATACATTATTTCCGGTAAACCCATCGGTAACAACGACATCACATTTTCCCGAAAAAATATCATTGCCTTCGATAAAACCAGAATAATTAATCGCATCACATTCCGCTAACAATTGCGCAGCCTGCTTAACTTGATCGTTGCCTTTGATCTCTTCTTCACCAATATTGAGCAAACCTACCGTTGGGTTAGCAATACCATCATTGGCTGCACATAAAACAGCGCCCATAATGCCAAACTGAAACAAGGTTTCTGAGTCACAATCAACATTGGCACCGAGATCTAACATATAGGTATGGCCACGCTCAGTGGGTACCGCAGTTATGATAGCCGGCCGATCGATACCGGGAATCATCTTTAAAACGAATCGTGCCAAGGCCATTAATGCACCGGTATTACCGGCACTGACACAACCATCCGCATGACCTTGTTGAACGGCATTGAGTGCTGCGCGCATTGAGGAATCTTTCTTGCCGCGCAAAGCAACCGAGGGCTTATCGTCCATTAATATGACATCGTCACAATGGATCAACGATAAACGTTCGCCTAATTGGAGCTTCGCGTGCTTGGTAAGTTCAGCCTCCATAGCCGTTTGTTGGCCATAAAGGGAAATCGAGAGGTGGGGATTTTGCTTAAGTGCAATAATTGCGGCCGCAACAATAACGGGGGGACCAAAGTCCCCCCCCATGCAATCTATTGCTAAATGTACCGGCTTCAAAATTTTACCGATGTCGGGGATATCCCCGCGTCGTTATAAAACTTTACGACCTTTATAGTAGCCATCTTCAGTGATGTGATGACGACGATGAACTTCACCAGTCGTTGAGTCTTCTGACAAAGTTGGGCCAGTTAGCGCATCGTGTGAACGACGCATGCCTCGCTTAGAGCGAGTTTTGCGATTCTGTTGTACAGCCATTACCGTATCTCCTAATTACTAGTCTTCAGTATTCTTTTTTAACTGCGCCAAAACCGCGAAGGGATTTGGCTTTGCCGCTGATTGTTCGACAATTTTCGGTCCGAAGCTTTGCTGCTCAGGACTTTCCGGAGCATTCACCGCAATCGGTAAAGTTAAAATTAATTCATCTTCAATGAGTGAAATTAAATCTAACTCTTCACTGTCGTACAATACAGCTTCGTATTCTTCAGGTGCTGAGGCCATTGCCTCTTCCGAAAGTACCGGATAAAACACCACTTCCGATGCAATCTCAACCGCAACCTCTTTAAAGGTTGTTTGACATGCCATGTAAACTTGCCCGCGCAAGCAACAACGCATCAACTTACGGCGGTCTTCATCAATATAGCCAGATAATTCAGCGTGAATCACACCAGAATCATCTGATAAATATTCCCTAAAACGCGCAAGCTGTGTAACCTTGAGTTCACGCTGCGTCTTCGCTGAATTCTCGGCCAGCTTAAAGGGATTGATTGACCAGGAAACATCGGCATTTTGCATAGGCGCGCAATTCTATAGATAAACTGTTGAAAGGTCAAAAAAAATTGTGGTTTTATGGTCGAGTCACCAGCCGGGTATTCTAGGCTCCAATCGGACTAAAAAACCAAGCCATTTAATTATTAATAATCAATAGGTTAAAAGCATTAATTAAACTAAAATATGAATATAGTTCTTGCTTCTTCTAGTCGCTACCGTGCGCAATTATTACAACAATTAGGTATTAAAGCCCAAATAATTGCCCCAAATATCGACGAAACACCCTTAGCCAACGAGTCTCCCGAGGTTTTAGCTCAGCGTTTAGCAAACTCTAAAGCTCGGGCGATCGCCGAGCGTTTATCACCAACAGTAGCTGGTTCGCCAGCCATTATTATCGGTTCCGATCAAGTTGCTTGGTGCGCCAATCAGGCTCTAAGCAAACCACTCAGCGTCGAGAAAGCCCAAACTCAATTGCAGTTAATGTCGGGCAAAGTCGCGCAATTTTACACCGCGATTTGCGTCATGAATAGCGCAACCGAAGAGCAGTTTTGCACTTGCGTCGTGACCGAAGTTGAGTTTCGAGACTTAACCCCCGCGCAAATTAACAACTACATTCAACGCGAACTACCTCTTGATTGTGCTGGCAGCTTCAAATGTGAAGGTTTGGGTATTGCGCTTTTTAAACGTATTACGAGTGATGATCCGTCAGCGCTAATTGGATTGCCGCTCATTGCTCTCACCACGGGCTTAGAAACTTGCGGTTATGTCGTTCTTAACGCCCAGCGCTAAATTGAAGACTGGGTCATCCGGTTGGCTAAGTAATCGGTAAGTTCGCGAATATCATGCAGTATTGAGTCTGGCTCATGCGCAACAATGTTTTCAAGGGTATGAGCGCCATAAGAAACACCAATGGCGGTAATGCCAGCCGCTTGTGCCATCTTAATATCGTGGGCCGTATCGCCCACCATGATGCAATGTTCAGCTAACCAGTTATTTCGCTGCAATAACTGCAATAACATATCCGGATGTGGTTTACCTTCGGCTTCATCGGCACAGATAGAATCAACGAAACAATGCGCTAAAGCACTCTCTTGTAATACTCGATCTAACCCAATGCGAGCTTTTCCCGTAGCAATGGCGAGGTTATAACCTTGATTAATGCAAGAATGTAGAACCTGCTCGGCGCCTTCAAAC
>JABXHQ010000180.1 GCA_013373545.1 Gammaproteobacteria bacterium
ACCGAATCTGAATAATCGTCTGTGTGATCTGATTATTCGTTTCAATGGTTCGCGCATTGGCCTGGAAATTACGTTGCGCCGTAATTAAGTTAACTAACTCAGAGGTTAAATCCACATTCGAAGTTTCCAGTGCCCCAGATCGTATTTGCCCGAAACTAGAGGTTAAGGCTTCGCCGGCCAGTGGTTGACCTGAATCGATAGTATCTGACCAAGCATTGTTACCTAGCTGCGCCAGTCCTTGTGGATTCGCAAATCGAACCAAAGCAATTTTACCAATCGCGTTTGATTGTCCATTGGTGAAATTTGCGCGTACAGTACCGGTCTCACTGATTTCGATACCCGCAAGCCGACCAATGGTCGCGCCATTTTGATCCAAAGTATTAACTGTAAATGGCGAGGCAAATTGTGTCGGTGCATTATTGGCGTAATCAAAAGCAATCGTTTGCGCTCCATTTGAACCGTTAGTAAATCCCAGCGGAGCACTGGTAGGTGGGTTTGGAACTGTCTGAGTAAAAGTACCCGCGGCATCAAATTCAATTGTGTGATAGAGCTGACCGTTCGCACCAGCAGTACCACCGGTAATGTCGACCGGATTGCCATCAACATAATAATAGGCCGCCCAAGTGTTTGGCGTTGCTGAATCTTTTACATAATAAATTGTTGCAATATGGCTTTCCCCAAGCGAGTCGAAAATAGTTGAAGACGTTGAGGAACTAAACGTGGTTGGCGATAGTGGATCGAATAAGTTGACATCGAGACCCGATGCATTGGCCGGAAGATTCACACCAATTTCAATTTCAGTGGTCATCGTTGGCGAGCCCGCTGACTGTGGAATCTGTAATGGCTGCGTGCTTGATAAAGCAGTCGCCGTTACCGTGCCATCAGGATTAGTTGGGAAAACTTGTAAACGAGCTCCTGAAGAGTTTACAACAAACCCGTTAGAGTCGACACCAAACTCACCCGCACGAGTAAAAGTTTGATTGCTGGCGTTTTGACTGGGCTCGAGTACGAAGAAACCTTGGCCGGAAACCGCAAGATCTAACGTATTGGAGGTAAACTCTAAGTTACCTTGATTAAACTGCTGCGCCACATTACTCAGAATAACGCCATTACCGATCGCAGTCTTCGAACTACCTAACGTTGACGTTGCAAAAATATCACCGAACTCTGCGCGGCTAAATTTAAAGCCAGTCGTGGCAACATTAGCAATGTTATTACTGGTTACATTTAAGTCGGCTTGTGCCGCATTTAGACCACTAAGTGCTGTATTAAAGGACATTTTCTACTTCTCCCAACGCTGATGCATAAAGTTTAAAATTTTGATTACAATCCGATTTCATCGATATCACCAAGGTTTACCGAACCTAACCCAGTTAAGTTCAAAACCACTTGTCCATTTGAGCCGGCTAAATTCACGCTGTTAACTTGCGCTTTAATTACCGTACCCAGTTGTTCTGTTGTACCGCCCACTTGGCCATAAACATTAATTGAATAAGGTCCTTCTGGCATTGCTTCTCCAGAGTCACTAAGCCCATCCCAAGCAAAGTCCAAATCACCACTGCTGTAACTGCCAATTTCAAATCGACGAACCACTTGTCCAGATTGATCTTTGACTTCAGCCCAAATATTTTGCGTCGCTTGTTGTAAACTTAAGCGCCCTTCTATTTCACCACCTTCCGGTAAATATCCCATGCTCGTGGGTACCATCACCGAGCGACCAACCAGTGCCGATGCTTGTAGTGCTTGACTACCGGTAAGCGATGTAGCCAGAGTGTTAAAGTTTTTGTTCAACTCTTCCATTCCCGATAAGCTTGAGAACTGTGCCATTTGCGCAATAAACTCTTTATTGTCTAAAGGGTCGAACGGATCTTGATTCGCCAACTGTGTGGTTAACAGCGCAAGAAAATCTGACTGTCCAAGTGTTTCCTTTTTACCGTTTTCAAGAGTTTCTTGCCGGTTTAGTCCCAGATCATTGAATAATGCGCTGGTTTCGTTGCTCACTGTTGTCATAATCAATACCTAATTTAGAACGCCCGTTACTGACCTAGATTTAAAGTTCGTTGCATCAATGTTTTTGCGGTGTTGGCAATTTGCACATTGGCTTGATAATTTCTCGAGGCGGAAATCATATTCGCCATTTCTTCAACAATATTCACATTGGGCAAATAGACATTTCCATTTTCATCCGCTAGTGGATTTTCGGGTTGATATTTAACCCGCGCTTCAGCCGCACTTTCGACCACACCAACAACATCAACACCCGCACCACTTAACCGACTTCCGTTAATCGATTGGTAAACAGCGCTAAAAACTGGATGCCGAGCTTTGTAGGTTTCCTCTAGGCTGCTCGATACGCTCTCTGCATTGGCCATGTTGCTAGCTGTTGTGTTTAGCCGGACACTTTGTGCGCTCATTGCGGAACCGGAAATATCAAAAATATTATACAAAGACATGGTTACTCACCCTTCAAAGCTTTCGATAAGCCTTTAAATCGATTGCTTAAAAACTGTAATGTTGTTTGGTATTCCATCGCATTGCGACCGTACTTGGCGATCTCTTTTTGACTGTCAACGGTATTGCCATCGCCAGTGTCCGGTTGTTCAGGGTTAACGTATTGCACATCACCCGCTAAGCCCTGAGATTGACTGGAAAAGTGTTTTTCATGAGTACGCAATAAACCGCGGTGACCATCACCCGCCATGGCATTTTGTAGCGCGCGGGTAAAGTCAATGTCCTGCGCTTTATATCCAGGGGTGTCGGCATTGGCGATATTATTGGCAATGACTTCAGCGCGCGCAGCGCGAAGATTCAATGCTTGTTCGTGAATGCCTAAGGCTTTATCAAATGAAATAGCCATTGCTGCTGATTAACTCCTAACTTAAAACTGGGTACTCAAATACGATTTGAATAGTTAAGAGCAATTGCTATGCCAGAAAAATATATAGGCTAACTAACTGATATTAATAGAATAATTAAAAAGAGCTTTAGAAGTGAAAGCGAAAGCGGCAAGTGACTACCGCTAAAGCGGCAAACCGAAATTACCGCTTTCGATAGGCTAAACCCGGATTGCAGCGAACCATTTCAAAAGCTTTAATGGCTGGAGGCATAGACT
>JABXHQ010000023.1 GCA_013373545.1 Gammaproteobacteria bacterium
GCACTTTCGATGTGCTGCTTAATTGGCTTTATCGGTCAGAAATTATTTGGCCGCTATTCGCGCCAAATTGTCGCAAGTTAACTGTTCAGTTATTTAGATAATAGGGTTCGACTCAGTCGCTGTACAAGTTTAAAGTGAGCGACTATGGTAGAGCTTTCACAAATACTAAGAGGGCAGCATTTTGAGCGACGCAAGCTATCAACCACCCAAAGTATGGCAATGGCAAGCTGGTAATGGCGGTAAATTTGCTAATATTAATCGGCCAACGGCCGGCGCCACTCATGAGCAAGCGTTGCCAGTTGGCAAGCATCCGCTACAACTTTATTCATTAGCTACACCCAATGGCGTTAAAGTCACGATATTACTAGAAGAATTACTCGCTAACGGTATTGAAGACGCGGAATATGATGCGTGGTTAATTAATATTCTTGAAGGCGATCAATTCTCATCTGGCTTCGTCAATATTAACCCAAACTCAAAAATTCCAGCGCTAGTCGACCACAGCCTCGACGAACCGCTTGCGGTCTTTGAGTCAGGTGCCATTTTGCAATATTTAGCCGAGAAGTTTCATTGTTTTATGCCCGAGACGTTACCGAAACGTGCGCAATGTTTATCTTGGCTCAATTGGCAAATGGGCAGTGCACCTTTCCTTGGTGGCGGATTTGGTCACTTCTACGCTTATGCACCAGAAAAGTATGAGTATCCGATTAATCGTTACACGCTAGAAGTAAAGCGTCAGCTGGACGTGTTGAATCAGCACTTGGCGCACCATGAATTTATGATTGGCGATGAGTACTCCATTGCCGATATGGCGATTTGGCCATGGTACGGAGCTCTTGTACAAGATAATCTTTATCAAGCAGGTGAATTTTTGCAAGTTGAAGAGTACCAGCATGTTGTGCGTTGGGCACAAAAAATTGGCCAACGCAGTGCAGTTAAACGAGGCATCCGAGTTAACAAAACTTGGGGTGAAGAAAGCGAGCAGCTACCCGAGCGTCATAGCTCTGCAGACTTTGAATCTTAATCCATAAAATAATATTGGACTAAGAGTTATATTTTTATTGAGTGCGCTATGCTTCTTAAAAAATGTTAAAACGGGTTGAGTAACATGAGGCGATGAGTAAGCTTTAACTTAGCCCGTTTCGTTTTCTAGTTATTATTGGAGCTTAAATTAATGGAATTCATTACCACTAGTAGTCAATATTTTGTTGGATGGGGTTCGCTAGCGTTAATTAATGCGGTACTCGCGCAGGGGAAAAATCGCTCTGGTCTAAACTGGTTTTTAATTTCACTTCTATTAGGACCCATCGCTACTTTTCTCCTGGCGGTATTAGACAAACCTCAAGGTTCGAAATAGTGCGCAAAAGTTTCCACCGTTAGGCGGGTGTATTCAACATCACCATGATAGCGGGTGAAATGCGTCGCATCGCGGTACATATCGGCGGTAAATTGTGGCAACTCTTGTTGATTGATAATGCTAACACCAGTGGCGTTCTCAATTTCAGCAACCACTTTATTAAGTCGAGTCTGCGCTGCTTCGGAATAATTAATTAGACCCACTTGACGTGGCATTATCACAACTTCAACGTGGTCGGCAACTTCTTGAAAGTTGTTTACTATGTTAATAAAACTATCGACCAGTAGCGGTTCAAAGTGAAGACCCTCTATGTCCGCGGAAGCTATCCGCCGTTGTCGCGCATTTTCTTTGTTTGCCGAGTTTTGAAAAGTTGAATAATATTTTTTAAACCATTCGAGCGTTTCAGGCGATCGCTCTTCTGGTATGGTGCCACCGCCTTGCCAGGGATAATACCAATCTGCATCGGTGTAATTTGGGTAATCCTGTTCAAAACGTTCGGTAAGTTGTTGGCCCGCTTTACTGCGTAACTCTATTAATTCTTTTGGCTCTTCAATTTTTATTGGTTGTGGTTGTGGAAATATTTGCCTACCAATATAACTCGAGAACATTTCTGCAGATATATCATTTCGGAGGTACTTAATATTAAATAACAATGCACCGCGCTCGGGATCTTTTTGCGCAATGTCCCACAATTCTGCATCACTAGCCAGCATGGTAAGGAATGAGTCGACGATGTCGTTAGCTCCCTGCCACCGCGTTGTCGTGGTTTGAAAAGGGTTAAATTCAATTACGACTAATTTGATTCGGCGTTGGTTGTGAAGAAACTCATCGCGAATACGACGCGATAAATAATCTTGAAAATAGGGATTTAAACCGCCAAAACCAAAATTAAAACTTTTAACAGTTTTATCTTTGGCGCGTAATTCGCGATCAAATTGCCGCGGTGAAAACCCCGCTTCGACCATTGATGAGCCAAAAAATATCATAAGATCATCAGGCTCTTTTACTATTTGTGGTAAAGCCTCGCGTGCTTCCACCACGCGCCCCATGATGTTGTTGGCATCGGCTCCCATGGCAAGATAGAGTAAGCGCATTAGCAATACCGCGCCGCCCATTACAAGAATCATTGCGAGCAAAATCTTGCCATTGACAGCTTTAGAATTGGAAGTAGATGAACTCATTGCTTGGCTCTCCTATAAGTAAACACAATAATTGCCCAAGGACCAGCAGTGGCCAAAGCAGCCATGGCTGTTGCGTTAGTGACTCGCCTTTCTTGATCACGAAGTGGTCCATCACATGCGTCAGCAATATCCACACGCACACAATGCCGAACAATACAATCGCTTGTATGTTAAGGGTTGCGGACTCGGAGAATCGATGCATATCAAGAAATACTGTCATTGCATCGCTAAGATTTTCCGCTCGAAATAGGACCCAGCTGATAAGGACTAAATAAAAAGTAATGGCCCACTTAAAAAATTTAATAAGGCGCGAGGTACTTTGATTAAAATTACGAAAATAGGCGAGTTGGCCGAGGTAATGGGTCGCCGTAATGATGACACCATGGAATGCGCCCCATGCGACAAAGGTCCAGGCTGCTCCATGCCATAAACCGCCAAGTAGCATGGTGATAAGAACATTGCGAGTTCGATGTCCCGTGCGATTTCCTCCGAGTGATATATAGAGATAATCGCGCAACCAGCTACTGAGTGAAATATGCCAGCGCCGCCAAAAGTCTACGGGTGAAATCGCAAAGTAGGGAACCCGAAAGTTCAGTGGAATTTTAAAACCAAGCAACAGTGCCAACCCAATCGCCATATCGGTGTAGCCTGAAAAGTCTCCGTAAATCTGACCGGCAAAAGCGATGACACCGGTCCAAACTTCTAGTGTTGACAAGGTCTCTGGTGCGGCAAAAGCCGCTTCTGCAGGCACCGCTAAGAGATCAGCACCGGTCTTTTTAATTAGTCCGACAGTAATCAGTAAAAACGCATGCTTCGCTTCAAGCCAAGAAGGCCAATTAAGGGCGTGCATTTGCGGCAAAATTTGCCGTGCACGTAAGATAGGGCCGGCCACAAGTTGCGGGAAAAATGACAGTGCTGCCACGAACTCCGCTAGGCCTTTGCGGGGCTTCATATCGCCCCGATAGACGTCAATGGTGTAACTGAGGCTTTGAAAAGTATAAAAAGAAATACCAACCGGTAGCACCCACGACAAAGTCGTCATTGCTACCGGATAGCCCGCCCAATTCAACAGGCTGGCGACGGATTCGAGCGCAAAATCTGCATACTTAAACAGGGCTAAGACGCCTAGGTTAATGATGATGGATAATGTTACCAAGCGCTTTTTGTGACGCGGATCTTGACTTGTACCAATCGCTTGAGCAATAAAGTAGTCCGCCACGGCACTGCCAACCAACAATGGAATAAAGTGGTAATTCCAGGCGCCATAGAAAATCAAGCTGCCGGTAATAATGAGATAAACGCGAGGCTTGTGTCTTAGAAATACAAAGCCATAACAGAGGAAAAAAACTGCAAAGAAAAGAAAGAATAACGGCGTATTAAAAATCATCCTTTACTCCTCCTTAATGCGGATTGGTCGTGTCTCCATAACATTCTCACCCGTATTGTCGTCGTTATTGTGGTTGCTAATTAGGATTAGACGTAATTTCGACAATAAAAGTTTGAAAAAAAATTAGCAAGTGCGAATAATAGAGCGAAAGCATAAGTTTATGCGCAGCGATATTATTAGATGAGTAACGAGATGATTCATATGAAGCCGCTACTAAAAATATTACTAATCGAAAGTGACGAAGAATTATTGTTCACTTTGCGGGAGAACCTGTCAAAAACCGTTGCCTCATTTGAGCGCGAAGATATTGATATTGAGTTGAACGGTCTTTCGGCCCTGAATAGTGCGCTAGAGGGAGTTGAAAACGATGGTGATATCCAAGCGGTAGTGATCAGCTGGCCAACGCAGGAACAAAGAGCGTTATGTGAAAGTTACCTGTCTTTCGTAAGTGCATTAAAAGCGATTCGACTTGAATTGCCGGTGTATGCACTTGGAGATGACGCGGAAGGGTTAGCGATTGTCGATGAATCTAACGATATTGAGTCGTTCTTTTTCAAAGATGATGTATTGTCGGATCCCGAGTCCATCTTAGGTTACATCATTAATGATTTTGACGATCGTTGTGAGACACCTTTTTGGTCAGCTTATAAGCGTTATGTTATTGAATCGAATGACTCATGGCACACACCAGGCCATAGTGGTGGTGCAAGTTTTCGTAACTCGCCCTATATACGCGATTTTTATCAGTTTTATGGCCGTAATGTATTCGTTGGCGATCTATCGGTGTCCGTCGATTTTTTAGGTTCACTATCTGATAGCACCCATGCGATCGGACGAGCACAACAGGCTGCAGCCACAACCTTTGAAGTGAATCAAACCTATTTTGTTACCAATGGATCTTCAACCTCAAATAAAATAATTTTACAAACGCTATTACGCCGCAACGATAAAGTTATTATCGATCGGAACTGCCATAAGTCGGTGCATTATGGAATTATCCAGTCGTCGAGTTTGCCGATATACTTAGACAGTGTTTTTGACCCTAAGTATGGTATTTTCTCACCACCGTCGTTAGATGATATGAAGCAAGCTATCGACAATCACCCAGACGCTAAGTTATTGGTTCTTACTGGCTGCACCTACGATGGTTTGCTAACCGATTTAAAACAAGTTATCGACTATGCTCATGAGCACAATGTAAAAGTCTTTATTGATGAAGCTTGGTTTGCTTACTCTCTGTTTCATCCGCAGCTTCGACCCTATTCCGCAATTAACAGTGGTGCTGACTATGTGACTCACTCTGCGCATAAAGTAGTCAGTGCATTTTCTCAGGCCTCATATATCCATATTAATGACCCAGATTTTGATGAAGATTTCTTTCGTGAAATATTCAGTATTTATGCCTCAACATCGCCAAAGTATCAGCTAATTGCGTCACTCGACGTTTGCCATAAACAGTTGGAAATGGAGGGCTATAAATTAGTTAATTCTTTGTTGAATCATGTGGCTGAATTTAAGTATCAAGTATCACAGCTAAAGCGTATTAAAATCTTAGGAAGAGACGATTTTGCTCAGGTTTTTCAGCACTTTGAGCAAGATAATATGGGGCACGATCCACTAAAAATTCTTATTGATATCAGTGAGCTGCCGTATTCATGTAAAACCGTACATCAATATTTAATGGATGAAATTGGTTTAGAAATTGAAAAGTACACCCACTCAACACTGTTAGTTTTGTTAACACTCGGTGGTACCCGATCGAAGATTGTTCGTTTGTATAATGCGTTAAAGAAACTCGACTCAGGTAAAGTTAAGTTATCAAGTTTAAAAAGACCTACAAAAATGCCTGAAGCATTACCTCCAATTGAGCTAGCAATGCTTCCTGCTGATGCTTTCTTTGCACGACGTGAGCACGTGAACTTTGCTGACGCTCAGGGCAGAGTTTGTGCCGGTCTGGTGACACCTTATCCGCCGGGCATTCCGTTGATAGTGCCAGGACAAAAAATTGAACAAGCGCATCTTGATTATTTAAAATCGTTATCGATGCAACAAATCACTATCCAAGGTAGTTTGGACGGTACGCTTGCCGTTGTAGCTGAGAACTAGAAGTCGTAACTTCTAGTTCATACGGCTCTTAATAAACTACAATACCAAAGTCATTTACCATCGCGGATGATTCGTCAGCCTGCATAATTACATAAAATTGATCTTCGTTTGTATTATAGAACACAAACTTTCCATGGCCATCGAAGACGCCGCCATTATAGAGAAACTTGGGTAATGCGATTGCTTCTTTGAAGGTAAATAGTGCATCCGTATAGATTTGTAGTTCTGTATCCTTAGAGCCTGAAGGAATTACCGCGACTTCTTCATTGGTCAATGAATGCGTTGCGTGATTAACGGCACTTAGCTCACCAAAAGAACCGTCATAAACTAAGTTGTTAGAAAGGAAGATATTGCTACATTGTGTATACACTCGAGCGCCATCTGCTGATAACCATAGATTGCCACATGTTGGATAAGGACTTCCGGTATAAGGATAAGCTATTGGGTTTCGTGGGTAACTTCCGCTTACTGTGTATTTTTCGAGTTTAGGTTGCGCATAAGCAATGATAACTTCTTGGCTAAATGGGTTGAGTCGGATCGATGATCCTGGTCGTATTTCGTTCGTGGCGTTGTAAGCCAGGTCAACTTCTTGTGCGAGCGCAATATCGATAGTGCGAATACCAAATTCAACTGAAGATAACGCGTAAATCAAACCGTTATCACTGACTGCTAAATCATTGATAGGTGCTGATACGGATATTACTTTACTGATAGATTGATTAGCTACATCGACAACGGTAATTTCTGAGTCGTGAGAAACGGCTGCGACTAATCCATTTGGCGAAACTGACACACTGGTAGGAGGCAATACTAAGTCTAACTCAACGTTGCTGTCAGATTGGGCGTCGTAGATATTGATAATATTAGGGTAGGCCTCGGCAATTAACAGTTTGTCCTGAGACTTACTATATTCAGCATCTATTACACCTTTGAAATAACTGTCATTCATGTCACGAAAAGCTGAAATAGCAATGCTTGTTTCTTCACTATCTAATTGGCCGTTGTTGACGGTTAAAATAATATTGAAAGTGCCTTCAACATCAGGAGTGAAACTGCTAACGGTGCTTTCTGCACCACTTAGTGTGACTTGGCTATTTTGCGGAACTGTACCAAGTGACCATTGATAACTTAAGGCTTGGCCGTTGTTAGCGCTGCTATCTCTACCGTCTAGCTCTACTCGATCGCCGACTCTAACGTTAATCGCTTGAGTACTAATACTTGCTACAGGCATAGAGGCTTCTATATCTGTTGACTCTGTCTCAGAATTGTCGTTACCACCGTTAGAACACCCGAAAAGACTGAGCAGCAGGAAGCCCACTGCAATGCGTGATACATAATCGTTCATGATTAATAATCCTTAATCTAAATGATCCATCTAAATATTTTGATACTAGTGTGATGCGCCCTTGCTAGCGCGGCGCGAATATCTCATATGTGGAATAAGGAGTAAAGGTCTGACCTGTAGAGCGTTAATTTTCACGAAACACGACCATGTCAACCAAGGTGTTAAAAAACTCATCCTTTAACTGAGCTTGAGACAAGGCCTGCTTGGTCGCTAGATAATGATGCAATAACTGTCGCTCGGCGGCAGCTATGCCCATGCAAGACACAAAACTTGGTTTATGATTATCTTGCCCAATTGGCTTGCCAAGCATAGCCGGAGAACTCTCAGCATCGAGTAAATCATCTTTGATTTGATAGGCGAGTCCTAAGTGATAAGCGAACGATTTTAACGGTGCCAGTTGCTCACCCGTTTCTCCGTTGAGAATCGCAGGAATCACCAACGCAGCCTCGAGCGCAAGACCGGTTTTGAGGAAGGTCATTTCCTTTAATGCTTCGATCGAACAAGCGCGTGAGAGGCTAAGATCACGGCGTTGACCTTCACAAATAAGCTGAGTTGTTTTCGCGGCGTATTCAATGGCTTGTAATACTTTATCTTGCGGCGCAGAGCGGACTTGAGATAATACCTCTACCGCTTTCATCATTAAATGCAATCCAGTGAGTTCAGCTTCATACACGCTGTTGGTCTTTAAATGTAAAGCAGGTTGTCCGCGCCGAATTTTGGCATCGTCTTGCTCTGGTAAATCATCAAATATTAACGAAGCAGTATGCATATACTCAAGTAATTGAATAACGGGAATACTATTTTCCTTGGGCTTAGCATAGTGCTGACTGTTAAGGTGTAACGCAATGACTGCTCGGATACGCTTTCCTCCAGACTCAAGACTATAGAGCGCATTTTGGTTGAGTACTTCAAGCCTAGGCTCTAACGGATCAAGCGGTAGCGACTGATTGATAAATGTTTGATATTGACTCAGCTGTTGGTTGAAGCTCGTTCTTTTATTTGCTTGTTCCTTAATGCTCTTAGCTAAATTGTTACTTAGCCATTTATCAAACCAAATGGTTTTTGTATTTGCTTCAACGGCGTTGAAAATAAAGCAATCAAAAGCTTCATTGTCGGTGCTAAGAATGCTCGATTTAAATTCTTGAAACTCTTGTTTGGTGAGCTTTTCACGTAAGCCTTTCAAGGCATTGATACTACGCTCAAACATTAAGCGCGCAACTTTGGGCTCGGACGCATACACTTGATGAATCAATTTATACACGATTGACCAATAAATACGAATGGGAGAATGTTGAAAATAATTAGGATTGTTTAAGTATGCAGTAAAGGGTGTAACGTTTCCACTCGCTAGATCTTCCTTAATATCCTTGAGATCATCATTAAACTGATTATAAATGCCAAAATAGAAAAATCGCTGAGACGCGTGCGTTTTTTGTTCTAGCAAAGAGCTCGCGATTAACCTTGAGCCAGACGATTTTAGAACGATTGGAACTAAAAAGTCAGCATAATTCAATTTTACTAATGTATTGTTTTGACGATCCTTGTCTTGTGCCCGAAAAAAAACGTAAGCGTCTGCTAAAAAAGCATTAAAATGAGTCTTTGAAAGCCGTTGCTTTAAAGTTAAAAATGCAGCGCTTAATTCTTGATAAACAAAGCTCATAAAGACTTGATTGTCTGGTTGAAACTGCGGCATCTTTGGAACCTTGCCTGCCACTAAACATTGCTCGATGGATTGGTTGAATAGGCTTTGCTCATCGGCGCTGAGCAGAGCACTATCTTGAATATCGTCGATATAGGGATAAGTAATTCCATAACAATAGCCAAGTAGAATGGCTTGTTCGATGCGTGCTTGGTCCTTTGGGTTGTCTAAATCAACTGAGCTTTTCTTAACTTCGTGCATCACAACACCGGCAATAATTTTCAATAATTTTCGAATGCCATCGGTCTTATTGAATGAGGAGGGGGTGTAATGCTGTATTTTATTGAGCTTGCGCTGCAACCAAAATAATCGAAAATTAAGTAAATCGGAAGATGTTTGCTGCGAAAAAAATTCATTAAGAATGTTTTCTTGGCGGCTATCTTGCTGACTTTTTCGACGCACTATCTGCTGGA
>JABXHQ010000073.1 GCA_013373545.1 Gammaproteobacteria bacterium
ACTCTATCCAGCTGAGCTACGGGCGCGTGTGGGAAGCAAATTTAGCGAAAAGCATTTGAATTCTCAAGTAAAATTTCGGAAAACAACGGAATAGTTCGAATTTGCGGCGATAATCTATCCAAATCGTGCAAAAAAACGGCGTTCTGAGCTTTTGGGTCAACACTTTAATTGCGGTGGGTTTGCAAGCCGTACTCAGTTAAACTACGTCATAGTTAATTACCCACTTCACAAATTGACCGCTTATGATTGCATTGCCTTATATTGAACCGGTTTTTCGTCCACCCAGTGAGTGGAAGTCGCTGATTTTGCAGGTTACTAACGGATGCTCTTGGAACCGCTGTACTTTCTGCGATATGTACACCCAGCCGCAAAAGAAATTTAAGCCCAAGCCGCTCGCGGAAATTGAGCGCGAACTGGCGACTGTGGCGCAAGTTAAGCCGGATGTTCGACGGGTATTTTTGGCCGATGGTGACGCCATGGTTTTGTCATTTCGGCGCTTGGTTGAGATTTTAACCGCGATAAAATCGGCGCTGCCGCAAGTTACTCGAGTTTCCAGCTATTGTTTGCCACGTAATTTACTGAATAAATCGGAAGCGGAGTTACAGCAATTACGCGAGCTGGGTTTATCGCTAGTGTATGTTGGCTGTGAGTCAGGTGATGATCAAGTGCTGCAAGCAATCGAGAAAGGTGAAACCTATGCCAGCTCTCTGGCGGCACTGACCAAGTTAAAAGCGGCTGGCGTTAAAGCATCGGTGATGATTTTAAATGGCATGGGCGGGGTGCGGTTATCGAAGCAACACGCGCTCAACTCGGCGCGGCTGATGAACGCTGCTCAGCCGGAGTATTTGTCGACCCTTGTAGTCTCTTACCCGCTCGGAGATAGTCGTGTGGTGGCCGGCTTCGGTGGTGATTACCAGCTCCCCAACCAAAGTCAATTATTACAAGAAATGGCTTGGCTACTTGGGCACTTGGAACTTAACAATACTATCTTTCGCTCCGATCATGCGTCCAATTACTTGGTGTTAAAAGGAACCTTGGGGCGCGATAAAGAGCGGCTAGTTAACCAGGTTGAACAGGCGATGGCCGGTCAGATCCATCTACGTCAAGAATGGCAAAGGGGATTATAGTCATGGGGGCGATGCAAAGTTGTTACTGCGATCAAAACCTGCCATTTGAGCAATGTTGTGCTCCCTTTATTCGTGGTGAGCAAAACGCGCCTTCTGCGGTTGCATTGATGCGTTCGCGCTATTCGGCTTACTGTGTCGCGGCAGGTGATTACTTGTATAACACCTATCATTCAACGCGCCGCGCCGATTTAAGCCCTGGTTTGCTGGCGGCCACCGCTCGCGAGCAACGTTGGATCCGGTTAGAAATACAATCAACCCAAGCGGTCGCTGCCGACTCTGCGGAAGTTGAGTTCAAAGCTTTTCAGCTCGAGGGGGACTATTTATTGTGCTTACACGAACGCTCAACCTTTTATCGTGAGGATGGGCAGTGGCGTTATCATTCAGGTGTTATTTACCAGCAAGACGCTGTTCCCGTTAAAATCGGACGTAATGATGCCTGCCCATGTCACAGCGGGAAAAAGTATAAACGTTGTTGCGCCGGCGCAAAAACCTGAAGAAAAGCGCAAACCACGGTTTTTAAGCACTTTTTTGTCTAATAATTGTCCTGTATGAAAGTTGTGCAACTAAAAGATTTTTAACGGCTTTTTTTTAGAGCTGGTCATCTTTTTCGATTTAATATCTCAAAAAGATCAAAAAAATGAACCAGGTCACATTTTTATCTTACAACTGTGCTAAATAGTCTTTTGAGCCCAAGATGTATGGTAGCGGGGCATGACGCATTTATCGAAAGTATTAACACGGTTGACACCAGCGCAGTATTTGCCCAGCAAAGGCAACTGTACTCAAGTCGATCTTGCATGGTCAGTGTCGCTGAACGTTGCGCTTTGGATAAAGGTCGAATCGATTAATATTCAGCAAGTGTCTTTGTATCTGACCTATCTTGATAGTCGTGGGATGCAAACCTTATTAATTGATCAACAAATTCAAGATCGTCAAAGTGAATTGTTATTCTCTAATTTGGTCAAAGTACCCATTAGAGGTCCAATTAGCCAAGTGACCTTGGAATTGCGCTATCAAGAGGCGGGTTTTACGTTTTCACTCGATGAAATTTTTGTCCGAGTGGTTGAGCCCCCGAAGGATCCAAGGCTGAGTAAGACCGGTTAATAGCCGTAATTATTCACAATCGCAAAGCAGCGTGATTGATTTTTATCTCATTTTGTAACACCATAGCGGCGTTTATTTGAGCGAAAAATAGCCAGTTAGACAACTAGCCATGTGTCGAGTGAAACAGGGCAGTAAAAAAAATAAAAAATTCAGCCAAACAAAAATAATAACGGCTGGTATCAGTAAGAGCGACGAGTGAGAAGCGAAATGGAGCAGTTGGAGATTAACAGCGGGTATACGCATACCCTGTATTTAGACGCCGAAAAATATATACCGAAACCTTTTGCCAATAGTGAATTACCTTGGTCAGTTGCATTAAATGTGCTGTGCAGTTTGCAGTTGAGTGACTACATTGACGGGACTATTGCACTATTTATGGAGTACGAGGATATTCGTGGTAAGCACCGCTTACCCATCGACTTTCATCAATTAGAGTTTGAATCGACCGTGCTCTTCTCAAACTTAGTTCAATTGCCAGCGCGCGGCAAAGTTAAAGATCTTTGTTTGAAAGTGGCCGGTATTCCGCAAGGCATTGAAGTGGATGTTGAAGTGTTGCATTTACAGTTAGAGCAATCACGTAGCTTTATTGATAGTCAGCCGGCACGTAAAGTCATCTAAGAAATTGACTATACAACTGCGCTAGACGATCAGGTGATTGGGCGACTTGAGATATAACTAATAATTTGGTGAATATTCAAATTTTTGGTTGACGCAGCACCACAGTTTAATTATTCTCGACCCAACTAAAGACAAAGTTTGGCCGCGAAGTGTTCGTGTGTCGATTTAAAAAGTACCTTTACTAATTAGGAATTAAACATGAATCAAGGCGTTTTCGCATTCGTTTGGCAAGTACGTTGGTGGCATAACACCTAACGGGCTTTGCTGCGTGTGTCGCGCTTGATTGAATAACATCATTGCAAAAAGCCCGTATAAAACGGGCTTTTTTTTTACTTAATTTTTATCGCTAGAACTTTGAACATGAATAAATTAAATACATTACAACAACAGATTAACGCTTTGACTGCATGGTGGTGGTGGATGTCCGCTCGGCTGTCATGCGGGTGATAGCCGTGCTGTAACGAGAGAATGCTTGAAAAGCCCGCAATTTGCGGGCTTTTTTTTGGTTTTGAAAAATTAACTTTTAAATTTAACGTTGGAGAAAACAAATGATTATTGTACTGAAAGCTGAAGCAACCAAACACGATGCCGATGAGATTCTTGCCAAGATCGAAGCGGCAGGATTAAAACCCTTATACATGCCCGGCACCGAACGAACGGTATTGGGTGCGCTCGGTGACGAGCGTGTTTTGCAAGGGTTAAATATTACCGCTCATCCGATGGTTGATGATGTAAAGCCGATTTTGTCGAACTACAAATTAGTCAGTCGAGAGCTATACCCAGCAGACTCTGTGGTTCACATTGGCAACGTTCCTTTTGGCGGCGAGCACTTCTCGGTAATTGGTGGACCATGTGCGGTTGAAGGTATCGACAGTTTCCGCGCTTCTGCCACTGCTGCTGTTAACGGTGGAGCGGTGGCACTGCGCGGCGGAGCATTTAAACCGCGTACCAGTCCTTATAGCTTTCAAGGTGGTGGTGCTGAAGCACTGAAAGTGATGCAACAAGTTAGTCGTGAGTTAGGTGTACCCGCGGTGACCGAAGTGATGGATACCGCCGATGTTGATTTAATTTGCCAACACGTTGATGCACTACAAATTGGTGCTCGCAACATGCAAAACTTTAATCTGCTTAAAGCGGTGGGGCGTACTGAAACGCCTATTATTTTAAAGCGCGGTATTTCCGCAACGATTGAAGAAACGTTACTCGCGGCTGAGTACATCGTTAATGCCGGTAATCCGAACGTGATTTTATGCGAGCGCGGAATTCGAACCTTTGAAACCGCCACGCGCAACACTTTAGATCTGAATGCCGTTGCCTTTATGAAACGCAAATCACATCTTCCGGTAATTGTGGATCCATCGCATGGTACTGGTATCCGTGAATTAGTTGGGCCGCTAGCAAAAGCCGCGGTAGCCGTCGGTGCCGATGGCGTCATAATTGAAGTTCATCATGAGCCGAAAGAAGCGTTATCCGATGGACAGCAATCGCTGTATCCGGAACAGTTTGCTCGGTTAATGGATGAGCTTGATGCTTTTGTTCGAGCTGCTGGCCGCAAACCGACGCTGCGTAAAGCTGCCTAAAGCGGTTAAGGACGTAAGGTTATGTCATTGATCACATTATCTAAGTCGCTTGAATCAAACGCTGATGTTAGTGACATTTTTCAATGCTTGGCGCAGTCGTTTGATTCACCCGTTGGGCTGTTAGAAACGGCGAGTATCAGTACAAAAGAGCACACTAATAGCGTGATTATGTTGTCCGCAGCGATGCGAATTCGCTGCTTTGGGCAACAGGTGACGATCGATGCCTTAAATGCTAATGGGCGCCAAGCTCTTGGTATTCTAAGTGAATCTTTTACTGCGACTTTGCGCGAGGACAGTCGTTTAGTCATAGAGCAGTCGCACGAGGAGCTACTGAGTCAAGTTGAAGAGGACGCGAAACTCAGTGCGCCATCGGTTTTTGACATACTGCGTAAAGTGTTGGCTTTTTGCCGCTGCGACCATCATGACGATAAAACGACGCAGTTAATTGGTACTTTTAGTTTTGATTGTTATCAATTATTTGAAAGCTTACCCGAACCGACTTCGGAGCAAGTGTTTCCGGATTACGAGTTTTTCTTGGCAGATACTTTGGTCATTATTGATCATATTAATTTCAGCCAACGGCTAGTGGTTAAAGTGCTACCCGGCAGCGCGCAGGAGTCAATTAAAAACGATTATCAAAACCGCATTCAATTTATTCAATCGAAGTTGTCAGAAAGCGCTAGTAAGCAATCGACTGTGGCTGATTCTCCAGGACTCGAAAAATTACCACAACCTCGAGTGAATATTAGTGCCAATGCATACGAACAATGGGTAGAGCGTGCGAAACAACATATTATTGCGGGCGATGTTTTTCAGTTGGTTTTGGCGCGAGATTTTCAGTTGCCTTGTCATAATGCGTTTGCTGCCTATCAAGCACTAAAGCGTTCTAATCCTAGCCCATATATGTTCTTTTTACGTACCGAAGATTACGAATTATTCGGCGCATCACCAGAAAGTGCAGTGAAGTTTAGTGCGGACGATCGGCGGCTTTCGATTTATCCAATTGCCGGAACTCGGCGGCGCGGGTTAACTGCAAAGCAAACGATTGATCATGATTTAGATGCACGCATCGAGTTAGAACTCAAAAATGATGAAAAAGAAAAAGCGGAGCATCTTATGTTGGTTGATTTGGCGCGCAACGATATTGCCCGAGTTTGTGTAACCGGTAGCCGCAGAATAGATCGTCTTTTGGAAATTGATCGTTACTCTCATGTGATGCATTTAGTATCTAAAGTCTCAGGCCACTTAAAGCCACAACTCGATGCCTTAAGCGCTTATCAAGCTTGCTTAAATATGGGAACACTTAGTGGTGCTCCTAAAGTTCGAGCAACGCAGTTGATTCGCGAAATCGAGCAGCAACATCGTGGTGTGTACGGCGGTGCCATGGGGTATTTAAATGCCCATGGTGACATGGACACGGCAATTGTGATCCGCAGTGCTCTGGTGCAACAAGGTTGTGCGACTGTCTCGGCGGGCGCGGGTATCGTTTATGATTCGAAGGCGACTCTTGAAGTATTGGAGACCGAGAATAAAGCGGCGGCAGTGTTAACGGCAATTGCGCGATCAAATAGTTTGGCCGCAGCTGTGGATCAGGAGGCGGCTCATGCATAACGTGTTGTTTATCGATAACTTTGATTCGTTTTCCTATAACTTAGTAGAAGCCTTGGAACAACTTGATTGTCAGGTAACGGTGGTGCGCAATCAGGTGGCAACGGAAACCTTACTCGAGTTAACTCAGTCACATGATTTCGTTGTGATTTCGCCAGGTCCCGGTGCGCCGGATAGTGCGGGTAACTGCTTGTCGTTTTTACAGCGAATTCGTGGTCGTATGCCAGTATTGGGTATTTGTTTAGGTCATCAACTGATTGCGCAGAGTTATGGCGGTGAAGTGATTCGAGCAGAGTTACCGGTGCATGGCAAAACATCCTATGTCGAACATAATAACTATGCTTGTTTCGCCGAATTGCCGAACCCTTTTCCGGTCGCTCGTTACCACTCATTGGTGGTTAATATTGAGCAGACCGAACTACAAGAGATTGCTTCATTTAATGGCATAACCATGGCGATTTATCATGCGCAAGATCAAATGCTCGGCTTTCAATTTCACCCTGAGTCAATCTTAACGACTAATGGCGGTCGTTTATTGCAACAAAGCGTTGAGCTTTTATTACGGTCATCAAGTCAAGGATAATTACTATGAATCAAATCTTAGAAGCCCTCTATCAGGGCGATCATTTAAATAAGACGCAAACGGAAACTCTGGTGACCTCTATTGTAAAAGGGGAGCTAAGTGAAATCGAAATATCGGCGTTATTAGTTGCACTAAAAATGAAAGGTGAGTCCAGTGAGGAGATTGCCGGTGCTGCCAATGCATTACGTGCCAGTGCAACGCCGTTCGCACGACCCGAAGGGAACATTGTTGATACCTGTGGTACGGGTGGTGATGGCTTAGGAACGATTAATATTTCTACGGTGGTGGCTTTAGTGTGTGCTGAGTGCGGTGTGCCGGTTGCAAAACATGGAAATCGCTCCGTATCATCAAAAAGTGGTTCTTCTGATGTACTGCAGCGATTTGGTTTAAAACTTGATATTACCCCTGACGTTGCGGCCCGGTGTTTGCGCGAAGAGAACTTTTGCTTTTTGTTCGCGCCGCAGTATCACCCCGGGGTAAAGCATGTGATGCCAGTGCGTACCGCATTAAAAACGCGAACCTTGTTTAACTTGATTGGTCCGTTAGCCAATCCGGCTGCTCCGAACATTCAATTAATGGGCGTTTACGATCCGAAATTATTGGCCCAGATGGCACAAGCACTAGGTAAGTTGGGATGCGAAAAAGCGATGGTGGTCAATGGCGGCGGGCTCGATGAAATAGCATTGCACTGTGATACTCAGGTTGCTTATCTCGACAATGGCCGTGTTACCGAAATGACGATTACGCCTGAGCAAGCGGGTCTTAAGCGGGTGCCGTTAGAGTCTTTGCAACTTGACGATCCTGATGAAATTGCCGCTGCTTTATTGTGCCTAATAAAGGGGATTGGAAAACCAGAACATAATGATGTTGTAGCCCTGAATAGTGCAGCGGTTCTGTTAATGTCAGAAAAAGTATCATCGCTCAAAGAGGGCGTTGAACGCGCTAAGGAAGCGATATTGTCTGGACGCGTTGCGGAGCGACTCGCGCGCGTAGTGGAGTTGTCTCATGGCCGCGGATAAGAATGTTCTGGCATCGATTGTTGCGCATAAACGCGAAGAAGTATTACGGCGTCGAGTCGAGCGGCCGTTGGCTTCTTTTGTTCATCAATTGCGTTTGTCTTCGCGTAGTTTAGCTGATGCATTAGCAAAGCCAGGCAATCGCTTTATTATGGAATACAAACGCGCATCGCCATCGAAGGGATTAATTCGTAGTGATTTTTCACCGCGTGATTGTTTAAATGCGTACACGGGTGCGGCTGATGCGATTTCTGTACTAACGGATGAGCAGTTTTTTTCTGGACGTCATGAGTTTTTGCAAACCATCAGTAAACACGGTAGCTTACCGGTTTTATGTAAAGACTTTTTTATTGATACTTATCAAGTATATGAAGCACGCGATTACGGTGCAGATGCTATCTTGTTGATGCTATCGGTGCTTACTGATGAAGAGTATTTAGCGCTTAGTCAAGTTGCAGAAGAGCTGAATATGGATGTGCTGACCGAAGTTCATACTCGAGCAGAGTGCGAGCGGGCCGTGGCGCTTAACGCTAAAATTATTGGTATCAACAATCGTGACCTACGCACCTTATCAATTGATCTATCAACAACGGAAGCCTTAGCTCCTTTGATTCCAAGCGATCGTCTGATCATTTCTGAGTCAGGTATTAATGGCCGTGCGGATGTCACTCGCTTGGCGGCCAAAGTGGACGGATTCTTGGTGGGCTCGTCGCTAATGTCGCAGCCAGATGTTGCTTTAGCGGCGCGCCGCTTAGTTTTTGGTTCAGTTAAAATTTGTGGTATCGATACGTTAGAGAACGCATTGGTCGCGGTTTCTGAAGGAGCTGAATATCTCGGGATTATGTGCTATCCAAACTCTCCGCGCTACTTGACGATTGATAGCGCCAGCGTAATCACACGTAATCTTAACGCTCGTTTTGTCGGCGTTTTTGTCGATGCTGATGAGCAAACTATTTTGCACTCTGTTGCTCAATTAAACTTAAGTGGTGTGCAGCTCCACGGCAATGAGAGTTTATCGCAAGCTGCCCAGTTAAAAGCACTTTTGGCCGAAGATGTTGTGCTTTGGAAGGCGTTGTCGCTTGCCGAAGAAAGTGATATCAAGTTGATTACCCAGTGGCTGCAGGTGGTCGATGCGGTAGTAATCGATTATCAAACCGAGCAAGTACTCGGTGGAACCGGTCAGTCATTTGATTGGCGTTTATTGCCGGCGCTATTTGAGCGAGTTGATCGCGAAAAAATTATTATTGCCGGCGGAATTAATGCAAACAATATTACTCAGCTAGCAGAGTTTTCCGAATGTACCATCGATCTAAGTAGCGGAGTCGAACAGGTTAAAGGTAAAAAGGATGCTGCAAAGATCAGTGCTTTTATGCATCAATGTCGAATGAATGGAGTTAAACAAGTCAATGTCTAGTCAATATCATTTTGCTGCAGAAGAGCAGCGTACAGCCGAGCAAGCCAGTGGGTATTTTGGTGACTTCGGCGGTATGTTTGTGCCGGAGATTTTGATTCCCGCGTTAGAGCAGTTAGAGCAAGCATTCTATGATGCGTTAGATGACGCAAGCTTTATGGCTGAATTTAATCAGCTGTTAAAAAACTATGCGGGACGTCCTACACCACTTTATGAATGCCGTAATTTAACTGGCGAAAATGAAGGGCGAATTTTTCTTAAACGGGAAGATTTGTTACACGGCGGTGCGCATAAAACGAATCAAGTTTTGGGGCAAGTCTTGCTGGCAAAACGCATGGGAAAATCACGTATTATCGCTGAAACTGGCGCTGGTCAACATGGTGTAGCGACGGCTCTCGCCTGTGCTTTGATGGATCTGCCTTGTGTTATTTATATGGGGAAGGTGGATTGCGAGCGGCAGCAGCCGAATGTCTATCGTATGGAGTTGATGGGCGCTACTGTCGTTCCTGTCGATAACGGTAGTGGAACCTTAAAAGATGCTATCAATGAGGCATTACGTGATTGGGCTGCCAGTTACCAAGACACTCATTATTTATTAGGAACGGCCGCTGGCGCGCATCCGTTTCCAACCATCGTTCGTGAGTTTCATAAAATGATCGGTGAAGAAGCGAAAGCTCAAATGCTCGAGCAAACTGGGCGTTTACCCGACTATGCAATTGCTTGCGTCGGTGGCGGTTCAAATGCGATTGGTTTGTTTGCTGACTTTATTGCAGATGAAAGCGTGCGACTCGTTGGCGTTGAACCGGCGGGCAAAGGCATTGATACGCCACATCATGGAGCAACGCTCACTCAAGGCAGTCTTGGGATCTTACATGGCGCTCATACCAAGATTATGCAAGATGAGAACGGACAAATTGAAGAGTCCTATTCGGTTTCCGCGGGCCTTGATTATCCAGGTGTGGGGCCGCAGCATGTGTATTTGCAATCGATTAAACGCGCCGAATATGTATCGGTAACCGATAGCGAGGCGTTAGCGGCATTTTATCAATTATCACGAAGTGAAGGGATCATTCCGGCACTCGAATCCTCTCATGCATTAGCGTACGCCATTAAGTTGGCTAAGGAAGTCAACTCGGAAACTTTAATCTTGGTGAACCTATCTGGTCGTGGCGATAAAGATTTAGCCTACGTTAGAAACTTAACTAACACTGAGGAGGCGCGGTAATGGCTCGCTATCAACAGATGTTTGAACGCTTAAAACAACAGCAGCAGATTGCTTTTATTCCCTTTGTTATGTTGGGCGACCCGAATCTTGAAACCAGTTTTGAAATTATTAAAACTTTAATAGAAAGTGGTGCGGATGCACTGGAGTTGGGGATACCTTTTTCCGATCCCGTCGCAGATGGTCCTACCATACAAGAAGCATCAATTCGCGCGTTAGCGAATAGCGTTACGCCGGCACAATGCTTTAGTTTACTCGAAAAAATTCGTGAGTTTTCAAAAGATATTCCGATCGGTTTACTGGTGTACTCAAATTTGGTTTATCGCAACGGTATAGAAAACTTTTATCAACGCTGTCAAGCAGCCCAAGTTGATTCGGTATTGATTGCCGATGTGCCGCTGCGCGAAACGGAGTTGTTTGACCGTCACGCGAAACGGGCCGATATTGCACCGGTGCACATCTTGCCGCCAAACCCAAGTGAGCAAACGTTAATGCAAGTCGCCAAACGTTCCTGTGGTTACACCTATATTCTGGGACGAGCTGGAGTTACTGGAACTGAGACGTCGGCACAAATGCCGGCACAGCAGACATTGCAGTCACTACGTGACTACCAAGCGGCACCGCAAGTGATGGGATTTGGAATTTCACAACCCACTCAAGTTCAACAGGCGAAAGCGGCGGGATTTGAAGGTGTTATTTCGGGCTCGGCGGTGGTTAAAATTATTGCCGAAAACCTTGCCGATAAACCGGAAATGCTAGCTAGGCTGGCAGATTTCATTCAGCGTATGAAAGCGGCAACGACATAGCCTGTGGCTAGAGAGGACGACGATTAAGGCTATCGGTTGAGTTGAGCGCATGTTGTTCAACTTGTTCGATAGCTTTTACCAATTGAGAGTGTTCACGCGTGCCTTGGCCAGAACGTAAATAATGTTTTGCTGCGAGCACGACTTTTTGTGCCAGTTGTAATTGATAGTGTTGATTTAACAAGCACTTACCTAAACCATCGAAGTCTTGATCTTGTTCACGTAGCTGCGCTGCGACGGTTAGGGCATGCGCTAACTCTTGTTCTGATGGAACGCCCATATAATACCCATTTTCAACAAACTAGATTTATTATAGGTGAAAATTCAAGTAGCATAGCAGCCTGATTAAAGAGGTGTGACCTATGAATGAATTTTGGCATGATTTAGAAATCAAACTGCGCGCGATGGAAGCGGAAGAAGAATATGATCTATTTGCCATCGGTTATGTTATACCGCAGGTAGCGTTGGCAGAAAAAGAAGCGGCTGAAAACCTTAGCGCGGAACAAGCAAAAGAAGTATTGCTACGTTATATTCAGCGCTCGATCGACCAGGACAACATTAGCGACGCTGATCGACATCTTATCGAAGAGGTTTTAACTTCAGCGCTTTAAGCCCAGCGCTATAGTTGTTCGCTAACTGGGCTGTACATTCAATTTGGCTAGTTTTTTGCTCGAATCGCCAGACTTTCATAATGAAAAGAAAGTCCTTCAGCTTGTGCAATCGGCATAGCAAGTTGCGCCAATTGCTGACGCCCATAATCATTTACCTTTTGAATCGTTTGGGTACGCAAAAAGGTTTGCACATTTAAACCACCGGATTGCCGAGCATAGCCCATTGTAGGTAACGTATGATTTGGTCCACTGCAGTAATCGCCCATAGCGACGGCGCTGTTCGCGCCAATGAACAATGAACCATAATGAGTCAGATCGTCCGGCGTAATGTTTTCATCGCACAACATTAAATGCTCGGGCGCATAGCGATTGCAGAAGTCGATTTGCTGGTCGCGATCTTCGGCTTGAATAAGGACAATCTGTTCACTATTGATTAACTCAAGGTAACGAGTCTCCTCAAGCAGTCGTAGCGCTAACTGGGTTAGCCAGTCGCCATCACAGCTGACAATGACCGATTGGGCCATTGGATCATGCTCTGATTGCGCTAAAGCATCTAAGATAATCCATTCAATGGATGTTTTGCCATCGCATAACGCTAAAAGTTCACTCGGGCCGGCAAGACCATCAATTTTAATTTGGCGCTGCAACTGAGCTTTGGCTTCATTAACATAAGCATTCCCTGGACCGACGATCACATCGACCGGCTCCAGATCGGCATATCCAAACGCTAGGGCAGCCACCGCTTGCACGCCACCGATTTGATAAAATTGGGTAGCGCCAGCTAACGCCGCTGCGGCTAATATAGCTGGGTCGGCAACTGGCGACACGGCAATGCGCTCGGCGCAACCTGCCACTTTGGCAGGAATCAAAGTCATCAGTGCCGTTGAAATTAATGGAAAGCGTCCACCGGGGATATAGCAACCGGCACGTTCAATCGGTTTTACTACTTGGCCAAACTCACCATACTCATCGCTGAAACTACGACTGCCTAAGTCGTCTTTTTGAAACCGAGCGAATGCTTTAATACGTTTTGCAGCTTGCTTAATCGATTGCTTTAAAGTGACGTCCAAATCGTAATCGTCAAACGCTTTTAACGGAATCGACTTGGGCTGGAGTTGGTCGAACTCTTGTGAGTATTGGTTAATGGCCGCGTCACCATGCTGGCGGATATTTTCCAGCATCGAACGGACTGATGATTCAATATTGTCCGCGCGACCGGAAAACTGTCGCTGCCATTGGCTAGCCGATTTTATTAGATTAGATGCTTGCATAACTTAACTCGTTAGTAGTTCATTAGCGGTCGTCGAAACGACTTCTTAATTCGTTGGTAATGTCGTCAATCGTGACGCCTTTCGCGAGCGCGTCGGTTAACGCAAAGAATATTAAATCAGCCGCTTCCCAACGGACATCGGCATAGGTTTGTGCTTCGATAAGCTCCTCGGCTTCCTCGCGTATTTTTTCGGCACGTAACTCAGCTGATGAAAATAATTTCGCACTAAATGAACCACTGGGTAACTGTTGCTTACGCTGCTCTAAAAGCGAACTGAGTCGGCGCAAACTAAATTCATTTCGCTCACTTGCAAAGCAACTATAACGGTCAAGGTGACATGCGCTATCGACTTGTTTTACTTTGAATAACAAAGTGTCACCATCGCAGTCGAAATCGACATTGATTAGCGCTTGCGTGTGTCCGCTAGTGGCACCTTTTTCCCATAGCGTTTCGCGACTACGACTCCAGTAAACTCCTTTTCGTTGCTCTAAGGCTTGTCTTAACGAAGCTTGGCTCGAATAGGCTAACATCAGTACTTTGTTGGTCTCGATGTCTTGAACAATCGTGGGGATAAGTTCGCTTTTGTTGAAATCTAGTTGACTAAGAAAGCAATCAATTAAATTTAGTTTTCCAGTATAGATTGACATACCGATTTGGCCATTCGCACCCAGTCGAGTAAACCACTCGATATCATCGAGTGAGGTTATTCCCCCAGCAACCGTGACTGGCACTTTAGATTGTTGAATTACTTGTTGAATGCGCTTGCGGTCGAGGCCTTCAAGCAAACCTTCTTTTTCTACTTGGGTGTAGAGAAATTCACTGCAATCGTTTTCCAAACTCGGAATTAGTGAGTCAATCGTGATTGCTTCAGTCGTTTGCCAGCCAGAAGTTGACCAGTAGTCGCCTTTTGCATCAATCGCGAAAATGAGGCTTTCTTTTGGAAGTTTTTTAACCCATGCTTCACGGCATTTAGTGCCGATAATAATTTTAGTTGCGCCAGCTTTTAAATACTTTTGCGCAGTCGCCAAATCGCGAATGCCACCGCCAACACGACAAGGGCGTACTTTTAATAGTTCCAAAATCAAAGCTTCATTGGAACCTTTTCCTAATGCAGCATCAAGATCGATTATGGCTACTTCACCAAATAAAGAGAACTGATTGAGTAATTCAAACACATCATCGCGTTGTAAAACTTTCTCTTGACCTTGCTTAAGTTGAACTGCCTTACCGTCCATTAAATCAATTGAGGGTATTAACATAATAATTCCTTACAGCCTTACATTAATTTGTTTAGCTTTTAAATATTGTTTAACTTGATCAATGCGATATTCGCCACTGTGAAACATACCGGCTGCAAGGCAAGCATCTGCACCCGCTGCGAAAGCATCGTAAAAGTGTTCTTCATTTTTTGCGCCGCCGGACGCTATTACTTGAATCTTAGCGTTGCGGGCGATCTCTCCGGTTAGCTCGCAATCAAACCCGAGGCCGGTGCCATCGCGATGCATGCAGGTTAATAATATTTCACCTGCGCCGCGCTCTTGAATTTCATTTATCCAACTATAGAACGGACGTTGTACGAGAGTTCTGCCGCCATGGATATAAATTCTTGGTGCTACCGATTGCTCTGGACGGTTAACATCGACGGCGACCACAACACATTGAGAGCCATATTGCTCGGCCACTTGATTAATAATATTGGGATTTTGCACGGCGGTTGTATTTAGCGCGACTTTATCCGCTCCAGCGTCGAGGAAAGCTTTAACATCGTCGATGCTTTTTAAACCTCCGCCAACGGTAAAAGGAATACTGAGTTTTTGAGCAATCCGCGTAACATTCGATAAAGCTGTGGGGCGATTATCAGAACTTGCTGTTATGTCAAGAAAGATGATTTCATCCGCGCCTTGCTTTTCATACTCTGTGGCGAGTTCAACCGGATCACCCATATCACGAAGATTGATAAAATTAGTGCCTTTCACGACTCGGCCATTATCCACATCTAAACAAGGAATAATGCGAGCCGTTAATTGATTATCACAAGCAATCATATTGTTTTCTCGCTTTGGTTACTGCAAAAGACGCTGCGTTCTGTTGCAGCGGAAATAATAAAATAGCACTGCATTGTTGAGTTTTCGTGTTCATAACTGTAAAGCTCGCTGAATGAGTGCTTGCCCGTACTGACTTGATTTTTCGGGATGAAATTGAAAACCAACCAGATTGTTGTCCTTGACGGCGGCGCAAAAGGCTTCGCCGTAAGCAGTTTTGGCGATACATTGCTCACTCTCTCTTACCGCATAACTATTCACAAAGTAGGGCATTCCAGATCTGAAGTCCTGGTGGCTAAATTCACAATAAGCCCAACCGACCATAGGTTGTTTGGGAAATGCTAGCCGTTCTACTCGACCCTTAAGCCAACCTAAGCCTGAAGCTGCTGGCGATTCATCGGAGCCGGAAAAGAAAATTTGCATGCCAACACAAATGCCGAGTAGTGGCTTGTTATCCTCGCGCCATTGCTGTAATGCGGGCAACCAATTATTGCTTTCGAGGTTTTGCATAACACTACCAAAATGCCCTTGGCCGGGTACCACTAAGCGCTCGCCACGCACTTGATCCGGTGTGTCGGCAATTTCGACCGCACAACCAAGCCGTTCGATACTGGCTTTTAGGCTATATAAATTACCCGCTTGGGTATTAACAATGCTAACGACTGAACTCATAGTTAAAACCTTTTATAGCGAACCTTTAGTTGATGGCGATCCCGCGATGGGCGTAAGCGCTTCTTTCATTGCGTAGGCGAGCGCCTTAAAGCAACCTTCAATAAGATGGTGGTTGTTGCGAAAGTACATTGGCTTGATATGCAATGTCATTTCGGCGTTAACCGCCAGGGTATAGAAAAAATGTTCAAACATTTCAGTGGCAATTCCGCCGATCATTTCACGAGTAAAACTAAGTTCCCCGACATAGTATGGGCGTCCTGACAAATCAACCGCACACATAATGAGTGCTTCATCCATCGGCATCAGACGTTGACCAAACCGTTGCAATTGGTTGTTGGCACGCCAAACTTGTTTGATCGCTTGGCCAAGTACAATAGCGACATCTTCCACACTGTGGTGATCGTCAACTTCTAGGTCGCCCTTGACTTGAATCGATAAATCCCAACGGGCATGACTAGCGAGTGCCGTTAGCATATGATCGAGAAAGCCAACGCCGGTTTCGATCGCAAGTTGTTGTGAACCTTGCGGGTTGAGTGCGAGTTTAATGGCGGTTTCTTTGGTGGTTCGCTCGATATTAATGGTGTTTTGCTGCTTCATAAAATTACCCCAAACGCTCGTTACTTTCTGTAGCTGTGATCAAGTCGATGATTTGATTAATATTATCAATTACCAAGTCAGCTCCGGCTGCACGTAGTTGTTGCTGGTTCTGCTGCCCTATGCCAATGGCGATAGAATTACTGCGGCGAGCCGCTTGCATGTCATCGGGTGTGTCGCCAAACATCCAGCTGCGATTCGCATTAAAGGCTTGCTTTAAGCCTAATATGCCTTCGGGACTTGGCTTACAGTCAGTGACATCATCGGTGCTGACGATTGCGCTGGGTTGCCATACCTTGAGTGTTTTTTGCAATAACTCACTGCCTAGCTTTGCTTCATATCGCGGGCGTCCCGTCACAATAGCCGTGCGAACATTGAGTGTGTTAATGGCTTGAGCTGCGTCTTGATTGAGTATAGCGGTTTCGTTAGCAATACATCCGGGATTAGTTTCGCTACCTAAATAAACACTTTGGAAGTAATCGATGACGGGCTCAAGTGCCACTGCATTACCTTGCGCTTCAGCAATCAAGCTCTGACTTAGCACCCAGTCATTATTAAAGCCGCCTTGGCGCCGTTTGGCTAAAATGGTCGCGCGTTCTACGGCTTTGCCGCTGAACTTCTTAACCGTAGCAGCGATCGCTTCATCATAACTGCTCGATGTATCAATGAGCACGCCATCCATATCAAAGCACAGTAATTGTGGATCGAATACATCTTCTAACGCGTCGATTAAGGGCGTTAAATAAAATGGAATGGTAATGCGCACACAAGACTTCAATTCGTCGTCATTAAAACGACGCACTGCAATTCCCTTGCGTTTTAACACTTGAGTTAGCAAGTCGGCTTGCAGCAAAGGCATCGGAATTAACAGAAAGTTACTGTGCGAAGGAAAGGGTTGTAAGTTGCGCTGTTTAAACCACTGAAAAAGTTCTGCGCGGTTTTGCTGAATTCGAGTAACAAAACGCTTTACGTCCTGTTGAGCCCTTTGACTCATGGCTTCCTTCGCAATTTGGAGTGAGGGCGCTGGAATATTAAACGGCATCGCGCGCTGTTTAAATAGCTCAATTAATTGTGCGTTGGCAGCAAGGTACCCAAATCGAATGCCCGCTAGACCAAAGGCTTTTGATAGCGTTCTTAATACCACTAGATTGTCATATTCCTCAATCAGTTCAATCGCACTTTTCTGCTCACTAAATTCGATATAGGCTTCATCAAAAAATACCCAGCTTTGATTGGCGGCCGCCGCGTCAAGCACTTGCTTAAGTGCATTGAGTGTGACCAGTTCGCCGGTTGGGTTATTCGGTGAAGTTAGAATGACAACACTGCCGGGTTGTTCGCTGATGGCATCAATAACTGCATCAAGATTTATCGACAAGTCTTCATTTGCTGCAATCGTGCGACCATCAAGCGCCCAACTTTCTAACCCTTGGGTGTATTGGCTAAACGCGGGTAAAGGCAAAATAACTCGCGCAGTTTCTTTGATCAGGCGCATTAAAATGTAAATCGACTCATCACCGCCATTGCTACAAAAAATATTCGCAGCGCTGAAGTTTGCCGCGCAGCATTGGCTAAGTTCTTTGGCAATGGTCTGTTCGAGCGGCTCGCGCACAGGATATTGCCATAGCTCATCGACATTCAAGGTAATGTCTTTTAGCCACTCTGGGCGGTCATCGCTACGTTCGTTTAAGTCCAGTTTCATAATCAGGCCAATTACTTAAATTAAATCGATTTATTAATCGGAGTTTCAAGAATATCGGTAGCACCGGCTGCGATAAGCGCTGGCAACAAAGATTGAATGTCCTTTTTCGGTACCGCTGCTTTAATGGCGAAGCCTTCTTCATTATAGAGTCGGCTAACGGTAGGCGATCGCATTGCTGGCAGCAGTTGGACAATTTTCTCAATACTCTGATCATTGCAATTCATTTCTAACAACACACGCTCTCGGCCGTTTAGAACGGCTTGCATCACCGTTAAAAGATCGTCAATTTCGCGGCGTTTCCCCGGGTCGCGTAAGACTTGCTTGTTGGCAATAAACTGAGTCGCGCTACGCATTACTTCATCGACAATTTTTAAACGATTGGCACGAATGGTGGTGCCAGTACTAGTGTTATCAATAATCATGTCGGCATCTTCCGGGGGAAACACTTCGGTTGCGCCATAACTGCGTAGTAACTGGTAATCAAAACCGTTCCGTTCCAAATAATCGGTCGCAATTTGCTTGTATTCAGAGGCAACGATTACTTTACGCTGTTTGACCTCAGCGAAGTCCCAGTCTTCAGGTATGCAGGCAACAATTCGAACCGGGTCGAACCCAAGCTCTTTGATGACTTCAACTTCACAACGTCGTTCGTAAATCCAATCTTGTCCAGCAAAGCCAATATCGTGTTGACCGAGCTCTACCAGCGAGGGAATGTTTTGACTTTTAAGTAATTTAACTTCGAGATCGAAGCCGCTAGCAGCTGGGCGATAGTTACGTTCATCGCCGACCAGAGTGATGCCCATTTCGTTCAGCAGTTGTATAACCTTGTTGCTGATGCGTCCTTTGGGTAATACGAGTTTTAGAGCCATGTGTTAATTCCTCAGATTTAATTCAACCAATTTTGTTTATTCTGTAAATGCATATAAAAAAAGCCCCGAATACTTTGGTAAACGGGGCTTTGCTGTAAACTGTTTAATTATTTATAAACGCGAAGCACCCTCATCTGAAATGATGATGGTGATGTAGGTGTGTGTTTAAAAGCGTTTTTATTTTCATAGGTTGTATAATCGCATTGCCACTGGCTTTCTGTCAATAAAAAAAACAATTCTATTGAAAATAAAGACTTTCAGAGCGTTTTCGCTTAGAGTGTTAATCAAATTTAGTGTGAGTTGTATATACAAAAAATGAAGCGAACTATCATTCCTGTCAGTGATCTTAAAGGGGAAGTACTGCTATCGGGCAGTAAATACCTAGCGAATCGTTGGGTCGTATT
This sequence comes from Gammaproteobacteria bacterium, assembly GCA_013373545.1. GTDB lineage: Bacteria > Pseudomonadota > Gammaproteobacteria > Enterobacterales > Kangiellaceae > Pleionea. The sequence goes on from JABXHQ010000073.1 coordinate 19,234, forward strand.
GGCGGCACTAGCTGAGCAACCGGTAACGCTGAACAATGTGGTTAATAATGATGACATCAGTGCTGCTGTGGCGGGCTTGAATCAGCTTGGTTATCATCTTACCCGCTCTGATACTACCCAACTGCGCAGTGAACCTCGAGCATCTGGGTTGGTGCAAGATACTCGAGTATTTACTCACCACAGCGGCACTTTCTCGCGCTTTGTAAGCGCGCTGGCGGCGTTGGAAAAAGTCTCGGTAACGATTGCCGGTAGCGATAAGATGAATACACGTCCGATGGCTGATTTGTTTCGAGCTTTGCGCCAACTTGGCGTAAAAATTTCTGCCAATGGTAACCGCCTACCTGCGATTATTCATGGGCCCATTAAAGAGTTTAATTGTGTGATTGATGGCTCAGTAAGTAGCCAATACATTAGCGCGCTGTTGTTGATTGCGCCGAAACTAGCTCAAGACTTTTCATTGACCTTAACCGGGAAAGCCGTGTCCACCCAATATATCGATATGACGCTCGACTTAATGGCCAAGCTAAATGTGGCGGTTACGCAACAAGGGCGTACCTATCGTATCAGTGCCGAGCAAAACTATAGCGGTGGAGAGTTTACCATCGCACCGGATCCGGTTAGTAGCTCGTACTTTTTAGCGGCGCCGGCAATTGCTGGCGGACAAGTAACGCTGCAGCAGTACGACTTTGATTCGCTGCAAGGTGAAGCGAATTTTTATCAAGTGCTTAAGCAAATGGGCTGTGAACTGACTCGCAACGGAGATGCCTTGACCCTGGCACGGCACAACGCTTCATTACAAGCGGTTGATGTTGATATGGGGGATATGCCAGATGTGGTTCAGACGCTTGCAGTGGTCGCTTGCTTTGCTGAAGGAACCACTGTTATGCGCAATATTGCGCACTTAGCCTTTAAAGAATCGGATCGTATTAAAGACACCGCGCGCGAGTTACAACGTGTTGGTGCTCAGGTAGAGTTTGGCAGTGATTACCTAGCTGTAACCGGAGGCGGATCACTCAAAGGCGCGATCATCGAAACCTATGATGATCATCGAATGGCAATGAGCATGGCGCTGTTGGGCACAAAAGTTGATAATATTACGATTAATCACGCCGAAGTCGTGGCAAAATCGTTCCCGGATTATTTTGATAAATTGGCAAGTATCGGCATACATTCACAAATGTCGCAGTAATAACATGTTAATCAACAGCAGAGTCAACTAAGGAGTTGTTTTAGTGGCCGGTGATAACTTCGGACAATTGTTTCGTTTTACGAATTGGGGTGAGTCTCATGGGCCGGCTATTGGCGGCGTTATAGAAGGATGCCCAGCGGGGATTGCATTGTCAGCAGATGATCTGCAACCAGCATTGGATCGTAGGCGACCCGGTCAAAGTAAAATAGTGACGCAACGTAAAGAAGCGGATCAGGTCGCGTTGCTGTCAGGAATTGTCGATGGCAAAACGACTGGAACTCCGATTGCTTTGATGATCAATAACAGTGATCAGCGCTCTAAAGACTATTCGGAAATGGCTCAGCTATATCGACCTTCGCATGCCGACTTTACCTATCAGCAAAAGTACGGCATTCGTGATGTCGCCGGTGGTGGACGCAGTTCAGCACGCGTGACTGCTGCAACGGTAGCCGCTGGCGCGCTGGCGGAAAAAGTATTACAGCAGCATTTGCCACTGAGCATCACGGCTTATGTGAAATCCGTGGGGAATCTTAACGCAGTGGTCGATACCGAGTCCGTCTCTCGTGATGCGGTTGAGCGGAATATGATTCGCTGCCCCGATGCAGCTTGTGCCGAGCAAATGATCCAATTAGTGGAGCAGGTTCGCAAGCAAGGAGACTCGATTGGCGGTGTTATTGAGTGTGTTATTAAAGGGGCGCCGGTGGGTCTTGGCGAACCTATCTTTGATAAACTAGAAGCCGATCTGGCAAAAGCAATGTTAAGTATTAATGCGAGCAAGGGTTTTGAGGTGGGAAGTGGTTTTGCCGGAACCGAAATGTTAGGTTCAAAGCACAATGATCCTTTTATTAATGAACAGGGAAGGGTGATCACCCAATCAAATTTCTCCGGTGGCATTCAAGGTGGCATTAGTAATGGGATGCCAATAATATTCCGTGTGGCCTTTAAGCCAACCGCCACAATTATTAAAGATCAAATGACGGTTGATATCTCAGGGCAACCCACTGAATTTAAAGCACGTGGCCGCCATGACCCTTGTGTACTACCGCGTGCGGTGCCCATTGTTGAAGCGATGGCGGCATTGGTATTGTGTGATCATTGGTTGCGCTTTCGCGCCTATCGTTAGATTAGTTCGGTGCGGCTTTAGCTTGGCGAATGGCGATAATCGCCGCACTAAAATTGCCTAACACTAATAGCATTTCAAGGCTGGCTAACCACATTTCCCAGCCATCGCTCATCCAAAACCATACCGCATGGCAAAAATAAATCATGTTGATAAATTGCAGCCACGCAAAGGTATACAGTTGGCCGCGTAGCACACCCGGTAAGGCAAACAACAAAGGCGCTAACCATAGTGCCAGTTTCAATCCGGTTGGAAAGGGACTGTTCGACTCGATCAGGGTGGCCCATAAAGCGAGTAGGATAATCAGCGCAAAGTAGCTAATTTGAGTGAACAAGCGGGCGCGGTGCCCTGAAGTTTTCGTGGTCATTAGACAGTCAACTTGGTTAAATTATTGTTTGGCGAGCTGGTTGGCCAGTGTGGCCAAGCGTTTGCCAAGTGCGAAGCAGAGACGTTTTTCTTCTTCACTGATTGGATTTTGGTTATTGCTACCAGCAAAATGACTGGGCCCATAGGGCGTGCCGCCACTGGTGGTATGCAGTAAGTCTGTCTCGGAATAAGGTAGACCGCAGAGCAGCATGCCATGATGGAGCAGGGGGATCATCATCGATAGTAGAGTACTTTCTTGGCCGCCGTGTAGACTGCTGGTAGAAGTGAATACACCCGCCGGTTTGCCGGCGAGCGCTCCGTTCATCCACAACTCGCTGGTTTGATCCAAAAAATATTTCAGTGGCGCAGCCATATTGCCAAATCGAGTCGGGCTGCCCAGTGCTAACGCATCACATTGCTGTAGGTCGGCAAGGGTGACATAGGGATCGCCTTGATCCGGCACAGCGCTCCCCGTGGCCTCATGATCGGCCGATACTCTTGGCACCGTGCGCAATTGCACGTCGGCATCAACGCTGGCAGCGCCGCGCGCAATTTGGCGCGCCATTTGCCGAGTAGTTCCCCCGCTGGAGTAGTATAAAACCAGTAATTGACTCATTAAAGGCCACTCAATTAGTCAATAAGCTTTAGTACATTTTCGGGAGGTCGACCAACCACTGCACGATCGCCACGTGTCACGATTGGGCGTTCGATTACTTTCGGATACGCGACCATCAACTTTAAAATTTGTTCTTTGGTTAGCGAACTATCATCTAACCCAGCTTCTTTGTAATCCGCTTCTTTGGTGCGTAAAAGATCGCGAGGACTAATGGCTAAAGCTTTCACGATCGACTTTAATCGGTTCACCGATGGCGGGGTTTTGAGATACTCAACAACAGTCGGCTCGATACCATTTTCCTGCAATAACGCGAGTGTTTGGCGTGATTTTGAGCATCGTGGGTTGTGATAAATCGTAAACTCTGACATATTTTCTACTCTTAGGTGAACTTCATTAACAATCCACTATTGTAGGCTGAATCATAGATGGAAGAAAAGCTTAACTGGTTAAAACAATTTTCCTTATTTACCTTGTCGCGCTTCGCGAAAGATCGTTGCCCGTCGATTGCAGCCGAACTAACCGTGACCAGTTTGTTGTCATTGGTACCCTTGATGACGGTAATTGTCGCTTTAGTGTCTTTATTTCCACAATTTCAAACCATGGAAACCGAAGTTCAATCTTTTATTATTCAAAATTTAATGCCTGAGTCGGGCGAAACCTTGCAACGCTATGTCAATCAATACGTAAAAAACACTCAAGGGTTAACCACGATAGGTTTTATTATTTTGGTGATCACCTCATTAATGTTAATGCGTACCATCGATAAGTCGTTTAACCATATTTGGCAAGTTAAAACCAAGCCTGCGCCAGTGCGCGTGTTTTTGGTTTATTGGGCGGTATTAACGATGGGGCCGTTGCTGCTGGCGATGAGTTTAGCGGTGAGTTCTTATTTTGCGTCTTTGCCCTATGTCTCTGAAGTTGTTATCCAACAAAACTCAACCATAAAACAGTTAGTCCCAATGGTTATGGCATTTGTCGCATTTTCGGTCATGTTTAAAGTGGTTCCTAACCGACCGGTTAAATTTCGCCATGCCTTGGTGTCTGCCGCGATTACCTCGGTGTTGTTTGAACTTGCGAAAATGGGGTTTGCGGTTTTCGTGAAGCAGTTTTCCACGTATCAACTTATTTTTGGCGCCTTAGCCTCGGTACCTCTGTTTTTAATCTGGATGCAACTGTCTTGGATGATTTTATTAGTTGGAGCCGAAATATGTCATGCCTTAGGTGTATTTCAACCGCGTGATAACCGGCAAATCAGCCAGCCGTTAATTGTCGCCGCTCGGATCCTTAAATACTTGGCTCAGGCCCAACAAAATCGGCAAGCAGTTACACTGGATGACTTGCAGCAAATGGCCAATAGTGTGCGCCTTGATAGTTTGTCGAAAGCGATGGCGCAATTGATTAGTTCCAACTTGGTGTTGGTGATGGATAATGAATCTTATACGCTCACCGGTGATAGCCATGATTATCGTTTGGCCGATTTAGTAGAGGCAGGGTTTACTGATATACCCAGCGCGGCGGCGCTGGCTGAACTCGCCCGCGTCGACGCTGAGTTAGCAGAGCAACTGAGCGCCGCGCGACAAGCATTATTGAAAGAGCTTAGTGATCACCTGGTAGTCGAACCGAATCAAGATTGATGGATTCATCTTCACGCGTGCTGTTATCACTATTACTCGGCACACTGGTCCAAGGAATCGAACCATCTTCGGAACTAGCATCTGCTTCGGGCTCGTTGATTTGAGTGACTTCGTAGCTCTGAAACTGGAACATCTCTACACACGGAGTCACCATTGTCCGCTTACGCGCTCGAATATCTTCAATTTGATTTTGATGCCGCAGCAAAAATTCACGTCCATCACGAAACGTCCCGCGGACACTTAATATACTGGATGGATCATGAGCTCGGCTGGCCGCAGGTTTGAACAGCAATGCGAGTTGTCCTGCGGTTTGGGCATTTTGCGCTAATTTGGTGTTGAGCTTACATGGCTCAAGGGTGCCATCAATAAATTCGAGACCGGCACGGGTACCTTGATTATCGTCGCCAAATAACCAGCGACAAATCGCCGGCCGCCAGCGGTAAGAGGGTTTTTTGTCGATATACTCACGAATGATCACCAACTCGCCCACTTTTAACTGATCGGCAATATTAACGTGGGTAGTAATACCGATGCCGCCATCGCTGACATTGCTCGCATCCCAGCCCAGTTGTGTTTGATGCTCTTGGCCAATAAAAGAATGGATGGTTTCAGAATCCCAATGGGTTGAGTCTGGCGATTTGCGGTGCTTTTGCAGCAGCAAGTGAATCGGATGCATGCCCCAGATCACATCTAGCTTGGTGATGACCGGATAACGGCGGCCCTTACGCTCAATTTTGGTATTCCAGTGTGACGCCATATGCTCGAGTAAAGACTGAGCTGATCCGGGTCTAAGATTATTGTAAAACCCTTGTGGCGCTTCTCCGGTTTGCACTAGCGCATCATTCTGGTAGTGTAACTGGCGAATAATGTCATGGGTTAACATGAAGCAGATCTCACCCTGGTTAATCGGCTCATCAAATTGTGAGCTGTAAACCGGTTTAATTTGGCTAGTGAGTTGTACTACGAAACAGGTGTTGTCGCGAAAGTCGGATTGATCGTCAGAAAATTCGACCAAATGTCCCCATTTTTCTAAATATTTATAAACCTGCCAGTGCTCGCCATAGGATAAGTGATAAGGATCAGACAAAGACATTAAGCAAATGCGAGCAAAGGTTAACTCAATCGTTGCGAGGTTTTGCAACTGTGAGTCTTGGTTAATCGCGATGTCTTCGAGTTGTTTCATTTGCGCATACGCATACAAGCCATTGCATTCACGCCATAGATAAGCAGGAATAGGGCTGTAACTCTCGTAGTGCTCCATAAGCTGAAGGCCGAGATAGTGCAATGATAAATTGATCGCTTTCACTAGGGCTTTGTTTTTACCCCATAACGAGCGCTTAGATAGCTCAGCGTCGGTAATGATTTTATGTGCGAAAGCCATTTCTCGCGTAAGTAAGTGCAAAGCTCCATACTCTTTGCGCCGCGTTGCAACGTTGGTAATGTGTGCTGCATAAGGACGGTAAGCATCAAAAATTTGTGCGTAGGCGGTGTCGAATAAAAACACTAACTCTTTGCGTTGCGATAAACCAATTTCGGAGCGATTTAAACTGGCGATGGCTCGGCTTATCTCGGGAACAGCGCGACCCATATCACCATAGGGCAAAGACTTGAGCCAACTCTTTAAATCAGCGGGGTCAGTCTCAACCAATAAATGTTGCCCTTGCTGCTGGGCGGGAAATGTTAGTCTCGGCGAATCCATTCTTGACTACTCAACTTGTAAAGGGTCAATTTTAACTGCATAGTTTATCCGATTTATGAGCAATAAAGGTACCGAATCTATTGTTTGGTTGCAAAAATAAGTTAAGGTTAGTGATCGGGTTATTAAAAATATCTCAGCGAGCAATATATCATTTAGATTTTATCTGTCCAGTACTGAACATTAAGTCATGAAAATAAGTATGTATAAATATAGAACATTCGGCGCCAGTTGCCTGATTTTACTGAGCAGTTTTTTCTTGGGGAGCTGCCAGCAGGCGCAAGATGACTCCGCGTTTTGGCTGTTAAATGGTGAAAAGCGTCAGCTGCAAGACTACGATGGTGGTTGGTTGTTGATTAATTTTTGGGCGGAGTGGTGTCGTCCATGTTTGGAAGAAGTCCCCGATTTAAACCGCTTGCATCAACCCAGTGGGAAACCTGGTTTAACGGTGGTGGCTTTCAGTTATGAACAAGAAACCAGCGAAAAATTGCGCAGTGCGCAACAGCGTTATCAAATGGAGTATCCTTTAGTGCTCAGCGATCCAATTCCGCGGGTGCCATTTGCGATGCCCAACAAGCTTCCAGCGTTTTATTTACGTCATCCGAACGGTGAGCTGTTTGGACCTTACTTTGGTAAGAAAGCTCTACTACAAGTGAAAGACGAAATAAAGCGTCTGGAATAGTTCGTAATTTGCGATTTTGTGCACAAGTACAGGTTTTAACTACATAAATTCAGCATAATTACGCTTATACTTAGATATTCTATATTCGTCTTAAAAGGTATCCAGTGGCATGTGGAAGCTACTCTTGAAATTTTCAGCGGCGCTTATGCTGCTTTTTTATTGCGTATTGGCGGCAGCCGCGCAAGATGAGCCTGTGGCCGATTCGTTAGAGCAACTTAAAAAAGAAGTGCTGTCGATCAACCGCGAGTTGTTTATCCTCGAAGAAGACCTATTGTTTCCAGCGTCGACTCAAGTCGCGTTCTATGTATCGTTTGATCTTGGATACTTTTTCAAACTCGATAGCATCAAATTAAAAGTTAATGACCAGTGGGTAACCCAGTACTTATATACTGACCGTGAGCTTGACGCGTTAAAGCGTGGGGCCGTACAGCGATTGCATGTTGACAATTTTCCGGTCGGTGAGCATGAAGTGGTTGCCGTGGTTGTTGGTTATGGTCCGGAAAACCGCGAATACAAGCTGGCCGTCTCGAGCAAGTTTGAAAAAGATACAGAAGCTAAATTACTCGAAATTAAAATAGTGGATGATGACGTTAAGCAGCAGCCGCGCTTAGCCGTAAAAGAGTGGAATTAATCATAAGCATGGACAGAACTCAGGTTATCCGGCGCTTTATTTTCGCCATCGCATGCTTTGGTAGTGCTTGGGTTATGACCGAGCAAGCACCGTCTCGCGGGGTTATTTCGTTGCAAGACGATCGACCCATTCGCCTGCAAGAGTTAGCTTTTGGTGAAGTTCTTTATGACTATTATCAGCAAAACTACTTTGCCGCATTAACCCGTTTAGATGTTGCAGAGGTGCGTGGTGAGGTTCAGCAGCATCAAGTACACATGCAGTTAATGCGCGGTGTTATGTACCTTTCTTACGGTATGCTTGAATCAGCTGAAACTATTTTTGCGCAAATTCTCGACCAAGAAAGCCGTTCCGATATTATTAATCAAGTGCGTTTTTATCTCGGTAAAACGCAATACCTGCATGGCAAATTAGAGGCGTCAAAGCAATATTTAACGTCAATAAATGAACCATTGAAAGATGAGTTAGAACAAGAAAAGCGTCTGATCTTAGCGCAAATTGCCTTTGAGATGGGCCTGTTGCAACAGGCCTCAGAATTATTACAGCAGGTTGATCCGAGTAGTCAGCCAGGGCAATACGCTTCGTTTAATTTAGCGGTGTTTTTATTACGCCAAGATGATGTTGCCGGTGCGGTCGAGTTATTTGATCGGTTATACCCTAATCGTGAGTCAAGCGATGTGGAGAAAAGTCTCTATGATCGTGCTAATTTGGCGCTTGGCTATTATTTCCTTGAACGCCAACAAAGTGAGCAAGCGCGCGAGCACTTGTTAAATGTTCGCCTCGATAGTTTGTACAGTGATCGCGCTTTATTAGCGTTGGGCTGGACTTATTACGATAGCGGTGAAAAGAAAAAAGCGGTGGCGCATTGGCAAGAATTAGCGCAACGAGATGTGCGCTCACCGGCGGTTCAAGAAGCACTAATGGCACTGGCATTTGCGTATTACCAAAATGGTGCAAAAAAAGAAGCGCTTGAAGCTTTCGTTACGGCTGCGGCAACTTTTGGTGAACAACTAAGCTTAATTGCCAAAGCGCGTAAAGAATTAGGTGCGGAGTTTTTTCAGCGCTGGTTAGATGAGCGGGGTATTTTCGGCGACAAAGTATTTGCTAAATGGGCTAGTGGAGATGTCCCAGTTACCGATATGGCAATAGAGTTTTATTTTCAAGAAGTGGTAGCGTCAAATGAGTTTACTCAAGAGTTTCAACGCTACCAAGAAACCTCGCACTTATTATCGGTGTTACATCGATGGCAGCGGCAATTGCCGGTATTTGAACAAATGCTTAGCAATCATCAACTGCGTTATCAATCGTTACAACCGCAAATTACCGCGCGGCAACAACAAATTGTTCGCGATGATATTTCGCAAGAGTATAAGCAGTTAAAGCAACAAGCTGAAAGTCGTTTAGCCGCTGATGATATTTGGGTTCTGGCAAATGAAGAAGAACTTGAGCTCTACAATGATCTCATGCGGCTTAAAGGGTCGCTGGAAAAGTTAGCGGCCGCAGGGTTTGACGTTGAAGAGCAGCAAGAGCAGTGGCGTCGAGTGTATGGTGCTTTGTACTGGAAGCTTGCTGATCAATATGGACCCAAGCGTTATCATGTAGAAAAAACCATCGCGCAAACCGGACAAGCGATTAGCGATTTGAAAAGTCGCAATCAATCGCTCTCTCAAGCCGAACAAAAAGCGGCGAGTCGCTTTTTAAATTATGATCAGCGGATTATTCAATTGCGACAACGCATGACGCTGTTGATCGACGCCATTTATCAACAACAGCAATTGTCAGAACAACGCATGTTGCAAGTATTGACCGATAAACTGAATAAACGCGAGCAGGAGTTAGACTTCCTATTAGCTCAAACTGAGCTCTCGATTGCCAAAATCCAAGATGAGGCGGTTAACCGTTTATTGGAGACCACGCAATGATGCGCTTATTTACTATTGTGCTCATTTTAATGACGCTAACCGCTTGCGCTCTATTTCGAAGCACTGATGGTTTACGCGTACCGCTTGAAGACATTGAACCAACCGTTCGTTTTGTTGATAAACAAGAGGTAGCGGTTCCACAGTCGGATATCGACGATGTCGATGCTGAGGATGTTGTTGCTTCATATCAACGATTAATGCAGTCACCACATCCAGAAGTAAGGCGCCAGGCGATGCGGCGTTTGGCCGACTTGAACATGCGTTTAGCGGAAGAAAAAGAATTAATGCTCGCCGATGGAAAAACAGCTGAGTCGTTACCTCCAGCGATTCGAGAAGCTAGCTATCAACGTGCGGCTGAGCTTTATCAACAAGTCTTGTATGACTTTCCGCAACAAAGTGACGATGCGAGCATTCGTTACCAGTTAGCGCGCGCGCTGGCCTTGCAAGGGGAAACTGAGCAGTCACTGGCGGAAATGGATGAAATTGCTAAGCGTCATCAAGAGTCGGAAGAAATTGCTGAAGTGCAATTCCGACGTGGTGAAGCCTATTTTCTTCGGCGTGATTACATTACTGCCGCAGCGGCCTATCAACAAGTTTTGGCTCTGGGTGATGAAACTGAATTTTACGATAAAGCCTTGTATAAAAGTGGTTGGTCTTTATTTAAGCAATTTGACTATGAGCAAGCATTAGAAAAATTCTTCCCCTTGCTGGAGCGATTACGCGCAGGTCAAACGCAAAGCGGTGACGTACGAGCGGTACTAAGTGATCTAATTAATGATACTCAACGTGCGATTTCATTATCGTTTTTGCATATGGAAGGACCAAAGTCGATTCGCGAGTATTTTGCTAAAGTGGGACGTAAGCCGTACGAATATGAAACTTATGCAAAGTTAGCCGAAGTTTATTTGTCGCAGCAACGTTATCAAGATGCTGCCAATACTTATTTAGCCTTTGTTGAAACCAATCCTCTGCATGAACGCTCCGCGTTTATGCAGCTGAGTGTTATTGATACTTATATTAAAGGTGGATTTCCGTCTTTGGTACTTCCTGCCAAAGAAGACTTTCTGCTGAAATTTGGGGTTAAAAGTGAATATTGGTCAAATCAAACTCGTGATACTCAATTAGCGCTGCGCCCGAGCGTCGTTAAAAATCTTGATGAAGTAGCCAGCTATTATCATTCACAAGCGCAACGTGAAAAGAAAGCTGCGGCCTATCGAATTGCGGCTGAGTGGTACAGTCACTTTTTAATATTATATAGCGATGAACAAGCTCGTGCTCCTTATCATTTTCTTATGGCAGAAGCTTTGTATGACGCAAAAGATTATTTGGCCGCAATTGCTGAATTTGACGTAATTGCGTATCAATACAAACAAGCGCCGAAACAAGAAGTTGCCGCTTACAATATTCTGGTGGCTTATCAAGCATTAGCGGAACAAGCCAATACTCGCAAGGCGGAGTACCAGCAGCGGGTGGTGGATTATTCTGAACTATACGTAGCTTATTTTCCGAGCTCCGAGCGTAGTACGTTATTGTTAACACGAACTATGGAGCATTACATTGAACTTAAGCAGCTTCCCCAAGCCATTAAAAATGCAGAGCGATTGCTAGCGTTACCGTCGGCGAAAACGCCAGCGCAATCTTTACGCGCTAAGGAAGTCATTGCCAACGGCTTGTTTGACTTGAAGCATTACCCGGTTGCTGAGCAAGCCATTACTGATGTTTTGCAAGCACCTGGTCTATCGGCAGAACAACGCTCGACTTTTAATGAGCGTTTAGCGCAGAGTATTTATCAACAAGCGCAAGTGTTAAAAGAGAACCAGCAATTCGCTGCCGCGATTGGCGAGTTACAACGGGTTGTCGCGCGTGTGCCAAGTGCTTCTATTCGGCCAAATGCTGAGTTAGAGGCAGCAATTTTAATGATTCAATTGGAGCAGTGGCAAGAGGCTAAAGTCGCTTTAGAGGCCTTCGCGGCACGATTTCGAAATCATAAGCTTGCCCAAGATATCGATACTCGGCTCGCCTATGTTTATGAGAAGTTAGAGCTATGGGGACAAGCAGCAGGCGCTTATGATCGTGTTGCGGAACAAAAAGGCAGCGAAAGCGAAAAGTCGGAGCTTAAATGGTATGCGGCGCAGTTATATTTAAAGGCGAATAATATTGCGGCTGCGACCGAGGCATTCAAAGCCTATTATTGGGCATTCCCAGCACCGCTTGAACGCAGCGTCGAAGCGCAGGCAAAACTAGTCGAGCTATACGATACTCAGCGTGATTACGAAAAGCGCGACTTTTGGCGGCAAAAAATTATTGCTCAATATGATCAATTAGGTAAACAAAATACGCCGCGAACCACTTACTTAGCCGCGAAAATGGCATTTGAAATGGCTGAGCCTGATTTTGAAAAATTCCGTCAAATAAAGTTAACCGTGCCACTGCCAAAATCGCTGAAGCAAAAACGGGCGGCTATGGATAAGGCTTTGAAACAATATACCAGCATCGCGCGTTATCAAGTGGCTGAGTTTACTACTGCGAGTACCCATCGAGTTGGGCAGCTTTATTTAATTTTGGCCAAAGATATCATTAATTCTGAACGGCCCGCTGGTATGTCAGAAGATGAGGCTGAGGAATACGGCTTTTTAATCGAAGATCAAGCGTTTCCGATTGAAGAAAAAGCCATTGAAATTTTTGTCTCTAATTCCGATCGTGTGCTCAATGATATTTATGATCAATGGGTAAAACTATCATTTACCGAATTGGCCAAACTACAACCAGCGCGATATAACAAACAAGAAGTGGTTGAAAGCTGGATTGGCGGGGAGAGTCAATGACCATGTTGCGAATTTTAGCACTACTATTGAGCGCTATTTTATGGTTGGGATTGACCGGGTGCGCGAGTAAAGGCGGTGGTACACAAGTGGCTACCGAGGTGACTGAAACTCAAGCCGGGCCGGCATTTTTATCCGAGTCATTGCCGAGTGGGTTGCAACGTTTGTTAACCCAAGCGCGCACGGCGTTCGAAAATGAACAACATGAACAGGCTGTCACACTATTGAATCAAGCCAACAGTGAGTATCCTGATTTGCCGCAAGCGGATGTTAATCTTGCCATCGTATATATGCATCAAGAGCAATACGATGCCGCTAACCGAGCGTTAGAAAGTGCGCTGATGCGACGAGCTAATTATGCACCAGCACTGAACTTGCAAGGTGTATTGTTTCGTATCGATGGGCAGTTTGCTGCTGCCCGAGCAACGTATGAACAGGCCATCAATGTTGAGCCTAATTATGCAAATGCTTATTTAAATCTCGCAATACTGGCTGATTTGTATTTACAAAACTACACTTTGGCACTGAGCGCGTTTGAAAGTTATTTGGCATTGGTTAAAGAAGACGAGAAAGTGACAAATTGGGTGATTGACTTAAAACGCCGTATGTCGGAGGAGGCTCCATGAAACACATTGCAATGATTAGTTTGATTCTCACTAGTCTTGTTGCCATCGCCGCTGAACAAGAACCGACCGCAACCACGGTGGTTAGAGAGGCTAAACTGGGATTAACCATTACCGGTAACCAAGAGCTACCGAATATTTTATACATTGTGCCATGGCAGAAAGGCCCAGCCAATGATATTTCTCCCATCCAAGGCCGCATAGTTGATGAGGTTTACGGTCCGGTGGAAGTGAATGTTTTTCAGCGCAAAGTTAAATTGCATCGTGCGCACAAGAATAAAAAAGAAACTTCAGAACAGTGAAGTTTATCTCATTTTACAAGGTTTAATCGCCTAAATTACTAATGCTTGAGTTATACTGCTGCAAAGCGGTAATTACACAAATGATGTGGAGAATGAAAATATGATGGGTATGGCACTGATGACACTGGCGCAAACGGCAGCGGCCGGTACGTCAGAAGAAGAACTCGGAATGATGATGACAATCGTCAAGTTCTTCAAAGAAGGCGGCGCGTTTATGTATCCGATATTAATCGTAATGGCCATAGGGATTGCGATTGCCGTCGAGCGTTACATCTATTTGCAGCTGGTTAAAAGTAAAAACCAAATGGTTTGGAAAAAGCTTTTACCGGTTCTCAACAAAGGTGACTTTCGACAAGCATTAAATATTGCATCCAATTCGAATGCTGCTCTTGGCCGCATCTTAGCGTATGGCCTAAGTAAGTTTAGTCAAGGCAAGCGTCATGACGACTTAGAAATGGCGATGGAAGAAGGCTTGATGGAAGTAATGCCACGTCTGGAAAAACGTACGCCGTATTTGGCTACCTTTGCCAACATCGCAACCTTACTCGGTCTACTTGGTACCATCTTAGGTTTGATTAGTGCCTTTACCGCGGTGGCGAGTGTGGAACCTGCTGAGAAAGCGAACTTGTTATCAGAAAGTATTTCGGTGGCGATGAATACCACGGCATTTGGTTTGATGGCCGCCATCCCACTATTGCTAGCCTTTACGTTCTTACAAACAAAAACTACTGAGATTATCGATAGCTTAGAAATGGCTTCGGTGAAATTTGTGAATGTTATCCGCTCAGCGCGACCGCTCGAGCCTAAAACACGTCCAACCGCACAACAGTAGGTTTTGTATGTTTCGCAAACGCGCTAAACGAACTCGCGAGCTCAACACTGAACTCAACATCACGGCCTTTATGAATTTGATGGTTGTGCTGGTACCGTTTTTGTTGATTACCGCTGTGTTTTCGCAGGTATCCATTTTAGATCTGAATCTACCAGGTACCGGTGCTGCACAAGAGCAATTAATGGAAGAGCCGCCAAAAGCCTTAGAAGTAATTGTGCGCAAAGATCGTTTGGAATTAGTTGAACGAGCCAGTGGTAGTTTGCGTGCCGTTCCGAACGTTGAAGATGGTTACGACTTTAAAACACTGAATGAAATTTTGCAGCAAGTCAAAAGCCAAGACGACTTTAAAGATGAAACGACCATCACGCTTCTATTGGAAGAGGATATTGAGTATGACGTTCTGATCCAAACCATGGATGCGGTGCGATTAATGAAGCAAGAATCGAGTGATGATCAGGGCAAAGTGATTGTTTATAACGAGTTGTTCCCCGATATTTCTATCGGAAGTGCGCCCCCTGATGCAGATGCCACGGAGAAGCAACCATGAAGTTATCGGCGCGCGCAAAACGCATGGAGCGGCATCACAAGCGTTATGGAAAAGGAACCCTACAATTAGTTTCCTTGATGGATATCTTTACCATTTTGGTATTTTTCTTATTGGTAAACTCGTCGACTAATGAACAGCTGCCAGCTTCTGAGTCGTTAAAGTTACCGGCGTCAACGTCGGAGCGTTTGCCGGAAGAAACTTTGCTGATAATGGTTAATAACAATGATATTTTGGTGCAAGGTCGAAAAATTACCACCGCAGATGAGATCTTAAATAGCGACAAAAACATCATTGAGCCGCTAAAAGAAGAGTTGCAATTTCATTTATCGTCGCGTTTAGGAATTACCAGCTCACTCGATGATCCAGGCGAAGTGACTATCATGGGTGACAAAACCATTCCGTATAAACTCTTAAAACGTATTTTGTATACTTTGTCTGAATCCAATTATAAGAATATTTCGCTTGCGGTAGAGCGTAAAACCGAAAAGGGCGGGGACTCAAAGTAGATGAGTAGCTTTCGATTTTCTATTGATCCTAAATTGCCCTGGGAAGTCTCGGAAGAGGAGACGCAACGCTATCGAAAAATTCTGTTAAGTATTTTAGCGTTTTGTTTAATTATGGGGATTATAATTCCCATGATCGATGTACCCGAGCCTGTTCGTGTAGTCAATAAAGTACCCGATCGCTTAGTTAAACTTTTAATGGAAAAGAAAAAGATACCTCCGCCACCAAAGCCGGAAGTCATTCCTGAAGAGAAAAAGGAAGAGCCTAAACCGGAGGAGAAAAAGGAAGAGCCGAAGCCAGAGCCAAAACCGGAACCGAAACCTAAGCCAAAAGAACGACCGGTAAATAAAGAGGCGCGTAAAGCAGCGGAACAAAAAGCAAAGGCAATATCAGATGTTTTTGGCAGCATTACCAAAAGTGACGATGTAGAAAAATTGCAGCAAAATACCAACTTAGGTAAAGCGGGAAGCCGCGAGACGTCGACCAAAACCGATATGCTGGGAGATGCCGCGAAAGCCAATACTCGACGCGTTGATGTCGGAACTGCCAGTACTAGCCGTGGCACTGGTGGTAAGCTAGAAGGATCGGGGTCAACCCAAGTAGACAATAAAATTGAGAATGTAGCATCAAGCGGAAGCAGTGCTACGTCGTCTGGAGACAAAGGTGGTGTTCGTTCTTCAGAAAACATTCAGCTTACTTTCGATCGCAACCAAGGAAGTATTTTTGTTTCTTACAATCGTGCGTTGCGTAAGAATCCATCACTTCGTGGTGTCGTTGTCTTTAAATTGACGATTCAGCCTTCTGGGCAAGTGTCGAGTGTCAGTATCGTGCGCAGCGAGCTTAATGATCCTGGGTTAGAGCGTCGCTTGGTCAGCGCCATTAAACGCCTCGATTTTGGTGCCCAAGATGTTGCGGTATGGACCGGCAATTATCCAATCGATTTTGCGCCACAATAAATATCCTCGAGGATTCGTGGCGCTGCTTAAAAACTAAATGTTGAGTATATTATGAAGTGGCTAGTTACGGCTGTAATGATGACGGTTTTATTGCTAGCAAATCCAGTCGCTGCAGAGTGGTATCGTCACGATTTTAACGTAATGGGCACCTCTGCCAGCGTCGAATTATGGAGTGAAAATCAACAGCAAGCCGATCTGTTAATCGCTCAAGTGGTCGCTGAAATGGAGCGCATTAACCAACTATTAAGTCCCTATATTGAGAGCAGCGAGCTGTATCGCGTGAATCAGTTAGCCGCTACCGAAGCACAAAATATTTCGCCTGAGTTCTACTGGTTACTCCAACGTTCAATCGATTTTTCAAAGTTAAGCCAAGGCGCGTTTGATATCACTTTTGCGAGCGTCGGTTATCGTTTTCAATATCGAGAATCGGTTGCACCTTCAGAAGAATTTATTCAACAGCATAAAGCGCTAATCGATTTTCGCTCCATCGAATTAAATGAGGCGGGACAAGTTAAGTTTTCTAAGCCCAATACACGAATTGATCTTGGAGGAATTGCCAAAGGTTACGCGGTTGATCGTTGTATTGAGTTACTGCAAAAAGCACAGGTTGCGCACGCATTTGTTAAAGCGGGTGGAGACAGCCGAGTGTTGGGTGATAAACGAGGCCGCTTATGGACTATCGGTATTCAGCATCCTCGACAACCGGGGGCAGTATTGACTCAGCTGCCACTGGAAAATGTTGCGATTTCAACTTCGGGCGATTATGAGCGATTTTTTATTAAAAATGGTGAACGGGTTCATCATATTATCGATCCAACTACCGGACACTCAGCCAACAAAAGTATCAGTGTCACTATTCTTGCTAATGACTCGACGACCGCCGATGCACTATCCACAACGGTGTTTATTCTTGGACCCGAGCGAGGGTTGAAACTTATTGAAACACTTAACAATGTTTCAGCAATCATTATTGATTCCAAGGGACAGTTTCACTATTCATCGGATCTGCAGCCACAATAACGATTCGACTTATCGCATTTCTAGAACTATATTCTTTTCTATCTCTATTCGAGAACGTAAATTCGTTTTCTTATGTTTTCGATTGAGTTATCGTTGTCCCGCGCAATACTTACTAAGTCTTCTGATGAAGTTTGCTGTCTAGTAATGTATTAACTCTACAAAAACAAACAGAACAGGGAGTTAATCCTATGCTAAAAGAAAATCTGTTTAAGCTAAGCATGGTGGCAGTAGCGCTTTCCGGCATTACCGCAGCCAACTCGGCTTCAGCACAAGATGAAGCGAAGGATGAAAAAGTCGTGATCACTGGATCACGTATTCGTCAATCACAGCTTGCTGGCGCTTCTCCAGTCCTTACTCTCACTCGCGAAGACCTTGAAAAAACGGGTCTTACTTCACTGGCTGATGTGTTGCAAAAAATGGCAACCAGCGGTGCCGCACTGAATACTCGATTCAACAGCAGTGGTAACTTTGGTATGCCATCTGATGGTGGTGGTGTTGGTGCTGGTGGTGCTGAAGTTGATTTGCGTCATTTGGGTTCACGTCGCGTATTGGTATTAGTTGATGGTCGCCGTTGGGTAAGTGGTGCATCGGCGAGCGGTGTTTCCGGTGCCGTTGATTTGAATACCATTCCGATGGCAATTGTTGATCGTGTTGAGGTACTCGAAGATGGCGCTTCGTCATTGTACGGTTCAGATGCGGTAGCGGGTGTTATTAATATTATTACTCGCAAAGATATCGATGGCTGGGAAATGAATGCCTCATACGGTGGTTTCGGTGATTTTATCGGCGCTATTGACGACGGTGACACTTCAACTATTGAGTTTACTTTCGGTGCCGTCGGTGCTCGACACAGTATTGTAAGTTCTTTCTCTCACGTTGATCAAAATGTGGTGTTTTCAAAAAATCGCTCACTAGCGGATACGCCACTAGAGGGCACTGGAAATACTCGTGGTAGCTCAGCAACCCCAACCGGACGGTTTTTATTTGATGATAATGGAACCACAATCAATGTAACGCCAAATACAGGCGCGACTGGTTTATTGGATTATCCAAATGATTTCCATGGCTTTACTGACGCTGACCGTTTTAACTATGCCGCCTATAATTTATATGTGACGCCTAGTGAACGAACCAATGTATTTACCCGTGCAAAATATGACTTAACCAATACGGTTTCATTTTTTGCACAAGCAATGTTTAACAACCGCCAGTCAAAAAATCAGGCGGCACCAGAGCCAATCTTTATTGGTCCAGAAGCGGGCACCGGTGGCATTGCTGATACTGTAAGTATCGACATTTCAAATCCGTACAATCCGTTTGGTGTGACGCTTGACGAAAATAACTTTATTTTTGCCGGTCGTCGTCCGGTAGAAGCGGGGCCTCGTTCTTACGAGCAAGACGTTAACACTTACTTTTTTACCACCGGCTTTGAAGGTTCATTTGATTTAGCTGATAACCCTTATTTCTGGGATGTTTCTATGTCTTGGGGAACCAACCGAGCAACGCAATTGAAAACTGGAGCGCTAAATGCAGCGCGCATTAAGATGGCGCTTGGGCCATTGGCAACCTGTCAAGCGGATCCGTTGTGTGTGCCTTTGAATATTTTTGGTGAAAACTCAATTACGCAAGAAATGTTGGACTACATTTCATTCACGCAAAAAGATGTGAGTGAGAACAAGATCCAAATGTTCAGCGCTAATATTACCGGTGACCTTTTTGAAATGCCTGCGGGCTATGCTGGATTTGCGGCCGGTTATGAGCACCGAGTGCAAAGTGGTTTCTTCGAACCGGATGTAGTTGCAGCCAGTGGTGAGAGCATGGGTATTCCAGCTAGCCCAACTCGCGGCGGCTATGACGTTGATGAATACTATGTTGAAGCTCGCTTTCCTTTGTTAGCAGACAGCGATGGCATGAGCGCGTTAGAAGTCACAACTGCAGCACGTCGTTCTGAGTACACAACTACCTCAAACGTAAGTTTTGATCAAACGACCACTAAGTTTGGAGTCTTGTGGCGGCCAATGAATGAATTAACCATTCGCGGTACCGTAGCCGAAGGTTTCCGTGCGCCATCGATTGGTGAGTTCTTCAATACCGGTGCGCGTAATGACGCAACCTTAACCGATCCTTGTTTAACAGCGGCGAACCAAACTCGTTGTGAGCAAGTATGGGGACCAATGGACTTCCAAGCATTGGCGAATTTGGGACAAACTCAAATCTCTGTGGTAACCGGTGGTAATGATCAGCTCAACCCGGAAGAAACCGAGTCAACGACTTTTGGTGCAGTATTTAGTCCTGATTGGTTCTCTGGTGACGACTTTATCGAACAGATGAACTTTGAGTTCACCATGTACGATCATGAGATCGATCAAGCGATTGGTGCAGTAGATGCACAGTTACAATTGAATGAATGTGTGATCAATGGTCGTGACGATTTCTGTAATGGTATCGCTCGTGCTAACGGAATTGGTATTACACGTTTCGATAACGGCTTGCAAAACCTAAGCAAAATCAAAACCTCAGGTAGTGATTTTAAGTTGAGCATGATCACCAGCGAAGGTGACCTCGGCCGTTTCCGTTTAACGTGGAATAACTCTTTTGTAAATGAGTACACGCAAGAAGTGTTTGGTCAATCAAGCGGAGACCTAGATGGTATTGAGTTTGGCTCAAACCCTGATCGCGCAATTCCGGAGTGGAAGTTCGACTTAACGTTAGATTGGAGTAAGAACAATTGGAGTGCTAGTACAACGGTTCGTTACTTATCTAAGATTTATGAGAGCTGTTCTGATTTCTTAGATGACACGCCATCAAGTCTAGCTAATCTTGGCCTGTGTTCTAACCCTAACTTTAACAACAATGGTGCGTCTTATAATATTATGGATGAAACCTATTACTTCGATGCACAAGTTGGTTACACCATGGAGTTAGGTGGTTATGACACTTTGATTTCAGTGGGTGCTCGTAACTTATTTGACCAAGATCCACCGCTATGTACGCAATGTGATCTTAATGGTTACTTACCAGGTATTTATGATCCACAGGGTCGCTACTGGTATGTTAAGTTTACGCTTCGTCCATAAGTTAAAAAAACTTCAAGCATGAAAGTGTTTGAATAAAAAAGGGAGCAAATGCTCCCTTTTTTTTTGGCTGCAAATTTGTTTAACCTTTGCTGTTAAACAATTTATTTAATGCGTTTAATTCTTAGGCGTGAATTAATGCCTTCAATCGATAAGTAAAATGAACCCAACGAACCTTTCTCGATGCTAATTTTTGGATTAGTGACTCGATGATAAAGACTTCGTCGCTCAGTAATTTCCCATTGCTGTCCATTATCTAAAGAAATCGTCATACCTTTTTTCCAGTATTTAAATTCGCCAGTTAATGTAGACTCAAGCTTGTTAACACTCAGTTCGGCGACTTGGTCTTCCAATCCAAACAATTCTTCTTTAGTCATGGACACAACTTTGTCGCTATCTTTCGGCTCTGGAGTGGCTGACTTTGTCACAACCTTTGGTGTTTCTGGAACGACTGGCGTAACCGGTTTTGGTGCAGCCACCGTTTTTCGTTCCGCGGCATCTGCTTTCGCTGCTGGCACTTTGTCTTCGACTTTGGTGGCTTGCGCGTGGGGTAAAAAGACCGCGTCGTAGCAGGCTAAGCGCTTTTGATCATTGGTAATTTTAACGCAGTCATCAACCGTTACCGCGCTTGTGATACTTGAACTTGCTACTAGAATCGAAGAAACTAAGCCCTTAAGCATATTGGAATTCTCTTTCTTATTGGAAAGTTGCAAAGTCTAGCGGAAGATGACGTAAAGTGTCCACCACCGAGCTCAGTGAGCCACAATACATTCGCCACAAATGGCTATTCTACCACTTACATGAAGTGATTCTGCGTGGGCTCATTGCATTATGCCTGATGGTGATTGCGCCGCTTAGCTGGGCTGATGCGCCACCTGTGGTCAGTTTGCAAGTACAAAACGATTTAGCCAATGGTCTTTCGGCGCGCAGCGAGCGTAACTGTCATGGAGCATTGTTATCCGAGCGTTGGGTGGTTACCGCTGCGCATTGCGTGGAGCGGGGCGCTAAGCACTCAGTAAAAATACAATACAGTGACCATAGCGTGACTCGCTCGGTACACTATTTCATTCGCCATCCAAGTTACCGCACTAACGATGTGGTGCACGATATTGCGTTATTGCAGTTAGCCGAATCCGTTGCAGGACCCTACTTTCAAGTAGCCAACGCTGCTAGCGATGGCCTTGAGCCCTTATGGTTATGGAGTGACCGTTTGGATTTTCAGGCGGTAGGAAGTCGTTTGGCTCGGCGTGATTACCAACCGCTGTCGGATGCCGATTGTGATGCCTATATAGAATCAACTTGGCAGCAGCGAGGCCAATTATCAACCGTAGCGAAACGGCCCGGACAGTTCTGCGCGCTTGCTGAGCAGCCGCGCGATGCTTCCTGTTTTGGTGACAGTGGAGCTCCACTCGTCAGTTACCTTAACGATCAGTGGACGATCTATGGTGTTCACAGTTGGTCTTATGATTGTCAGGGCTTTCCCAGTGTGATGACGCGTCTTGCTGATTACCGCGATTGGGTATTTCGACATACCCAACAATTGTCGATGCCGGATGTAATTACCTTTGGGCCCTTGCCGGAAGGAATATCGCTGCACAAGCAGGTGGTGGTACAGAATAGTCAGCCGCAAGCGCAATTTTTATCGTTCTCGATTGCCAATGATCCAGACGGTGCTGTTAGAGTCGATTATGGTAGCTGTTATGATGAGCTACTTGCTTATCAAAGCTGCCGCATAAGGCTAACGGTGGCTGCTCAAGCCGCGCCTTTGCATGCACGCTTGGAAGTGATGAATCATCATGGTGAATCCTTAAGACAAGTGCCGGTAGTGGGCAGTGGCTATCAGCACATTGGTCAATGGCATACCACAATGCCTGAAATGGATTGGTTTCAAGCGATTGACGATCGTCAGGCAACTCAAGTTGACTCATCAAGTATTGAGGTGGCCGTGAACGCAGAGTCGCAATCATTATTTGCATTACTTCGTCTAGCTCATGAGCAATCAAGCGATTACTTTTCGCTCCGCTGTCAGGGGGAATCGAGCGACTGCCAAGGGGTGCTACTGTGGTTAAATGGGCAATCGATCGCGCCACAAATAGAGGCGCAAGGAACGCTTTGGTCAGTGCCGTTAAAACGGGTGCCAAAAACCGCCAGTTTACGACTTTCGATCCCAGAGCAAAGACAAGGTAAGTTGGTATTTTACCGCCCAGTAGAATCGGCAGCTGGCCATTCAGCTGGTGCTATGGGGGCGATCTGGATTTTTATATTAGCAGCGCGGCGTCGCCGCAAACGGTCGGTTTAGGCCGACTGAATAAGCCGGCCAATCGGTTGCAAAATTAAAACAGCTCTTCTGCGACTTCCATTAGGTTATCAGCGCCGCTTTTGATATTCGCCGCATGAGTTTTAACGCGTGGCAAAATGCGCGCAAAATAAAACTCACAAGTTGCTAATTTACTCTTCGCTAATTGGCTTTCAGGGTCTAAACGACGCGCTGTGTAGGCAAGTTGTAGCCAAACAAAGCCAACATAGATATACCCTGAGTACATTAGATAGTCGAACGCAGCTGCGCCGACTTCTTCACGATTTTTTCCGGCTTTACGCGCAATCGATAGCGTTAACATAAACCATTTTCGAATTAGTGTTTTAAGGTCGCCAGCCATGCCGCGTAATGCTTTATCTTGCGTTGCGTCTTTAATAAAGTACTTCATTTTCTTTTGTACACGACGCAAAGTATGCAGCTTATCCATGAGCACTTTGCGACCGAGTAAATCGAGCGCTTGGATGCCATTGGTGCCTTCATAGATTTGAGCAATTCGAACATCGCGAGCGTATTGCTCCATTCCCCATTCGCTAATGTAGCCGTGGCCACCAAGTACTTGCATCCCAAGATTGGTCGCTTCATGGCCAGTCTCGGTCATAAAGGCTTTACAGATCGGGGTTAAAAAGCTCAGCTCTTTCAAAGCTTTCTCTTTGCGCTCACCGGTGGCTTTTAACTCGGTATCAACTAACATGGCGGTATAGTAAGCCAATGCGCGGTTGCCTTCGGCAAATGCTTTTTGGGTCAACAACATGCGTCGTACATCAGGGTGTACGATGATCGGATCGGCGGCTTTATCGGGGGCTTTGGCGCCAGAGAGTGCGCGCATTTGTAACCGATCTTTGGCGTAGGCGAGGGCACCTTGATAGCTGCTTTCAGACAAAGCCTGGCCTTGCTGGGCGGTACCGAGGCGAGCTGCGTTCATCATGGTAAACATGTAGTTTAAACCTTTATTCGGCTCACCCACTAAAAAGCCTTCTGCTTCATCGAAGTTAAGTACTGCGGTTGCTGAAGCTTTAATACCCATTTTATGTTCAATCGAGCCACAAAAAACTGGGTTGCGTTGATCAGTAACACCATTTTCATCGACATTGAATTTGGGCACGATAAATAAAGAAATTCCGCGAGTGCCTTCTGGCGCATCCGGTAGGCGTGCCAATACAAGGTGGACAATATTTTCAGTCAGGTCATGCTCGCCGGCTGAAATAAATATTTTGGTTCCAGAAATTTTGTAGCGGTTGTCGTCACTGGGCACAGCTTTAGTACGTAAAATACCTAAGTCGGAGCCACAGTGCGGTTCGGTCAAACACATGGTGCCGGTCCATTGGCCGCTCACTAAATAAGGCAGAAAACGCGCTTTCTGCTCCTCGGACCCGTGCGCCGCAAGCGCTTCAATAACGCCCTGACTTAAACCTGGATACATGCCCCATGCCATGTTGGCTGAGGAAACCATTTCGCCGATCACGGTGGATAATGAATAGGGGAGGCCTTGACCACCAAACTCCGGCTCACTGGTCAGCGCTGGCCAACCGTTGTCGCAGTATTGCTGATAAGCTTCTTTAAAGCCATTTGGGGTGGTGACTTCATGTCCATCGATTTGACAACCTTGCTCATCACCGGATTGGTTCAGTGGGGCTAATACATCTTGGGCAAACTTGGCGCCTTCTTCGATAATGGCATTGATGAGGTCTTTATCCGCCGCATCTTCATAGCCATACTTTTGGTAATGCTCGCTAATGTTTAACCAGTCGTGGAGTAAAAACTGAATATCGTCAATTGGTGCTTGATAATTTGCCATTGGAAAAACCTCAATCGAAATGTTGCAATAAACATAACTGGTCAGACCAATATGATCAAGTAATAATTCGCTGCTGTCGCGTTAGTGTCGAGTCCTTCTAGCACGCAAAATTTGGTTAATTTGTTCGATCTTGGCTTGCATTCGAGTGCGTGCATAACCGTCGTTTTTTGCTCGCGTTAAGGCGAGTTCAAATTGTGCTAAAGCACCTTGTAAATCGCCGGTAGCAAACAAATATTGACCTTGCGACTCGTGCACCTCGTGCAAATAGCCGCTTTGGCTTTGTGCTTCGCTTAATAATTGGAACATTTGCGGCTCTTGATTCTGTGCGTAGGCATGTTCGAGCAGCAGCTCGCGTGCGGCTTCAGCTTGCTTACTGTCGATCAGCGCGCGTGCGTAAGTCATGATCAGCGGATAGCTGGTGGGTGTGGTTTTTAACTCACTCTTTAAAAACGGCAACGCTAATTCAGGTTGCTGCGCTGCAATATAGGCTTCGGCCAATGAAACAAGGTAAATTAAGTTGCGTTGTCGCTGCAAATACAGTTGCCGCAAAATGGCAATTGCATCAGCATGGGCTTCGAGTTCACTACTGAGTAACGCCAGCCGGTATTGCTCGACTTCATTATTCAACTGGTTGTCATCAAAGCGCGCTTTCAAAGATTTATATTCGGCGCGCAAATGCTGCTCGTTAGTGGCATTGGTTAAGCGCGTTTTGATTAAGTGAAACTCAAGTGAGTCAGGGTTGCGCGCTTCGGGCATTTGCCGTGCTCTGGCACGGGCGTCAGAGATCCGTGTCTGGTTTACCGGGTGAGTCATTAAGAATTCTGGCGGGCGCCGTAAGTAGCGTGTCGCTTGCTGCATTTTCTCGAAAAAGCCGGCCACAGCTATCGGATCAAAACCGGCGCGGCTCATCGCAAGAATTCCAATCCGATCGGCTTCTTTTTCATTCTCACGAGTATGATTGATCATTGCTTGTTGCATACCCGCGTTGGCGGTCGCCATCATTCCAATGCCGGCTTCCGGATTTTGGCTGGCAACAATAATGCCGCCAATAAATGACGCTAGCGCAGGAAAGCTGAGCTGCTGCTGGCGCTCTAAGCGCCGCGCTAAATGTCGTTGGGTGACGTGTGCTATTTCATGACCCATAACGGCGGCCAGCTCGCTTTCTGACTCAGCGGCAGCGATCAGTCCAGAATGAGTTCCGATATATCCGCCGGGCAAGGCAAATGCATTTAAAGTAGGCTCTTGAATAATAAAGAAATAGAAGCGGCGATCTTGGGCATCCGGATTTTGCTCAACCAACTTAAAGCCCAAGTGGTTGATGTAATCAACAGCTAGGGGATCATGAACCAAAGGCAGGTAGCGCCGTACACCCAGGATATATTCGTCGCCAATTGCTTGCTCTTGTGCAACGGAGAGGGTTCGCGAGGTACTGCTACCTAGCTCCGGTAATTTTTGCTCGGCAGCAGTCACACTTAAAACACTGGTCAAAATTGCCGTTAAAGAAAAGGATGTTAGTTTCGAAATCATATAATTGCTCTTGAGCGTCAATAAGCCTTGGAATTAAATTGTTGCACAAAGTTCCCTTGAGTTCGTGTCGAAGCCTGATAAGCTACCACTTAGTGCCAACACCGAAAATCTTGAGTGGTTGCGGCTGTTGACCGACAAGGGTGATGAATACCAAGAAGCCCTACATTAACATGTTGCTAACGTATTGAGAACTGACAAGGGTGCACGCCATTTCTAATTTTAACGGCCGCCATTTAACGTGCCCGCTGTTGTTGGTCACGGTAAAACGGCAATTGCAAAACTTATTAGCGGGGCAGGTATTAGCGGTATCGGCGCAAGAGTCGAGTTTTCTTGCGGATATTTCGCGATTGGCCGACAAAGGAACCATTAAAATTGTGAACTGTGAGCAATTTAAGGATTATTTTGTTGTCGAAATTCAGGCGCAATGCGATCATCCATTCACTTGTTAAAAATAGCGAACGCGCAAAATGACTAAATTATTTCTCCGTTGGTTTAAGCGTAATTTTTCTGATCCGCAGGCAGTCGTCTTACTGATGATATTGCTCGGCGGCTTTTTATTTATTTACTTTTTATCCGATATTTTAGCGCCAGTGTTTGTTGCCATTGTTATTGCTTACCTTTTGGACTGGTTAGTACAGTCCTTAGGCAATAAGGGGGTCTCAAGGAATTTAGGGGTGGTGCTGGTTTTTTCTGGTTTCATCACCATTGCTTTATTATTAACCCTAGGCGTGGTTCCCCTCATTTGGCGCCAGCTTGAAACCTTGGTTGTTGATGCCCCGACTATGATGAATAAAGTGAAAACCACACTCGACGCACTACCGCAACAATACCCAAATTTTGTAAGCATGGAGCAGGTTAATGAAATTTATTTATCGGTGGGTGAAAAACTTGGAGGGTTCGGCGAGTTAGTGGTCTCAGCATCCTTGAGCTCTTTACTGAATGCCGCGGCGTTGTTGGTTTATGCTATTTTAGTGCCCTTAATGGTGTTTTTCTTTCTGAAAGATAAAGAGCAAATCGTCAGTTGGTTATTACGTTGGTTACCCAAAGAGCGTTATTTAACCAACCGCGTTTGGGTGGAAGTGAACAGCCAAATTGGTAACTACATTCGCGGCAAGGTTTTAGAAATTTTTATTGTCGGGGCCGCAAGTTTTATCTGTTTTAGTTTCTTTGGTTTACGCTATTCCTTATTACTTGGGGTTTTGGTCGGCTTCTCCGTATTGATCCCTTATATTGGCGCCGCCGTGGTGACCATTCCTGTAGCATTGGTGGGGTATATTCAATTCGGCATGGAAAGTCAGTTCTTTTGGCTAATGTTTTGGTATTTAGTCATCCAAGCCATTGATGGTAACTTACTGGTGCCTTATTTATTTTCTGAAGTAGTCAACCTTCACCCTATAGCCATTATTATTGCGGTTTTATTCTTTGGTGGTATTTGGGGATTCTGGGGAGTGTTTTTTGCCATTCCATTAGCCACTTTAGTCAAGGCGGTTATCAGTGCGTGGGATGAAGTGAAGACGTCCGATGATGATGAAGACGCGGTGGTCGCGACTTTATAATCGAGCCGTAATGCATAGTCAGTTATCAAAATAAGTCGGGGCCAATAAAGGCCCCGTATGACAATCATCTCAGTGTTTAAAGTTGATCCGATGCAAAGTCGGCTAAGCGAGAACGCTCACCTCTTTGTAGAGTAATATGGCCTGAGTGCTCCCACATTTTAAAGCGGTCAACCACATATGTTAAACCAGAGCTGGTGTCGGTGAGGTAAGGGGTATCAATTTGCGCGACATTTCCTAAGCAAATGATTTTGGTTCCTGGGCCGGCACGCGTGATCAATGTTTTCATTTGCTTTGAGGTTAAATTTTGTGCTTCGTCGATAATTAATAATTTATTTAAAAAAGTACGCCCGCGCATAAAGTTTAAAGAACGTACTTTAAGCCACTTGCGCAAGATATCTTGGGTAGCCTGTTGGCTCCAATCATCTTCAGCTGAGCCTGGCGCCAGTACTTCAAGGTTATCCATTAAGGCGCCCATCCAAGGTGTCATTTTTTCTTCTTCAGTGCCGGGTAAAAAGCCGATATCTTCACCGACCGAAATAGTGACGCGTGTAACCACTACCTCCTTGTAAATTTTTTGCTCGATGGTTTGCTCTAAAGCCGCCGCCAAAGCTAATAGAGTTTTCCCGGTACCAGCCGGTCCTTGCAGAGATACAAAGTCAACTTCTGGATCCATCAATAAATTAAGTGCGTAGCTCTGCTCACGGTTACGTGCGGTTATGCCCCAAACGTTGTGGTTAGCTTGACGAAAATCTTTGGCAAGTTCAATGGTAGCTTCTTCATTTTCTATTTTTCTAACTACCGCTTCAAAACCATCCTCATTGGTTGAGTAAAGAAACATATTGGGCGTCCACTTCTGTACCAGGGGCCCACTTACCTTATAAAAGGTACGTCCTTCTTCTAGCCAAGAATCCATTTCGCGACTGTGCGTTTCCCAAAAGTCATCGGGAAGCTCTTGCACTCCAGTAAATAAGTTTTCTATTTCATCTAAGACTTTGTCGTTAAAGTAATCTTCAGTATGGACGCCAATTATCTTGGCTTTAATGCGCAGGTTAATATCTTTGGAAACTAAAGTAACCTGCCGATCATTGTGACGTTCGGTCAGCCTTGAAGCTATGTTTAAAATGGTATTGTCGGCTTTTGTTCCGGGCAATGAAGTAGGGAGGGAGTCGGCATGCTCGCGCATTTGAAAAAAGATGCGACCTTCTTTAGTTTTCTCATCATTGGCGTAGGCGGTACTACTTAAAGGGATCCCTTGTTCAATTTCTTGTGCTGTTGCACCGTTCATTATTTCATCTAAATAGCGGCTTACCTGACGAACATTTCGGGCAACTTCAGAAACCCCTTTTTTACCATTGTCGAGCTCTTCCAGCACGACCATTGGTAGATAGATATCATGTTCGGCAAAGCGAAAGAGTGCCGTTGGATCATGCATTAAGACATTGGTATCCAATACAAAGATGCGCTTACCTTTGAATTTACGTCTTGCCATATCTCTCTCCGTCGGGTGGTAGAAATTGAATTTATGACAAGGTCGTCAGCAGCGAAAGAGTTACAGTGCTGCTACGGCCGCTAAAACTTCATCTACATGATTTTTGACTTTTACTTTGCGCCACTCTTGAACTACTTTGCCATTTTCATCAATAAGGAAAGTACTGCGTTCAATACCCATGTACTCGCGGCCATAAAGTTTTTTTAGTTTAATCACGTCAAAACTCTTACACATGGTTTCATCTTCGTCAGATAATAATTCAAAAGGGAAGCCTTGCTTTTCTTTGAATCGTTCATGTGAGCGAATTGGG
Source organism: Gammaproteobacteria bacterium (assembly GCA_013373545.1). Taxonomy (GTDB): domain Bacteria; phylum Pseudomonadota; class Gammaproteobacteria; order Enterobacterales; family Kangiellaceae; genus Pleionea. The sequence continues at coordinate 48,761 of JABXHQ010000073.1, forward strand.
TCTCGAGAAACACCTAGAATTGCGCAGTTGTGTTGGGTGAATTGTTTAATGGCATTTTTGAAATCTTGTCCTTCGGTTGTACAACCGGGTGTTGCATCCTTAGGATAAAAATAGATTACCAGTTTTTTGCCTTTGAAGTCTTTGAGAGAGAGCGTTTGGTCGCCAGTAGCGGGTCGTTTGAAATTGGGTGCTTTTTTGCCAATTAAGGTTGCATCAGTCAATGCAGCGCCTCCAGAAAAAGTTTAACTAACGGTTCGTTAATTAAAATCTACGTCATAACCGAAAGGCTTGCAAGACTTGTTAAGAGTTTTTTAATGGCGTGATTTCTGCAGAAAGACTTTTTGCATGACAAAACTGTTCGAATTTTAATCGAATGTCTTCTGCTGATTGTTGCTCGGTTAATGAAACGGTGAGTTTTACTTCACCGCTAAATCGTTCTGATTGCGGCGATAATAAGGTGCGACAGTTGAGCTCTTCGATATTAATGGTGTTTTCGGCAAAGAACTCGGTAATGTCTTTAATTACGGTACGATCCGATATATTAGAAAATGTTACTCGGTAAGGTGTTTGAGCGCTATTACTTTGTGGTTTTTCTGAGCGCTTAATCATGGTCAACATACCCAGCTGCTGAGCTTTTACTGGCAGTTGGTGTTCGAGTTTAGTTAATGCATTCCATGGACCTGTGACTTCCATTATTACCGCGAATTCTTTGCTCATCACGGTCATATGGCTTTCCGAAATAGTCGCACCAAAAGATTGCACCAGCTGTACAATGTCATTGGTCATGCCAGGACGGTTAGGAGCGATTGCCGAAACGATTAGTTGAGCACTCATAAAGTCTTCCTAGTTTTGAGATGCGCGGAGTGTAATGGTTTCTGAACAATTTGTCAGCACTTGCGCTTGCTTGTATGAATTTTAGTCAATCTATTCATAAGCGCGAATGATGAATTGTCGTTAAACATCGTTGGTCGATTCAGTCGGCTATTTAAATCGTGAAACATAGCGAAAAAGTATGGCGAGCCGTGGTTCTGCTTGTACTTAGTACCCGGCATGAGTAACATATCGCACCTTGAATTTGAAAGGTGAAGAAAGCAAGCGAGCGATGGTATGATTTCAGGCAGTGTGGTGGCTATAGTGACACCTTTTACAGCAACTGGAGAAGTGGACTACTCAGCTTATCGTAGCCTAGTTGAATGGCATGTTGCAGCCGGCACTGCTGGTATTGTGGTTGCAGGCACTACCGGCGAAGCGTCCAGTCTTAGCTTTGATGAGATCCAACAGTTAGTTGAACTAACCCGTGAGGTCGCGGGTAAGCGTTTGGCCATTTTGGTGGGTAACGGCAATATTGCAACCGCTAAAACGGTCGCCTTAACTGAGCAAATGAATCGCTGGCCGATTGATGGCTTTTTAACCGTTACACCTTATTATGTAAAGCCGAGTCAGGCGGGTCTGATTGCTCACTTTACCGCGATAGCGGATGTAGCTGCCGCGCCAATCTATCTTTATAATGTTCCGGGTCGCACCGCGGTGGACTTAACCAACGAGTCGGTTTTTACCTTAGCTCAGCATCCAAACATTGTTGGGATCAAAGACGCAACCGGAGATTTGGCTCGTGGTCAGGAACTAATTGAGCGTTTAGGCGGTCAATTTTGTATGCTAAGCGGTGATGATGCAACGGCGCACGACTTTATGAAGCTCGGTGGCCATGGTGTCATTTCCGTGACCGCGAACATTGTTCCAGCAGCCATGGCACAGCGTTACCAGTTGGCACAAGACGGGAACATGTCTGAAGCCGATGCAGTTGAGGCACAAATCAAGCCGCTGCATCATGATTTATTTGTTGAAGCCAACCCAATCCCAGTGAAGTGGGCTTTAGCACAAATGGGGAAAATAGAATTAGCTTACCGATTACCGTTAACACCATTAACCGTAACCGCTGAGCTAAATCAGTCTATGCAACGCCTTAATTTAGTTGCAGCAGGAGACACAAAATAATGAAGTTATTATCCGTGGTAGTGTTGGCCGTCAGTTTCACGTTGTCCGGTTGTAGTTGGCTGTATGGCGAAAACGCATTGATTCATGACAGCTCTAACGATTATAAAAAGACGCAGCAAACACCGCCGTTGAAAATGCCTGAAGGCTTAAATAATGCAGCCATTCAAGATGAATTGGTTGTACCACCGATCAGCAATCAGCAAGGTTCTACACAAGATTTGACCAAGCCGCCGTTACAATTATTATCGGTTGGGCAAGGCATGCGCCAAAATCGAGCTGCACAAACCCCAAGTATTTTTTGGATGACTTCTGAAGCAAATGCTCATCAAGCGCTGAAAGATTATTTTGCGCACGAAGAAATCGAGTTTAAAGAGCTGGCCAGTGGTATTGAAACCGGCTGGATTAACGAAAGTAACGAAGCTTGGTGGCGCTCGTTGTTCGGCACCGACTTGCCACGCTTTGTGCGCAGTCGCTTCCAAATTAACATTGGTCCTGGTCAACAGCTCGGCGAGGTAGCCGTGACGGTTAAAGCACTCGGCTTAGAGTCGCAACCTTATGACGAGGAAAAGTGGGTTGTGATGGAGCCAACCGAGCGCAGCTCAACGGAGTTCTTAAACAGTTTTATCGGTTATGTTGACTATCTTGATCGACTAGGTGAAGCAAAACGCCTGCGTGAGTTGAATCAAGGGTTCAGCGTGACGCTCGGACAAAATGAGTCGCGAAATGCCGCACTCGTTGCTGAGGCTAAATACGAAGTTGTTTGGTTAAAGACTCCAGAAGTATTGGCGCCGTTTGGCTTTACCTTGAATGACAAAGATATCAGTCGCTCCACTTATTTCTTTGAATTTGAAGCGAACAGTCCGGGATTTTTTGCTTCTTTAATCGGTGATGACGAAGGGGTGGTATTGGAGCTGCCGAAAGGACCTTATCAGGTCATTATCGGAGGCAAAAACTCTGGACCGGTAACCATTTCTTTTATCGGCAGTGACGGGGAGCCGTTATCAGATGCGCGCATGGCGCAAGTTTTCCCACATCTTGCCGAGGCGTTTGGTCGCAAAACCAGAACTCGCAAAAAATAGCCTGCACTGCAAACGATGTTTCAGTGTGCTTCGCTGGGGTCTGGCAGCAAGGGTAATGCAACCTTGGTGCGGACTCCCGATACTTGCTTACTAGTCGACTGTGGTTTTGGTTTAAAAGAAACGCAGTCGCGTTTGCAGGCAAAAGGTCTAAGTATTGATGCCGTCGACGCTATTTTAGTGACACATGAGCATGGTGATCATAGCTCCGGCGTAGCGCGCCTTGCGCGCCGTTTTGATATTCCCGTATGGCTATCACGTGGCACAGCCCTACATCGCAGCTGCGTCGATATCGACAGCACCTTTCCCTTGGTAGCTGAGTCTACTGTCCGTATTGGTTCGATTGAAATTTTACCGTTTACGGTTCCGCATGATGCGCGTGAGCCGTTGCAGTTTCGCTTTACTCATCAGCAACGTCACCTTGGTTTAGTGACCGATACCGGGCATTTTACGCAACATATGCTCGATGTGTTGGCACCCGTGAGTACATTGTTGTTGGAATTTAACCATTGTCCTGAACGTTTAGCGCAAAGTCGTTATCCGCCAAGCTTGCGGCAAAGAATTGCTGGGATGCACGGCCATCTTAGCAATCAACAAGCGCTGAGTGTGGTTGCTGCTGGTGGGCTTGATTCACTAGAGTCATTAGTCGCGCTGCATTTGAGCGAAGAAAATAATCACCCCGATCAAGTCGAGCAGATGGTCACAGAGGTGTTTAGTGGGCACTTTCAAATTGCTAACCAAAGCGATGGTTTTGATTGGCTAACCATATAAAAAAGGGCCGCAAGCGGCCCTAAGTCAAGATGAGAGATTGAATTACAATTCAAACGATATCGGCACTTCAAAAGTGAAGGTTTCTTGCTTCAGCTCTTTGGGTACCTTAGGGAAGGGTTGTGCGCGTCGAATCACCTTGATAACCGCTTTGTCTAATTCTCGTGAGCCGGTACGCTCTTCTAATTTGACGTCCTGAATTTCACCGTCTCTATCGATGGTGACAATGGCGAGGGCATCGCCTTCTTCACCATTTAAGAATGCCTTGCGTGGATATTCAAGTTTGCCTCTCACAGCGTCAATTAAATCACGAACATAAGAGCCGCGAATCAAATCCTCGTCGATTAAGTCTTCTTCTGGGATCGGTTGTGGTTGCGGCTTCGGTTGTTCTGCCACTTGCTTCGGCGGTTCTTTTTTAGGCTCTGGTTTAGCCTTTTGCACGACCTGTTTTTTCACCTCAGCCGGTTTTGGCTTGGGCTTTTGAGTGACCTGTTTCGGCGGCTCTTTTTTCGGCTCTGGCTTGTTTGCCGCGGGTGTAGGCTTGGTTTCCGGTTTAGCTTCTGCAATTTGTTCACCCAGATCCAATTTAAAACGGCCTTTTTGCGGTGACAGCGCGCTGAATTCGGCAATCAATTTCTGTTGTTCGCTATCGCTTAGAGCTCCGGTAATACCTTGCTTGAAGGATTTTGAAGGGGGGACCGAACCGGTCCAAGCATTGATTACCAAGTTAATGAACGCCGGCTTTTCAATCGTTTCAAACAACACGTCGTTTAAATAGATAGATGTGCCTTTGCCCGGAATAAAGTCCATGCGGATTTCGTCACCGGCTATGAAATTTTCTTTAAAAATTCTTGAGAAGCGGACGATCTCTGATGTCATTGGCTGCCAAACATCGCGCGGGTTGTTCAAAGCAATACGCTCTTTAAAGTGACGGCTGACCTTGCGGTAGGAGTAATTATCGGCCACATATCGCACGGTGAGCCGCTTGGGGGTATTGAACTCTTTGATTAGTTCAATCGAGTCTAGACCGACCGGCGCATAGATTAAGCCAATGTAGATTTCGGTACGAAACTCGGTGGCTTTACCGATACCTTTGAGCTCTAGGTCACTGCCGTCAGCGAGCCGAGCTGTTTGCGCAGCCATGGCGGCTATTGCGCCACCCATCGTTAGCAAAATAATGACGTTCTTAGTAAATGAACGTAATGCGAAATAAAACTGTTTTAACACGCAATCCCCCTAGTGCAACTTTACTGGAGTTACTGAAGTACAACTCAACCTAGAGCGCAGCTTGTATTTCCGTGAAACTGAGGTGGCTTCCTAGCTCATCCACTCTTATGCTTTGTAATTCATATTAACCGAAAATGAGTTACTGGTAGAAACATTCAGTTCCGCCTAACCTACATATAACCAAAAAGTTTTTGTTTTCTCAAGAGAAATTAACAAAATAGACGCAAAGCAGCATTGTTTTCAGATTATGAAATATTATAGTACTCGAAATTGCGACAAACAGTATTCTTTTGCCGAAGTTGTATTGCAAGGCTTAGCGCCAGACGGGGGGCTTTTAGTGCCCGCGAGTCTGCCATCTTTGACGCCTTCGGCATTGAATGGACAATCCTATCAGGCGGTAGCTGAGCAGCTATTTACGCCGTTTATGGCGCCTGACTTTAGCGTTACCGAGGTGGCTGCCTTGGTCGCTCAAAGCTACCGGAACTTTACCGTGGCGGATGTAGTGCAGTCGAAGGAGCTGAAAGATTGCACCGTGCTGGAGCTGTTTCACGGGCCTACGTTGGCTTTTAAAGATATCGCGTTACAGTTTCTGGGGCGCGTATTAAATGAACTGTTGCAGCAACATGATGAGCATTGCGTGGTGCTGGGAGCGACCTCCGGCGACACCGGAGGCGCGGCTATCGCTGCTTTGGATCATATGGCACGTTGCCAAGTTTTCATGCTCTACCCAAAAGGGCGGGTCTCATTAGTTCAAGAAGCGCAGATGAATCGTAGAGTGGGTGATAATATTTTCCCGCTTGAACTTGAGGGCAGTTTTGATGATGCCCAACACCTGGTTAAAGCCACTTTCTCCGATCCGGACTTTCGCCGCGCAGTTAAATTAACTGCAGTTAATTCAATTAACTGGTGTCGAGTGATGGCGCAAATGACTTATTACGCTCATGCCGTCAAGGGACGGGAACGTCCATCGCAAGGCGCCGTTTCATTTGCCGTGCCAACCGGTAATTTCGGTGATGTACTGGCCGGCTACTATGTTCAACGCATGGGCTTTCCGATCGATAAGTTTATTGTCGCCTGTAATGAAAATGATCTTATTGCTCGATTTAGCGCTTCGGGCGTTTATCGGCCCAACCCATCGCTCGCGACATTAAGTCCGGCCATGGATATTCAAGTGGCCTCGAACTTTGAGCGCTTATTATTTGAGCTTTGTGGGCGCGACAGTGATTATATCAATACCAAAATGGAGCAGCTGCGTCTGAACGGAGAGTTTAGCGTTGAGCCAGAAATTTTGGCGAAGTTTCACCAGTCCTTCGAAGTTTACGCCATTAGTAATGATGAAACGGCAGCTATCATGCGTGAAACGGCCGCTGATGGTTATTTGGTAGATCCTCACACTGCGGTTGGCATCGCGGCAAGACGGCGTTCTGCGTTGCCTGATGTCATCGCTTTAGCCACTGCCCATCCACTCAAATTTTCCGAACTAGTGACACAAGTAACGGGACAAGCGTTGCCGTTAACGCCTGCACTAGAAAGCTTAGTGGAACAGCCGAAACGCTGTTTTACTTTGGTCAATCAACAATCAAAACTGCAAGAATTTATCTTAAGTAGGTGTCAATAATGACTGCAAGTGCAAACTGGGTTGTCGCTAAATTTGGCGGGACCAGCGTAAGTGCTCAACTTTCTTTGAACAACATGGCCCAGCTGGTGGCGCGTCAACGACAGTCTAAACACAAGGTTTTAGTCGTTGTGTCGGCGCTGAGTGGAGTATCTAACCGTCTGGAGCAACTGAGTCAGTCACCGGAAGCGGTTAATATCGATGAACTGTGTGACTTGTTGGTTTTACAGCACCGTAAACTGTTGGATACGTTAGCGCTGGCACCTGAAACCCTAGCGTCAGTAAGCACCAAAGTCGAAGCTAAAATTGCAGAGCTCAAACCACTGCATGAGCAGCTTTTAGTGGACGAGTCGCCGAGCTTTTATTCAACGCAAGCGCGCATTATGGCGATGGGAGAGCAATTTAGCTCACTCATTATCCATGCGTTTTTAGAGCAGTCGTTGCAGCATAATGTCGCCTTGATTGATGCCCGTG
>JABXHQ010000069.1 GCA_013373545.1 Gammaproteobacteria bacterium
GCATTTGTGATCTATACAGCATTATCGGGAACTGTGATATTTATTCTAGCACTTGTCGTGAAAGGGGGGTAGGCTATTCGGTTTGAAATGTGAGCGGTTTATTTACGCTCAAATGAATATAATATACTGTTAGAGGCATAAATGAGATTCGGATCGATTATATTTTTCGTTATGGCATTCTCTAGTCTTTCATACGGAAATGATAAAAGTTATCCCCCGAAAAGCTGGTGGGATGCGCCTCAGTCTATAGAGGAAATCGAAAAGCAAAACGAAGCTTGGGCGATAAAGCAGATTGAGAAATATAAAAATGCTACCTTTAAATGCGTAGATTCAGAAATAAAAACTATAAGAGGAAGGCCCTTTAAATTTGATTGTAATTCGTTTAAAGGCGAAGAAAACCCTATTATAGAATCCATAGGAGCCATAGAATCAATGCGATTGTCGAAAGCAAAAGGTTGGGCCGAACTTAAGTCCTTATATAAAGCAGGAGATGAAGTGCGTTCTTATGCTGCGCCACCTTTGAGCGGCGGCATTGGATATATTTTGGTTAGAAATGGAAATGTTATTCATGTTTACGAAACAGCCAATCAATAATAGCTCTAACAAGTGGTTGGTGTCACGACAGTTCACTCGCGAGCTCGTTCACTGCCGCACAACTGAGCGTTATGCTAAAAATCACTAAGAGGAGATGTTAATGCCAATCATAGTCGCAATATTAGGTAATTTAGTTATATTTGGAGGGTTCTATTTTGCAGGGAAACTTGAGAATAAGTGGTTAACGCTATGCTCAAAAATAGTTTCGGCTGTTTTAGGGTTTTTGATTGTAGCTTTAGCTCCGATGACGGGTTTGATTTCAAACGAAGAAGCCCAAGTTTCAACTAAGTATTGGTTCTATATTCTAATTGTTGGAGCCATCGCTTCAGCAGTATTGGGTAAAAAACGTAAAAATTCGACCCCAGCATAGTAAGTCGTGCCAGTCGGACGGTTTGTTCCGTGGCTTCTTTTGTGTTGGTCGCTACGCTAGCACAAAACGCCACTCCACAAACTGCCGCTGCACTCAGCGCTAAGTGCCCAAGAGTACCAGATGAAAAACGTTTTGTTTTTTCTAGCTTTCCTTGTTGGTTGCTCTGAACAGTGCGTTAATTACGACACCCAATCTGTAGATGCCGTTATGATAGAAAGAAAAGCTACTGATACTTTTAATTTTGAAATACTTCTAGCAACTGGGCCGGGTTCTATTGTCGAGAAAGGCAATACAGTCGATCTTCTTAACGAGATGCCTTATTTGCTGAGCACAAAAATTATTCCGAGTGAAACTGTAATAAATGAACTACTTTCAAAAGGTATCAATGATGCAGGCATGAGCGGTGGCGTAAAGTGGGAGCCATACAAATTAAAGCAAGGTCAATTTTCCACTGTTGTTGATCTGTTAAAAAAAGCAAATCGCTCGCTTGAATATGTAGAGCCTCCTACGTGGGTTAGTGGTGCCCATGATTGGCATGTTTGGATTATGTATTACAAGTCAGGAGTTCCTTGGCAAAAGCACAAGGAACTCAACGATGAGTACAACTGTATTATCGCTAAAATCAACGAAGCCTACGATGCAGGTAATAAAGAGGAAGCGGAAGAGCTTCATTGGAAATCTGTTGAAGTCGGTACAAGACTTGCGGAATTTGTAACTGAAAACTTAAGGAAAAATTAGGGTCAGAGTCAATTAATTTTTTACAGTCTCCTATGTCGCATTAGCGGACATGCAAGGTACAGTAGCAGAGCGTCGCACATTCGACGCATTTGGGAAGCCGCGCACTGAACGACTGCATGACACTCAAACCTCATCTGAAGTCTTGCTCAACATCGTCAACTCTGAGTATTCAAACCGAGGTTTCACCGATCATGAGCATCTAGATAGTGCTCAGCTGATTCATATGAACGGGCGAGCTTATGATTACAACTTAGGCCGCTTCCTATCGGTTGATCCCTTTATTCAAGATCCGGGTAACTCCCAGTCGATGAATCCGTATTCGTATATTATGAATAATCCGTTGGCTGGGACGGATCCGAGTGGGTATACTTTTTCTCTTGTAATAAGAGATGGCGAATGTAGTAGTTTGCCATTTGACTGTGGCTCGGAGCCTCACGATAGAAACGGCATATCAGATAGTTGTGAAGCTGATCCAATATGTAGACTAACAAGATTGGAAAGTAGTAACCCCTCCGGCTCATCAGATGAAATTGGAAGCGATTATGAAGATGATGAACCAGGACTCCCCTTAGACCATATTGAAAGAGGGCGAAATACTGCAGCTCTGATTTGTGGGACGGTTTGCTTATCTCATTTATCGCAAAAAGACAAGTTGCATGGAGGAAGCGTCGCAAACCCAACTATCTTTATAATGGGAGAAGTGGCTGAAAAACGGCTACAGTCTGGGTTGATATTAACTGTTTTATCTGCACCTTTAATTACTGTTCAGATAGTAGAAAATCACAAAGCAGGTCAAAGAGAATTTATTCAATCGTTGTACCATGATAAGGGTATAGTGTCTTATTCTGAAAAGAATCGACAACAACAAATCAGAGAAGCTATTAACCCTGCTGATACTTTCGGTTCTCCTGGTGGCATGGAGCCTGATGATCCTGACGAAGATGATGAGTATGAAAACCCAGGTCATCATGATCCTCATTTAAGAGGGCATAATACGTATAACAAAACAAAGAGTGTTCTTCCCAAGGATCACGAAAGTTTGTGGAGGTCTAGCCGTGTCGCTTCTGACGGTAACCGCTGGACGAAAGTTGGAAAAGGAAAAAAAGCGGTTTATCATAGATTTCAAAAGAGCGGTAAAAAGTGGCATTGGAATGGTTCTACCAATGGTAGAACTCAAAACGGTCAACCAAGAGAAATTTCATTAAGTAATGTACCTATTGAGGTTCAACGGTGGTAATTATGATAATTGGAGAAAAAAGTCATTTCGCGGTAGAACTTTTTAATAATGGTCAGGTGCTTATTTGGATTGGCGGAATTCCTGTTGGAACTAAAGAAGATTCTTCTGATGTAGGAATTATTTTGAATCAGCTTGAGCGAGTCAGCTTTTCCTTTAATTTTCAGGAAGCAAATATCGCACTGTCAAATTTAAGTGCCGAGACTGCTTGGAAGTTAGTTTTTTCTGATAGCTCTGAAAATGGAGCGTATTTACTATCTTTTGGTGATGCTTTTGATGATTTTATATTAGCTTATGTATCCGATGGCGAATCAATTATGTTTTTATGGAAGCTCTCTGAGAGCACTGTTTTTGAATATGAAGGGTACTCGAGTGAAATTCATAATTATGTTGTCGCATCTAGCAATGTGAGAGCCGTGTATGAGCAATTAAGGTGCAATTGCTCGGACTTGAGCAGATAGTTACCGGATTTTCAATTGGAGCCTGCCTGTTTAGATTTATGCTAGACACGTGTCAGTCCTAATTCTTTTACCAGCAATTAATGTCTCAGTGTGATTCGTTAGCGGGGGCACCCATCATTCGGGCTAATTTTAGAAAAATTACGGGTTCAATTTTGGCTGGTAAGTGAGATTGGTTTACTTGTAGAGTTTGCACGATAAAAAAACGCCTGCTATGGATGCCTTTGCGGACGTTTTTTCTGCTTCTACCAAAACGTCCGCAATGGGAACAAAGCAGACATCACTAGATTGATCAATTGCCTAACGAAATAGAAGCGTCCGCTAACCTTTTTCCTCATTACTGACGCAGGAATTGATTTTTATTACGACAATAAAAATATTGAACCC
>JABXHQ010000111.1 GCA_013373545.1 Gammaproteobacteria bacterium
CCCGAAGGTCGTTGGTTCAAATCCGGCCCCCGCTACCAACCGGTTTTTAATGAAAAAGCCCCGTTTTAATGGGGCTTTTTCTTAGGCAAATCAAATAGTTACTGATTTGCCGCCCACAGTTTGATTAAGAAATGGGCACTTTTTGCCCATTTTTTGTTTGCGGAGTATGGTCATCATGGCAATGATTGATGAGTTGAATCGAATGATTGAGCCGGCCGTCGAGGCCGTCGGCTTCGAGTTTGTTGGTCTTGAATATGTCGCGGAAGGGCGTCATTCGGTTTTGCGTATCTTTATTGACCACGCCGACGGAATTACGGTCGATAATTGTGCAGACGTGAGTCGCCAAGTAAGCGCCATTTTAGACGTCGAAGACCCAATCAGTGGGAATTACAATTTAGAAGTATCGTCGCCTGGATACGATCGTCCCTTGTTCAAGTTAGAGCATTTTGAGCGGTTTCAGGGCGAAGAAATAAAACTGCGTAGTCATGCGCCGGTTGAAGGCCGACGAAATTTTCGTGGTTTGTTACAGTCAGTGGAAGGGGAGACTCTCACGCTACTGGTAGATGGTAAAGAATTCGCGGTGCAATTTGGTAATGTTGAAAAAGCCAACATTGTTCCGAATTTTGATTAATTTAAGTCGTAAGTAATAGCCGTTAATGCACAACTGAGGTTTAGCAGATGAGCAAAGAAATACTTTTAGTAGTTGATGCTGTATCCAACGAAAAAGATGTTGAGCCAGAATTAATTTTTCAGGCCTTGGAGGCTGCTATTGCAACCGCGACCAAGAAGAAAAATGGTGGCGAGATAGAAGTTCGCGTCGCAATCGACCGTGTGACCGGTGAGTATGATACTTTCCGGCGCTGGGAAGTTGTTGAAGATACCGACAGTGGTCTGGAGTCACCGTTTACTCAAATCAGTCTATCCGCTGCACAAGTGGAAGAGCCGGATATTGCCGTAGGCGATTATGCTGAAGAGCAAATCGAGTCGATCGAATTTGGTCGCATTGCGGCACAAACGGCAAAGCAAGTCATTGTTCAGAAAGTTCGTGAAGCCGAGCGCGCAAAAGTGGTTCGAGCGTTCGAAGGTCGTGTTGGCGAATTGATTACCGGTGTGGTGAAGAAAGCGAATCGCGACAGCATTATCCTAGATTTAGGCAACAATGCAGAAGCCATTATCCCGCGCGAAGAAATGATGTCACGTGAATCCGTTCGTACCGGTGACCGAGTGCGCGGCTTGTTATACGCCGTGCGCCCAGAAGCGCGTGGTCCGCAACTGTTTGTTAGTCGCACGCGTCCGGAAATGCTAATTGAATTGTTCCGCATTGAAGTACCCGAAATTGCAGAAGAAGTTATTGATTTAAAAGGTGCCGCACGTGATCCCGGCTCGCGAGCAAAGATTGCCGTGAAGTCGAATGACAAGCGTATCGATCCGGTAGGTGCATGTGTTGGAATGCGTGGTTCGCGAGTACAAGCGGTATCGGGTGAGCTCGATAATGAACGAATTGATATTGTTTTGTTTGATGATAACCCTGCGCAGTTTGTCATTAATGCTATGGCGCCAGCTGAAGTTGCTGCCATTGTTGTTGATGAAGATAAGCACAGCATGGATATCGCGGTAGCTGAAGATCAATTAGCGCAAGCGATTGGCCGCAGCGGTCAAAACGTTCGCTTAGCCAGCGAGTTAACTGGCTGGACTTTAAACGTTATGACGGAAGCTGACTTCAATGAGAAAAACACCGTTGAAAGCGCCAGCATTGTGACCATGTTTATGAATGACTTAGGTGTTGATGACGAGTTGGCGGAAATCTTAGTGCAAGAAGGCTTCGCGTCAATTGAAGAAGTGGCGTATGTGCCGTTAGCTGAAATGCTTGAAATCGATGGGTTTGATGAAGATCTTGTGGAAGAACTACGCTCGCGTGCTAAAGACGTGTTGCTCACCAAAGCCATTGCAACAGAAGAAAAAATAGATGCTTCTGAGCCGGCCGAAGATTTGCTCAATATGGATGGTATGGAGCGTCAACTAGCCTTTACATTAGCATCAATGGGTATTCAAACAATGGAAGACTTGGCTGAGCAGTCGGTCGACGAATTAATGGATATCGAAGGGATGACCGAAGAAAAAGCGGGTGAATTAATTCTCGCAGCTCGGGCACCCTGGTTTGCAAACGATGAATCTTAATCTGGGAGCCTTAACGAATGTCAGAAGTAACCGTAGCGAAACTCGCTGAAACCGTTGGCACGCCAGTAGCAAAACTACTGGAGCAGATGAAGAGTGCCGGCCTCGACCTTAAAGGGCCCGAGGATGTGGTATCAGACGAGCAAAAACAAACTTTGCTGTCTTATTTGAAGCAAAGTCACGGTGGTTCGGAGTCGAATGAACCCAAACGCATCACGCTCAAGCGCTCGAAGAAAAGCTCTTTGAAAGTTACTGGATCAACGGGTAAGTCGAAAACCGTCACGGTTGAAGTTCGTAAAAAGCGTACTTACGTTAAAAAGCCAACAGAAGCGGGTGAAGTAGAGGCAGCGGAAGTGGTTGAAGCCCCTGAAGTTGCCGCGCCAGAAGCGGTGGAAGAGGCTGCAGCAACTAGCCCACAAGTTGCACCGGTTGCTGAAGAGTCAACCCCAGTAGATGGTGCACCGCAAGCGATTGAAGAGCCTGCCTCTGCCGCCGAGCAAGAAGCCTTAACTCCGGAGCAAATTGCCGAGCAAGAAAAGGCAGCGGTTGCTGCTAAGTTAAAAGCGGAAGCCGAAGCCCAAGCACGTGCTGAAGTGGAAGCGCGGATTGCTGACCAAGCTCGTAAAAAGGCTGAAGCTGAGGCGTTAGCGCAAGCTGAGTTAGCTGCCGAAAAAGCCAAAGATGAAGAGCGCAAAGTGGCGCAGCCTGTGCGTCGTGGAACTCGCGATGGTGCAGACGATACCCGTGATGATGCGCCGAAGAAAAAACGTAAGAAGAAAAAACGTAGTTCTGGTGAAAATGACAATGATGACATCATTAGTCGTTATTCATCCTCGCGTCGCAAGTCCGAGAAAGTTGATCTTGCGCCCAAAACCAACAAACCAATTAAGGCACCAAAAGCTTTGCAACACGGATTCTCAAAACCTGTTAGTAAGAAAGTCGTTGAAATTGAAGTTCCTGATATCATCACTGTAGGTGAACTTGCCCAGTTGATGTCAGTTAAAGCGGCAGAATTAATTAAAGCTCTGATGAAAATGGGCACAATGGCCACGATCAATCAGCCACTTGAACAAGATGATGCTATCTTGCTTGTGGAAGAATTGGGCCACACAGCGGTAGCTAAAACCGAAGTGACCGCCGAACAAGAGCTCATCTCGAAAGCCACAGAAAGCCAAGAAGGCGAGTTGTCATCGCGGGCACCTGTCGTGACTATTATGGGCCATGTTGACCATGGTAAAACATCATTACTGGACTATATTCGTGCTTCTAAAGTCGCCGACGGTGAGGCGGGTGGTATTACCCAGCATATCGGGGCTTATCACGTGGAAACCAATCGTGGTGGTATCACTTTCTTAGATACACCGGGACATGCCGCGTTTACCGCGATGCGTGCGCGTGGCGCCAATGCGACTGATATTGTTATTTTGGTGGTGGCTGCCGATGACGGTGTAATGCCGCAAACCATCGAAGCCATTCAACACTCCAAAGCTGCGGGTGTTCCGATGATTGTCGCGGTCAATAAAATGGATAAGCCAGAAGCGGATCCGGACCGGGTGAAAAACGAATTATCACAACACGATGTACTGCCTGAAGATTGGGGCGGTGACACCCAGTTCATCCACTTGTCAGCGAAATCTGGTGAAGGCGTTGACGAATTACTCGATGCGATTTCATTGCAAGCTGAGCTTCTCGAGTTGAAAGCCTCTGCGGCCGGTCATGCTAAAGGAATCGTCATTGAGGCGCGATTGGATAAAGGTCGTGGTGCGGTGGCTTCTATTTTGGTTCAGTCGGGCACGCTAAAACGTGGCGATATTATGCTTGCCGGATTACATCACGGACGTATTCGTGCTCTGGTTGATGACAAAGGACAAACAATCGAACAAGCCGGTCCATCGATGCCTGTTGAGGTACTGGGTCTGTCGGGGGTTCCGTCAGCCGGTGATGATGTCTTGTGTGTTGAGAACGAGAAAAAAGCGCGCGAAGTTGCGCAAACCCGCCAAGAAAAACAGCGTGATGAGAAACTGGCTCGCCAACAAAAAGCGAAGCTGGAAAATATGTTTGCGAACATGGCCGAAGCAGACAAGAAAACCTTGAGTGTAATTGTCAAAGCTGACGTGCAAGGTTCCGTTGAAGCCATCGTTAAGTCACTTACTGATCTATCGACGGATGAAGTGAGTGTTAACGTCATTGCTACCGGGGTCGGTGGTATTGCCGAAACCGATGTTTCCCTTGCCTCTGCATCGGATGCGTTTATCGTGGGCTTTAACGTTCGTGCTGATGCAGCCGCGCGTAAAGTTGCTGAGAATGAAGCGGTTGATCTGCGTTACTACAGCGTTATATACGATGTAATTGATGAGGTTAAAGCCGCAATGTCGGGCATGCTTTCACCTGAACGCAAGCAAGAAATTATTGGTCTTGCCGAAGTGCGTGATGTGTTCCGTTCACCTAAGTTTGGTGCGGTTGCGGGCTGTATGGTTATTGAAGGTGTGGTCAAGCGTAATCGTCCAATTCGTGTACTACGCGACAATGTGGTTATTTATGAAGGCGAGCTTGAATCATTACGTCGCTTTAAAGATGACGTACAGGAAGTTCGTAATGGTATGGAATGTGGTATCGGTGTTAAGAATTACAATGACGTTAAAGCAGGCGATCAAATCGAATGCTTTGAAGTGATTGAAGTAGCCCGCACCATTTAATGGGAGTTGCCGGTGAGTCGAGAATTTAGCCGTACGGATCGCGTTGCAGAGCAGTTGCAGCGCGAACTTGCATTGATTTTGCAACGCGAAATTAAAGATCCCCGTGTCGGCATGCCAACGGTTCTTGCTGTTGAAATCACTCGTGATCTGCAACACGCAAAAGTTTTCGTATCCTTTTTAGGAAAAGATACCGAACAGGAAATTGCCGCTGCTTTGGAAGTATTGACCAAGGCAGAGGGCTTTATCCGCAGTACGCTCGCAACCAAGATCCGTATGCGAGTAATGCCGCAATTGCACTTTAAGCACGATACCTCTGTGCAGCGAGGGCAAGCGATGTCATCACTCATCGATCAAGCGCGCTCCAAAGATAGTCAATAATTGAGACCTTTTTAGTTATGGCACGTAGACGCAAAGGCCGAGTGGTCAATGGTATTTTGTTAATCAATAAACCCACTGGCCATTCGTCTAACCACGTGCTGCAAAAGCTGCGCCGCATGTACAATGCACAAAAAGCGGGTCACACTGGAAGTCTCGATCCGCTCGCAAGTGGCATGTTGCCGATTTGTTTTGGCGAAGCGACCAAGTTTTCCCAGTTTCTACTGGACGCGAATAAAGCCTATCGAGTCACCGCTCGCCTCGGCGAGAAAACCACAACCGCAGATGCAGAGGGTGAAGTTATTGAGCGCCGCGAGGTGAACGTAACGCCTGAGCAATTAGCGCAAGTGGTGGCGGAGTTTCGTGGCAATACACTACAAACACCATCCATGTTCTCGGCTTTAAAACACCAAGGGCAACCTTTGTATAAATTAGCCCGTCAAGGAATAGAGGTTGAGCGTAAAGCGCGACCGATAGAGGTGTTTGAAGCGACTATCGAATCTTTTAGTGCCCCGGAATTCTCGATGTATGTGGTTTGTAGTAAAGGCACTTACATTCGAAATTTAATTGAGGACATCGGAGAGAAGTTGGGCTGCGGAGCTCATGTCACGGTGTTACATCGAGAGTGGGTCGGACATTTTCCGGCGGCTCAAATGTTGCCAATGGAGCACCTGCAACAGCTCCGGGACGCTGAAGACTTTGCTGCAATGGATGCACTCTTACTGCCGGTTGATGCCGCTCTGGAAGGCTACCCACAGGTAACCTTAGACGATGACGCAGCATTTTATTTTTCGCAAGGTCAGGCGATTTCGATGCCGACGCCAGCGGACAGTGACCTAATTAAAGTCTACCATCCCTCTGGCGAGTTTTTAGGGATCGCAACGGTCAACGATGATCTACAGTTACAACCTAAGCGAGTGATTGCAGCGACTCCTTCTTAGGCGACTCTTTAGTCGTTGGCCACCAAGCTGGAACCGAGGTGTCGATAGCGATAGCGGGGGCGGCTTCTTGTTTCGGCACTACCGCTGACTCGTGGTCAAAAATGCGCAGTTGATAGCCGGTTTTTGGAATGGTTTCGATGCGCACGGAATAGCTCTCGTCTTGTTTAAGCAATGAGCGCAACATGCAAACCGCATGAGTCAAACCTTTTTCACCGATGTAATAGTTTCCGCGCCATACTTCGTCAATTAAGGTTTGTCGTGTGATCAATTGATTCGGGTGCTCGGCCAAGTAACGCATCAAGTGAAATAACTTATAGCGCAATCGATGGCGTTGTTGGTTAATGATCAGCTCATGTGTTTGACTGTTAAGCTGTAGCTTCCCAAGCACAATCATGGTGGTATTTGAGCAAGTCGTTGACATCATGTTTTCCTATTCCGTTATCGTTCTAGGTGAACGGTAATTAAATAGACGCAAACGGTAGACAATTTAGATAACTGTTAACGTCAACATTCCTCGGGGCAACCTTTACTATCGCCTTACTTCGTTGTTTTTATTGGTTTTTTATAATTCAGGCGAAAGTGTTTCAAAATTTTAATAACTCAACTAAGTGCTACACAAGTGCGCTCAGCGGGTGTCGTTATCTATCGCAGATTTGCGATTTGAGAGCTTTGTCGGCGGTATTCACTGGGCGTCATTCCGGTGAACTTTTTAAATGCATTGTTAAACGATGTTTTATTATTGAATCCAACCTCGTAGCCAATATCCAAAATTGTTCGAGCTTGCGGCTCTTCGGCTAATAACGCTTTTGCCGCGCTGATTCGCTTCTCGTTAACTAACTCATAGAAGGTCATGTTCAACTGATCGTTGATAACTTGCGATAAATGATGAGAACTCACGTTTAATCGTTCCGCAAGATTTTGCAGCGTGAGATCATTTTGTAAATACCAGGCTTCGTGCTCCATCAGCTCAACAATTCTTTGTGCTAAACGTTTGGCGACATGTGGATCCAGTGAAGACTTTTCGTATTTAGGGTTCGGCTCTACCAAACTATTCGGGTCCACTGATGGATGGCGAAACGAGAAGAAGCCAATTAAGACCACATATAGGCTCTCAACAATAACAAAAGTATGAAAATACCACTGTGCGCGCAACTCGAGGAAAGCTTTTAGGTAATACACGCCCATATCCAATAAAAAGATTAATACAAAGCCCACTAGCAATTTTTTTAACCAGCTAATGTTGCGTTGCTCCAAATAGGAGTAGTTGTTCGCTAATAGCTTTTGATAGCGATTTATTTCACTAAAGCAAAAGCCAATGTAGGTGAACATTTGCGAAAATACTAAAGCCCAACTGAGACGTTGAATAACCAGCAGCGGGATTGACTGCTGGAGCGAGTCGAGTGTACTTAATACTAGGATTGGAAACAGTAAGATAGTGAAGTGCTTGCCGTCGCTTTTGGTGAGTTTAAAATCTTTGCGACACTTTGCTTTCACATATAAATAAAGCAGCGGTCCATATAACCAGGGTAATAACCAAAATAAATAAGGAATTGAGAGCGGCTTTAGCGCGTCTGGCGCTAGACTAATATAGCCTTCCCATAATGGCAGCATCATCGCCAAGATATAAAAAAATAAAATCTTATGTTCAACTGAAGTCACCGGCTTTGGAGCTGTTTGCTCTGGAGTATTTGCAGCGGACGGAGCGCGACTAAACATCAATACCATGGCGACTAAAACACCTTGTCCTAGCGCAAGAAGGTAAATAATTTTTAGTATTTCTTCGAACATCACCGCAATCCGCATTACTCAATTGATGTGCTATTAAAGCAAATTAATTCGTTGCCCGGATAATAGAGCTGTAAATGAATGTTTCAAATGCTTCAGTTTCGACACAGTTATTGAATTTGTTTCGAACTTTTTCCGCACTCAATATTTCTTCAATGTTTTAAATTTATTTAAAGATAAATTCAAGAGCTTACGCATTGTTATTCGACACTGAATTCGGTGTGATGACTAAGTCTTTGAAATAAAGACAATCCCTGGTTGTTACGGCTCTCTTCGCATAACGCAAGGAGCCGCTTTTTTCTCACAAATGCATGACTGAAATAGTCAAAGAGGATATGGCAT
This sequence comes from Gammaproteobacteria bacterium, assembly GCA_013373545.1. Lineage (GTDB taxonomy): Bacteria > Pseudomonadota > Gammaproteobacteria > Enterobacterales > Kangiellaceae > Pleionea. Next base: position 8,315 of record JABXHQ010000111.1, read on the forward strand.
GAAGAATTCATATAATAAGATTGGTGTTGCCGTTAAGCATGCTCTTATTTTAGGGGCTGGTTTATCGCTAGCGACCACACCGCTTAGCGCCGCAGAAGATGATGGTGCACGAGAAGAGCGCGTGGTCATTACCGGTAGCCGGATTAAACGCGTGGACGCTGAAGGCGTTTCGCCGGTTGTCTCGATTACCCGTGAAGAAATGGACCGGCAAGGCTTAGCGACAGTTCAAGACGTTATCGATGGGCTTACGCAAAACGCCGGTGGCAGCATTGATCAATCATTTACTTTTGGTTTCACCCCCGCAGCTTCGTCTGTCAATCTTCGTGGCTTCGGTTTTGGTCGTACTTTGACGCTGCTTGATGGTCGCCGCATGCCAATTTATCCAGTTGGAATAAGTGGTACAACAAACTTTGTGGATTTAAGCTCTATTCCGACCGCTATGATTGAGCGGATTGATATCTTAACCGATGGCGCTTCGGCTATTTATGGTTCTGACGCGGTATCGGGTGTTATTAACATTATTACTCGCAAGGATATTAATGGTTCCGACTTAACCTTGCGCAGAAGCGTGACCGCCGATGGCGGCGCGGATACTAGTCGTTTTCAATTTTTGTCCGGTGTGACCACCGATAAAACGACCGTTGACTTTATTGTCGATTATTGGAAACAAGGCGCTTTGTACGCTCGCGACCGCGACTACGCTGGCTCTGATGTTGCGAATGCGCGTGGTGCTTACTCGATTGGTGGTTCGAGCTTTTTAGGTTTGGATACTGGAACCATTTATCAGGATCCGAACTGTGGCACGCCAAATGATGCGTTAGGCGGTTTAGGGCAACCGGATCAAGTCATTCCGATTTTCTCAGCCAACGACACTTGGTGTGGCTTTGATCGAACGGCGTATCGAATGTTGTTCTCGCCCTCTGAACAAAAGTCAGCAACCGGCCGCGTGACTTATGAAATAAATCCTGATCTTAGTTTTTTTGGACGCGTTGGA
>JABXHQ010000048.1 GCA_013373545.1 Gammaproteobacteria bacterium
GATCGGCATCGCTACGGCCATGTGAGCGTTCACTATTAGCCGCATGACAGCCGGTACAGTTTTTCTCTTCACCTAGACGCAATTGTAACCAATGCTCATGACGGCCACCTATGCGTTGTCCGTTTGCATCAAGAATTGAAATCGTAAACGGCACATTCGCTGGCACTTTTACTTTCACCGAGCCGTCTGGGTGAATCGGTACATAGCCAAGAATTTCGCGCATCAATTGCTGCCGCGAGCGTCCGAACGCCGAGTTATCAAAATCATAAACCTCATCATCGGGAATGGCGACACCTTTAACAATGCGCAAAAACCGAGCTGGGCGCTGATCATAGGGAGTTAACAAAGGATCCGCCATGGCATTGATACCCAAAGGCGTCGAGTCAACGCCATCGATGTCGTACACGGAGCGAATGTGTAAAACCCCCACATTTTCACTGACCAAATCTTCGTCTAAATCCAAGCCAGGAACGCCATCGGGTATAAATTCAGGGTTATCCGTACGCGCTTGCAAAATCACCGGTTCAGTAAACCAAGTGTCCGGTTGTGCGACAACCACCGGCGACTGGGTGTTTTCATCGCGATTCCATAACCAAATACCAAACATCGGCGTGGCGGGAAGCAGCTCGCCATTTTCATAGCGCTGCAGGTTCTCTTCGCTACAGACATATAGGATGGGTTCATCCCCAGGATCTAAATCACGCAAAATACACGGCGACCAGCTCATCATCACGCGGCTTCCAGAGTCATCCCACAGTGGTGAAACACTATGGTAGTGACCGCTAGGTGATGGCGTATCATCAATATTTACAACATCCGCGGCAATCGATTCTTGTCCAACGCCCGCACTACCGTCGAGCATTTGGTCGGCTTCAATAAAGTTTTCGTAATCAATACGAACCGGATCACCACCGTAAGTTAAACTTTGCAACGGCTTAGATAATACTAACAATTCTCCCGTTTGCAGCGCTAAAGGCTTGGTAAACACCGCTTGGGAATTATTGTTTCCGGTAGTTTGGCTGTGATAACCATAGAGACGCTGGAGGTCTTGACCATCAGGGCGTATTGAATACAACGACCGAGCATTGGACCCGCCCATATTGTCCCAACGCAAAAATACGATGCGGCCATTCGGTAATAATGACGGGTATAAATCATGGCTTTGGTTATAGGTAATTTGTCGTAAATTGGTACCGTCCGCTTCCATGATATGAAGCGTAAATGCTTCATTGTCTAAATCTTCTTCAAGGCCGGAGAACTGAGGTTTCCCTTCATCGAGTAAAATCGCTTTCGCCTGGCGTTGTCGCGATGATGCAAATACGATGCGGCCATCGGCAAGGAATGCCGGCATTACATCGTGACCATCTTCGGCCACGATATCGGAATCGATCACGCGATCCAGCTCGCCCGTTTCATTATTATAAGTCCAGATATTCCATTTCGGTTGGTCAGCTTCATCAGCGTTGGGGATTTCAGGGGCGCGCATGGCAAACGCCAATAAGGTCCCATCAGGCGATACCGCCAGATCTTTAACATCATACAATGGCGTAGTGTCAGGGTCATTGGGATCTGCAAATGCAATACTGGTAATATCCATCGCCGCTGCGCTGGGTAAAGCACGCGGCTTAAGCATTAACACCGCTCCCGGGTTAAATAACTCGGGTTCATCAAGACTTTCCATCACTGGATTATCGTCTTCATCACGCGGAACCGGCCGCATCACGTACGCCAACGCATAGTCGGTCACTGTCGGATCAGGGCTTTGCGCACTGTCGCCAATAGGATCGGAACTGCTACAGCTTGCTAGTACCAGTAAACTCGGCGCTATCCACCCCAGCATTTTTAACGTGACGGTATTTTTCATAACCACTACTTCCAACTGACCTTATCTCAAAACCACATATCTCGAGAGCATATGCCTACTTTTTGGCATAATCACTGCCAAAACGCGCCAATACTCCGAAGTTCGCTGCCTATTATGCAGCAGCCACTTTTTAATACTGTGGTCAAATTCACGAAAACCACTTCTGCGAACAACTACAATCATGAGCAGAGTCGCCATAATTATAGTGCAGCATTTCGCTCACCGACGCTTGATTGAGGACCCTTCGATGTTAGCAAGACAAAAACCACAGACCGCGCGGCGCTCGCGCACCGGAGCCTACCTGCTCACGCTTATCGTTAGCTGCTTTAGCTTAACCGATGGCTACGCGGGCTCACGTGAACAAGCCAAGCGCATTCATGACCGCCTTGCCGGAACTCACCCATCAGAAACCGTACTCGACCAAATGGAAGCGGATATCAATGCCGGTACCCCGCTGGTTGCAGCAGCACGCGCGATGGACAATCAAGCCTTCTATAACGTCACTTTGAAAAATATGATCACGCCGTGGACCAACGAAGCGCAAACCGTTTTTGCTCCGCTAAATGACTACACAGCGACGGTGATAGGCATCATTCGCGATGAGGACGACTTCCGTAAAATTTTGTTCGATGATGTGCTGTACACCGCCGACGCCAGCTACGGTGCGCCGGGTTATGCTAACAATAACAATGCTCATTACGAATTCCTTGAAGATAACAACATCAACCTCAAAGATGCGCTGGTGCGCCGAGCACAGTCAGCGGTAAATGGATTGCCGGCCGATGCTACCGCAGGAATTATGACTTCTCGTGCTGCAGCGAAAGCCTTTTTCATCGCAGGAACCAATCGCGCAATGTTCCGCTTTACTCTAATTAACCACATGTGCGGTGATTTAGAAGAGTTTAAAGATGAAACTCGAATTCCTGACCGCATTCGTCAAGATGTGAGCCGCAGCCCAGGCGGTGACAGTCGGATTTTCCTCAATAGCTGCGTTGGCTGTCACAGTGCTATGGACCCACTGGTCCAAGCCTTCGCGTATTACGACTACGCTTTCGACTCAGAGTCCGATCCAGAAGGTGAAAATGGCGAACTGGTGTATAACACGGCCGGTCAAACCGATCCTGAAACCGGAACGCGCGTCAAAGCAAAATACCATATCAATAACAATACATTTAAATACGGATATGTTACCCAAACCGACCAGTGGTCAAACTACTGGCGAAAAGGGCAAAACGCCAATTTAGGATGGTCAGAAGCATTACCTGGTAACGGTGAAGGCGCCAAAACCATGGGCCAAGAACTTGCCTATTCAGCGCGTTTTGCTCAGTGCCAAGTAAAAAAAGTATTTAAAACCGTATGCTTACGTGAACCCGGCAACGCCGCCGATCGCGCGCAAGTCGAAACCATGGTTAACAATTTTGCGAACAGCACTTACAACCTTAAGCAAGTGTTTGCTGAGAGTGCCGTTTACTGCATGGGCAACTGAGTAGGAATTCCATTATGACATCATTAAATACACAATCCTCGGCAAAACATGCGGCCGCCCCCTTACTCAAGCCAGCGCTCGTTGCATTGACTGTCGCATTATTATCTGCCTGTACCGGCGGTGGCCCTGAAAACTCACCGGTGAATCAAAACTCCGGTAATAACAATGGTAGTAATTATTCCGGACCGCCTCCGCAAACCGACGATGTGCAACGCTTTCAAACTTATTTTTGGAATAATGTGCTCGATAAATGCGGAGACTGTCATAACGAAGGTGGTCAGTCCCCTACTTTCGCGCGTCAAGACGATATCAACCTTGCTTATGCCGAAGCCAATACCGTAGCTGACCTTTCATCGCCGGCAGACTCTCGCTTAGTTATTAAAGTAGGCAGTGGCCATAACTGCTGGTTGCCCGATAATCAAGCTTGTGCTGACACAATGACCTCGTACATTACTAACTGGGCCGGCGATCAAGCAAACTCTTCCACGGAAATTGTGCTAACTGATCCACCGAACCTGAACGATCCCGGCGCGACCAAAAATTTCCCTGAAGATCCAGCATTATTTCAAACCTATGTTTATCCATTGTTGACGCAGTACTGCGCTGACTGTCACCGTGAGTCTGCAGCCACTCCGATTTCACCATTCTTCGCCAGTAACGATATCGATGTTGCTTATGCCGCTGCGCAAAGTCGGATGAACTTAGATACCCCAGCTGACTCGCGCTTTGTTACGCGTTTACGTGCCGAGTTTCATAACTGCTGGGATGTTTGTGAGTATGATGATCCGAACTTAGTCTCTGACAGTGATGAAATGGAAGCCGCTATCACCCAGTTCTCTGATGCGATTCCTGTGTCTCAGTTAGATGAAGATACGGTAGCCAGTAAAGCAATGACGCTCTATAACGGTATTCTAGCCAGCTCTGGCGGCCGCTACGAAGCAGATGCAATCGCTACTTGGCAATTCAAAGCCGGAGAACTCAATACCGCTTACGATACCAGTGGAGTTGAGCCAGCATTACCGCTCACCCTAAATGGCGACTTTGAATGGGTCGGTGGTTGGGGTATCAACCTTAAAGACGGCAGCGCCCGTGCTAGCACAGCAAATAGCAAAAAACTGCATGACTTAATCAAAGCCACAAATGAGTACACCATCGAGGGTTGGTTTGCGCCAGCAAATGTTACCCAAGAAGGTCCTGCACGCATTGTCTCTTATTCTGGTGGCGAGACCACGCGTAACTTTATGCTCGGCCAAACACTTTATAACTATGACTTTTTAAATCGCAGTACGAACAGTGATGCCAACGGTGAACCAGGGCTTTCTACCGCCGATGCGGATGAGCGTCTGCAAGCAACGCTGCAACACGTTGCCGTCACTTATGATCCGATTAACGGCCGCCGTATCTATGTCAATGGTGAATACACTGGCGATGTCGATGGCGTTGAAGCTGGAACCCTGAACGATTGGGATGACACTTACATTCTCGTATTAGGCGCTGAAACGAATAATGACTTTAAATGGTCGGGTGTCATCAAGTTCTTAAGCATTCACAATCGCGCATTAAATTTAGAGCAAATTCAACAAAACTTTAATGCCGGTGTGGGTGAAAGATTCTATCTACTGTTTAATATTTCGCAGGTAATTAACCCCGATGACGAAGCCAATAATACGAATGAAGCACGCGCTTATATAGTCTTCGAAGCTGCGCAATGGGACAGCTACAGTTACTTGTTTAACGCGCCTTACTTCTTATCGCTTAACCCGGACTTTAGCCCAAGCAATATTCCACTTAAAGGTATGAGCATTGGTATTAACGGGAAAGAAAACAACGTAGGGCAAGCATACCGAAACCTCGATATGGTGCTAGATGCAGCGGACTACAGTAGCGAAACCGGCCAAGTGATCTCGACGCTCGGCACCGTTATCGGCCTCGAGCAAGGCCCGGCAGTTGACGAGTTCTTCTTAACTTTTGAGCAACTAGGCGATAAAACTAATGTGCGCGTTGATGCCGACCCAACACCGGTACCAACGCCTCCCGATGCCAACCCAGTCGCGTCGGAAATTGGTGTGCGGACCTTTGAAGAGGTTTACGCCACTTTGGCCCAAATGACCGGCGTCAGCATGAACAGCACTCGGGTTCGCGATGTCTACTTAAAAGTGAAGCAACAATTGCCAACCAAAGAAGGTATTGAGAGCTTCTTATCGTCACACCAAATGGGCGTTACTCAGTTAACCATTGAGTACTGTTCAGCGTGGATGGAAGATACCACCTTGCGCGCCCAGGACTTCCCAGGGTTTGACTTCAATGGCAGCGTCACGGCTTCCTTTGATAGCGCCGGCCGCACCGCCTTAATTGATCCATTACTGGTTAAAATTATGGGAACCAATCTGACTTCGCAACCAGCGGATAATGACGTACGCGGTGAACTCAACGACCTAATCGATACTTTGACCGCCTGCGGTGGCAGCTGTGAAGCTGGCCGTACGCTGAAAGTCGCTAAATCAGTTTGTGCTGCTGCCGCCGGTAGCGCCGTAATGCTTGTACAATAGAGGTGATAAAATGACTAAACGCACCAATCAAACACCACATCCTGACGCACCTCTGCTGCATACGGCTCATAAACGCCCGGTTACTCGCCGTGACTTTCTCGCACAGGGAATGATCGCCGGAACCGGAACCTTGGTCGGTACCTCGTTACTCGGTGCCCTATCGAATCCACTTTACGCTGCGCTGTCGCCGGATGTTGCGGCACTGCGCGATGGCTTATGCGGTTTGTCAGCTCAAGGCGCGGGGAAAATTCCATTTATCGCTTTCGATTTGGCCGGTGGCGCAAATATGGCCGGGTCTAATGTGTTAGTGGGTGGACGTGGCGGACAGCTCGACTTCTTAACCACCGAAGGCTACAGCAAACTGGGCCTTCCCGGTGACATGACCCCGAACCTAGTCGATCCGACCACTCAGATGGATTACTTTAACAATGAACTTGGGTTAGCCTTTCACAGCGACAGCGCTTTTTTACGCGGAATTTTCGATAAATTTTCCGTTGGTTTCCGCGCTAATGTAAATGGTGCAGTCATTCCAGCACGTTCGGAAAATGACACCGGAAACAACCCGCACAACCCGATGTATGGCTTGTACCGCTACGTTAAAAGCCAAGAACCGGCTTATGGTTCGTTACTAGACTTGATTGGCTCACGTGCGAGCGAGTCGGGTGGTAATTCGATGGCACCCGCATCAATGATTCTTCCCGCAGCCCTCCCCACTAAAGTGGATCGTCCAAGTGATGTAACCGGTCTGGTAGATGTGGGCGACTTATTAAACGTACTGAATCAAGATGAAGCGGTGCGTGTTATGGAGTCTATCCAACGTATTTCCGCAATGAAAATGGCACAAGTTGATTCAGGCGTCGCACGCGAAACCGATATCGACAATGCCGTCAATTGTAATTATGTAAAAAGCGCCGACCTTGCGGATCGCTTTGGTAACCCTGCCAGTCTTGATCCTGCACTTGATGCAGACATTGTCGGTGCTAACGGGATCTTTTCCCAGGACGAATTTGATAACGACGGTGAGTTTCGTAAAACCGCTTCTATTATGAAAATGGTCATTAATGGTTACGCCGGTGCGGGCACAATCACCATGGGTGGTTATGATTATCATGGCGGTGGCCGTCGTACCGGTGAAGTGCGTGACTTTAGAGCTGGGCGTTGTATGGGCGCCTGCTTAGAATATGCCGCACGCATGAATATGCCGCTCATGATGTACGTATTCAGTGATGGTTCACTAGCCAGTAACGGTATGATTGATAACTCTGAAGACGGTCGTGGTAAAGGTATGTGGACTGGTGATAACTCATCTACTGCGGCTTCATTCTTCTTAGTTTACAACCCAGGCGGACGACCACAACTGATCGGTGCCACCCCAGAAGCTCAAGCGCGCCATCAACAAATTGGCTATATGCGACCAGACGCCTCGGTAGAGACCGCGGGTTCGCCAGCGGCCAATAACGTCAACTTACTGGCCGAAGCCGTTATCCTTAATTACATGGCCTTGCACGGTGAACAGGATCAATTCAATTCAATTTTCCCGACGCAGGGCTTGGGAAATAATACGATGCTCGACACATTGACAGCGTTTGAGCCTATCGTACAGGGCAGTATTTAATTTTCGACTTCCCTCCAGTCGCGCTTTGTCGCTACAATAAGGGCATCTCAAGGATGCCCTTTTTTTATGCTGTTAATATTCCCTACCGAAGTCCCATTGTCGAAACGTCACTTACCGTGGCTCACCTTGACTTTAATCTTGCTGACCACGATTAGCTTTTTGTTATTTCAACTCGATGACAACGCCGAAGAAAGTGCTGCCATTAACTACTATCTCGAGCAAGGGCAGTTTGAAAATGAACGTGAGTTATTTGCACAATACTTAAATTCACCTTTCGGACAACGCGATTATCAGTCACTGTCAGTGGTTGCTACCGAGGGGCCTGAACGCGTTTATTACATGATTTTTGATCAACAGTTTCGTCACTTCGTGCGAGAAATGATCCAGTTTGACGATCCAGCAGACGCTGCCCAATGGCGTTTATTCGATGCCGAGCTACAGCAGCGGATTAGCGCCGTCACCTACTTCGAATACGGCCTGCGCTCCGACCACGCACCAGCACAGAACTATCTAACCCACATGTTTTTACATGGTGATATCTTCCACTTAATTGGCAATTTAGTTTTCCTTTTTCTATTTGGCTTTGGCGTTGAGCGATTACTCGGCGGATTCAAAATGGCTCTGGTATATATCATTGCGGGAGCCATTGGCGGCTGGATATTCACCATGCTCAGCGGTAAGCCCTACCTTTCATTAGTCGGCGCGTCCGGGGCGATTTCCGGGCTAATGGGCGCCTATACTGGCTACTTTGGCACTCAGCGCATTCGATTTTTTGCTTGGTTTGGTATCTACTTTAACCATTTTCAATGGCCAGCTGTCTTAGTGTTGTTGTTTTGGCTGGTCAAAGAGGCTTTTTACCATCTGTTTGACGCTCAATCGAATATTGCCTATTTAGCTCATTTTGGTGGTTTAATGGCAGGGGTATTATTGGGCTGGCTATTTCGAGCCACCCAACGCTCGGCGCCACCGGCGCAACAAGAGGCTCAAATAAACCATTATGCAAACGCCCTAGAGCATATCCGCTTACTCGATTTTGACCGCGCCCGCCAAGCCTTAAAGCAAGCGCTCAAACAATCTCCCAATCACCTTGAAGCAATGAAAAGTCTCTATAATCTTGAGAAAACTAACCTCGGCAGCCCTAATTTTAAACACGCGATCAATTTAATTTTAGCTACACCGCCGCATCAAACGGCTATCGACCCGTTTATTTTACAAATTAATGCTAACCATGTGGGCAAACACTTTTCGGTTGCCGAACTGGAAATTGAAGCCTTATTTAACTTGCTCATTCGCCTGCTACGCAACGATCAGGTGCAAAGCTCAACACCTCATATTGCCATGGCAAAAAAGCGCTTCGCCGAGCACCAGCGCTTACCGCAGCTGCTTTATCAATGGGGTTTGGCGTTAGCTAAGCGCGGGAAGTATCGCAGTGCTGCCACTGAAATGAATTATCTAGCCAACTACTATGGCGAAAGTCACTACGGTAAGTTGGCTCTGGACACACTTCAGTCTTGGCGAGAACAGGTAAAAAGCCAGAAATAAGGGCTGCAACGCGAATTTTTCTTTGACAGGCCTGTAGTGAAGGTTATAATTTCCCCAGCTTTAAGAGTAAAGCTGTATTTATTGCCATTTTGAACACCATCGATAGATACCGTTCGGTTGTTAATAAGTAATAGTTCCACTTTAAAGCTCCACCATACCATTAGGTATTAATTAACACGTTAACAACGAGAACGTAGATATGTCAGATAAAGTAACTGGAACCGTTAAGTGGTTCAACGAATCAAAAGGCTTCGGCTTCATTTCTCAAGAGTCTGGTCCAGACGTATTCGCACACTTCAGTGCAATCGTCGGTGACGGCTTCAAAACCTTAGCAGAAGGCCAAAAAGTTGAGTTTTCAATTACTCAAGGCCAAAAAGGTCCTCAAGCGGAAAACATCGTCGCTTTATAATTTAAAAAGCGAGCTTCGGCTCGCTTTTTTTTACTCTGAATAAACCAATTCTTGCTAGCCCACCAAACTTTGATAGTGCTTCTGTAAAAACTCCTGAGTCCGTTCATCTTGCTGAAAAAAGGCATTATGGCCACCGTCACTAAACCACTCGACTGCCGCGTTCGGGTAAAACTTTACCATGTCGTCCACCAGCGCCTTTGGGATCACCTCCTCTTTTGCCCCATGCAACACCAACATTTGCGGTGCTAACGCAGTTAAAGCTGCGCGAACATCATAGCCATGGAGTGACGTAAGGTTAATACGGTTCGCCGCCGGTTGGGTATAACGCCGGTTGATAATCTCAGTAAACGCATCATCGAGATGTCGATTGGTAAAGTAATCGTATTGTCGCTGCTTTTTAAATAATCCATCACCTGCCGCCATGTAGTTATCGAGCGAGTCTTGTAGATAGAGTGCATCTTCAATTTGATGACGGGCAACCGCTTCAATTGGATTTTGATCTAAAGAGCCAATCATAACGAGAGCTGCATCGCTTAGTGCCAATTGACAAACTGATGACGCCATAATCATGCCGCCAATGGAATGGCCAATTAACAGGCCTTCAGTTAATTGGTACTGTTCAATAATGGCGTTATTCAATGCAACTAAGTCGGCTAAATCATAACGCTCTGTCGTCATGGCCGATAGTCCATGTCCGGGCAATTCCCAAACTACGACGCGATGACCGCGGCTGCGGAAAAAATCCACCACCCCACGACCGCAAGTACTGTTCTGAGTATTCCCGTGCAAAAATAGCACTGGCCGCAACTCGGCATCACCTGGCCATTGCTCGATGTAAAGCTCTGCTAAATTAAATGGATGTTCCGTCACGATTGCTATATCCCTTGGTACAGAAAAAATTCACCGCGGTTTATAACATAACTAAAGCTGAAACGGAATTGTCAGCGGACTCGGTTGGCCGCCAGTCGATAACTCAAATAAATAAGTCGCCAAATTGTCTGCACTATTATCCGCAAACGATTCAAAACGACAACCAAGCGAAAACTTAATATGATTCATTCGGCGTAAATAAACCGCACCCGCAATAAAACTAACCGGCAAAGATGGATCCGGTAAGGTAAGTTGAATTGGAAGCTTGACCGTATCAATAACGTTTTGTCGCAATTGGTTTGGAAAAATTGCGGGTAATTGCTCAGCCAATAGCTCTATCGCTAAACCAGTGGCAGAAATATCAATGATAGTGACAGATAGCGTGTCACTTTCTGCAAGCTGCACACGAGCGGATAGGTTCACTGCAAAACGTTGAGCGGCGCGGCGCTCGATCATATCCATAAGATCTCAATCCTTATTAACTTCTTTACTATAGATAGCAATAGTCAAAAGAACAGAGGTTGTCTCGTTACGAGATATTTAATTTTCACATTTCTTGTAAAATGATGAACTCGATCACGTTAGGTAGCTTACGTATTGCTGCATCTGAACTTTCAGATCATCTTTAGCAATGTTTAATCCCCAGCGAATCAATTTCGCGGCATCTTCACGTCGATTCAACTTTTCCGCCAAAAGCTTTGCCAGAACAAAAGTGACTTCAGCGAGCTGAGGATGCTCAATATGCTCTTGCTTCAAGAACTTAAATAACCGATAAGCTTGCTTCACCTCTTCTTTGCGATTACAGGCTTTGATCAGTTCAATAAGGGTATCGGCATCGTTAGGGAAGTAATCGGGGTTATATTCAAGCACTTTGAAATAGCTCATTTTCATAAGATTACGCGCTTTAGTGCGCATTAACACACTCAGGTGCTTATCGCACAATTTGGTCATTAATGACTTTTTACCCAACTGAATATATAGCCGATAAAGTAACTCATAGACTTCTTCTTGAGTATCATTTGCTTTTAGTGCATCGCGTAAACTTTGTTCAGCATCGTCATAACGCCCTTCTTGCAAATAAACTTTGGCGTCGGCCAACGACGAGGTTGGCAACTGCTGCAGGCTAGACGGCTCATTACCACTCTTAGCTCCCCGTTGTTGCTGCAAATTAGCCGTCATCTTAAACCGATCGACCGAATGATCGAGTTCAAAGTGATATTGATAGATGGTGTAACCAATCATATGGTACATCGCAAATGACAGTATTAAATAAAGGAAATGTTGAATACCTAGAGCAATCCAAAATGGAAATAATGTCATCGTGTATGAAGACGCAATGTTAATACTAATCGAAAACAATACTATAAAAGCAAACAACAACCAGTAGCTCCAGCCGATTGAAACCATAATCCGAATCATTCGAGCAGGATTCAACGCGCTCATTAAACTTTTATCGATGCATAAAATAATGTTAATTGCAGGATACGCGAAGACTAAAAAGACAATGTATACCAAGCCCAAAATCAAGCTAAAACCTAATAGCTTATAGGCACTAGTACCTAACACAAAAATGATCACAAATAGTTTAAAAAGAATGCTGTAATTTTTTAGCGAAAATACTTGGGAAATTTTCGGCGGTGTTAAATCTCCGCCCGCCGTTAACTCCATGATTGAGTAAAATATTTTATAAATAAGGCTGTTCCAGCCAAAGAACAAGGCAAACCAAAATAGAGAAAATGAAAAGCTAGCAAATAAAAATGGAAAGAGTACCGATAAAACAGCCGCTAATATTAACAACCCGGGGTTCAATGGATAGGTAAAAAATTGACCAATCTGCAGCCAAAACGGCGTAATCGTTTGACTCACACCTACTGGCGTTAAATAACTCCGACAGAGCGAGCAACGAATAAATGAGTTGCGCTCAGGTGCAGCAACACAGTCGACACAGTATGCAATATCACAGCGCGAACAATGCCACGAAGCCGGCACTTGAGGATGATATTTACACTCCATTGAATACTCCCTAAGTCAACTAGTTTACTTCACCTGTTGTTGTGCTAATGCTTGCAACGCACTCCCAGTTACTCGCTGTACTGTCCAACCGTCCATACCCACCGCTCCCATCGCACGATAAAAATCAATGGCAGGCTGATTCCAATCTAAAACAGACCATTCAAAGCGTCCGCATCCTTGTGCTACGGCTGTTTGCGCCAAGTGAATTAGCAGCGCTTTACCGATTTTTTGTCCTCGGTAGCTGGGCAACACAAAGAGATCCTCTAAGTACAAACCATTTTGCGCTAAAAACGTTGAGTAGTTATAAAAATATAAAGCAAATCCAGCGGGCACGCCATCGAGTTCAGCTATCACTACATGCGCAATTGAATTCGTGCCAAACAAAGTGTCATTCAATTTATCTGCGGTTGCAACGACCTCATGACTCAATTGCTCATATTCCGCCAAACCGGAAATGAACTCTAGAATCAAGTCGCAATCTTGTGCTGTTGCTTGACGGATTTGAATGGTCATAACAGCCTCCTTACTTTGCTGAGCGTAATTGTTGCTGCACTTGCTGGTGCCGTTCTAACATTGTGATGCTCGGCACCTGAGTTTTACTGGCGATAAAAATCGCCACAGTGGACAAAATAACTCCGGGGATCATCTCATAGGTACTGGCCGCCCATGGTCCAATATCAGCCTTAAACACAATCCATAAGATAACGGTTAATGCACCGGTAATCATCCCTGCCAGCGCGCCATTGCGGGTCATATTTTTCCAAACTAATGACATCACAATCACAGGACCGAATGCCGCACCAAACCCAGCCCAAGCGTTACTGACCAAACTCAACACTTTAGCGTCTTTATCTAACGCAATCAGCGTAGCAATCAACGCGATAACCAGAACCGCTAAGCGCCCAACCCAGACTAACTCTCCATCACTTGCTTCGCGGCGGAAAAACACACGGTAAAAGTCTTCGGTAACAGCACTTGAAGTCACCAATAACTGAGAATCAACAGTACTCATAACGGCCGCTAAGATTGCGGCTAATAGAAAGCCGGCGATCCACTCATTAAATAAAACTTGCGTTGCCAAAATAAAAACTTTCTCGGAATCTTCAAGTAATACCGCTTGCCATTCACTACCCGCGAAAAATACAATTCCACAGTAACCGACCAGCAACGCACCCAGCATGCTAATAACCATCCAACTCATCGCGATGCGACGCCCACTATGCACTTCTTTCACCGATTTAGCGGCCATAAAGCGAGCGAGTAAATGCGGCTGACCATAATAGCCAAGCCCCCACGCCATTAACGAGAAAAAGCTAATGGATAGAAAAAACTCGCTGGCCGACTTACCCGCTAGCCAACTCGAAAAGGTTGGATTAAGCGCACTAACGCCATTATTTACCTCGGTTAAACTGCCTAACTCAATGACCATGACAATGGGCGCTACGATTAAGGCAGCCGCCATTAAGAGGCCCTGCACAACATCCGTCCAGCTAACCGCTAAAAAGCCGCCGATAAATGTATAACTGACGATGACGAGCGCACCGATAACGAGCGCAATGGTGTAGTCAAGCTCAAAAGAAGCTTCGAATAGTTTTGCTCCTGCGGTTAAACCAGATGCAACATAAACCGTAAAAAAGACTAATATAACCAACGCTGAAATGACTCGAATAATGCTGGAACGGTCTTCAAATCGGTGGGTAAAGTACTCCGGTAAAGTAATTGAGTTGTTGGCTTGCTCGGTGTAGATGCGTAACCGCGGTGCGGTGATGCGCCAGTTAAAGTAAGCCCCTATTACTAAGCCAACGGCAATCCACATTTCGCCTAATCCACCGGCATAGATGGCACCTGGTACGCCCAGCAATAGCCAGCCACTCATATCAGAAGCACTAGCACTTAACCCAGTGACTAAGCCACCCAGTTTCCGTCCGCCGAGAATATAATCAGATAAATTTCGTGTGCGAAAGTAAGCCCAAACTCCGATCCCTAACATTCCCACCAGATAAATAATAAATGTCACTAAAGTCGCTGTTGACATGATCCCGATCCTTTTATTGTTGTTCTTAATTGTACTTGGTGTCGATTAACCCAATGACGATTTTAATCTTTGAAATAATCCGCTAAAAATTCCGCGAATGTTTTATCGTCGTTTTGTTCTATTTCATTTTGCTCAGCGAGAGAACGCGCCGCTTCAGCAGTAAACATTTTGTGTTTAGCCGGATCCACGTTGGCGGCTAAAAATTCCGCTTTATACTGCTCAGAGAGACTCATTGCAAAGGGAAAGAAACCATCTCCACGCTGCTGAATTGCCGCAATTACTTGCCCGGACAAGGTCAACTCTGGGTTTTTAATTTGCTCTGCAAGCGTTGCTAAAGTAGCGCTAAAGTCCTCAGTCTGATACGCCTTGTCCAACATCGCGGCGGCAATATAAAACTCATCAAATAAAGCTCTTGCCAAATCACCAACGGCCTGTTGACGATTATTGCGCCACAAATAAAGCTCTCGGTCACGTCCACCCTTGACGACTCGAGCAAAATTCTTCTTGTTTTCCGCTTCTTCGCGCTCGGTAATCAGCGGAGAGCAGTGCATAACCGAATGCAACATAAAAATATCAATAAAATTGAGCTGTTGCTGGGTAACCCCTACGGAACTAAACGGGTTAATATCAAGCGCACGTACCTCGATGTACTCAATTCCACCATTGCGCAAAGCTTTCGTCGGACGCTCACCCGATGCTGCAGTTCGCTTTGGTCGCACGTTACTGTAAAACTCATTTTCAATTTGTAATACATTGGCATTAAGCTGTTTGTAATGGCCATTCTCAACAACACCTATCGATTCGTAATAAGGATCGACCGTGCGAATCGCATGTTCTAAATTTTCAATATATTCATTAAGGCAGTTAGTCGAAACTTTAAGTTGCGATTGAACGTTATTTTGGTACCCCAAATCACTCATTCGCAGCGAGGTTGCAAACTGTCCATAACGCGTTCCCGGAACCAAGGTATCTAAGCGGTTTGGACGGCCTTGTAAAAAGCTTTCGCACAACGCAGGCGACGCACCAAAGAAAAACGGAATAATCCAGCTGTTGCGCTGAAAATTCCGAATAACGCCCATATACCGCGCAGATCGAAAATCCTGCAATGATAAGTCGCTTTTTGCCGCCTGCTGTAATGGCGTCCATAATTGATTGGCAAAAGAAAAGTTATAATGGACCCCAGCGATGGTTTGCATAAAGCGCCCATAACGATGGCCGAGCCCCTCACGGTAGACAGTTTTCATTCGTCCACTATTGGACTCACCAAAATACGCTAGCGGAATGTTGGACTCCGCTCCCATTACACAGGGCATACTCGTCGCCCAAAGCGACTCTTCTTGCAGGTTGCGATACACCTCATTATGTATATCATGCAACCACCGGATAGGCGCAGCTCGATCATCTGACGCTGGCGTAATAAATTCCATCAACGCTTCAGAGTAATCGGTTGTGATGTACTGATGAGTTAAAGTTGAACCAAGGGCTTTTGGATGCGGTAATTTTGAAATATGACCGGAGCTGTCTATCCGCAAGCTTTCTTTCTCGATACCACGATAAATTCCGCTCAAATATTGTTCAGCGTCATTTTCCCAAAACGATTGCTCAGATTGCGATGTGTATGTAATTGACATGAATTGAATTCATTAAGAAACCAAGCCGACACTATGCCATAAACACATTGTGGTGACTATAACTGTCCTTCATTCAAAACACAGGTCAGCGCTGCGAGAGGTGCGATATTTGTTGCAAAATGTTGTTAACAGACCTGACTATCGAGAAGCTTATGCGCAGCTTCTTGTCCCATCGGCCGGTAGAAAAAATATCCCTGTCCAAAATGGGCATGCAAGGCTCTCAGAGCAGCGAGTTGCGAATCATGTTCAATGCCCTCTGCAACCACTTTCATATGCAATGAGTTAGCTAGCGAAATAATCGCTCTTACAATGGACAAACTGGCTTCGGATTCATCAATCGACATAACAAAGGAGCGGTCAATTTTAACCACGTCAATCGGTAATTGATGCAAATAACTCAGCGATGAGTACCCGGTTCCAAAGTCATCTAAGATAATTTTATGCCCAAGTTGCTTTAGACTGCGCAATAGCACGCGCGCATTTTTTAGGTTATCAATTAATGCACGCTCGGTGATTTCAATATTTAGCGTGTTTGCAGCCAGTTCAAATTGTCCCACTATCTCAATGAAGTTAGCTAAAAAATTATGGGTCGCCAGTGTATTACTTGAAACATTAACATTTAAATAGAACGGCGTGGTAATTTCTTGTTGCCAAATCAATAAGCGTTGACAAGCCATCTCTAATACCAGCTTATCAATCTCAATAATCTGCCCCGACTTTTCCGCGACATCAATAAAAAAATCGGGATAGATAACGCCTTTTTGGGGGTGTTGCCAACGAATCAAGGTTTCAAACCCCACCACTTTCTCATCGCCTAGCGACAACACCGGTTGATACTCAAGAAAAAACTGCCGCTTTTCAATGGCATTGGCTAACTCGTTTTCTATTGTAAGCACATCAACGACTAAACTCTCTTGGTCGGTACGACAGAAAACAAAACGCCCTTTCCCATCCGCTTTCGCTTGATACATTGCATTATCGGCCAATTTAACCATTTCACTCGCTTGGTGAATATGGCAACTACTTTGTACAATTCCGATTGAAGCCGAAGTCATAATGGAAATATCATCCAGTAAAATAGGCGAGTTTAGTGCTTGAATGATCCGCTGAGCCAATTGCTCGACTTGCTCGATTTGCTCAATGTCTTCAATCAGAATTGCAAACTCATCACCACCCAATCGAGCTAAAGTATCCGACCCACGAAGGCACTCCCCAATGCGTTGACTGACCGCTCGTATCAAAGCGTCACCCACTTGGTGACCATAAGCATCATTAACTAATTTAAACCGGTCTAAATCCAAAAACATAATCACGGTTTTAAACTCTTGGCTGCGTACATCGCGGCTTAATGCATGCTTAAGTCGGTCGAGAAAAAGGGTACGATTCGCCAGTCCACTCAAGTCATCATGAAGTGCTAAATGCTGCAACAACGCCTCATCGTTCTTACGCTTAAGTGCAATACTGATCTGATGTGAAACATAGACTAATAATTCACTATCTTTGGCGGTAAAAGCGACCTCTTCACTCACATTCTGTATCGCCACAGCACCTTTCACACCATCAACAGTAGTAAATGGAATACCGAGCCAACTGTGAGGCAGTTTGCCCCGCAAAATAATTTTGTTTTTCTGAAAAAAGTTCGCGATATCTTGCGCTTGGTATAAGCACGGACGCTGAGATAAGACGACTTGAGCGGTCATGCTGCGTGGAAAATCTTCACGTTCAATACAGAAATCGAATACACCACCCATTTCGGTATCGAAACAATAAGGAAACTCTAAACAATCTTTTAATTCGTCAAATAAACAAATAAAAAATGACTCAGCTCTAACTAAACGCAATAAAACCCGATGCAGACGTGCGTAAAAATCATCTAAACTACTCGATAGGTAAACCAGTTCAGCAACGTCAAAAATAGCTTGCTGCAACTTCTTAAATTCCTCCAACTCTTCAATTGTTTGCTCAAGGCGAGTAATGGCCGAAACGTTGGCGTACTTAGTCGAAATTACCGAGGCAATTGCGTCTAATGTATTAAGGTGGTGCTGAGTATAAAAATGACTTTGCGAATGCTCGGAGTCAATCACGCCAATAGCTTTATCATCAACTACAATGGGAACGGCTAATTCCGATAATCGCGCCGAATCATCCACAATATAGTCGCGCTCAAGACGCGTATCGGCCACCAGTATGGCTTGCTTTTCAATAAAGCACTGGCCAACAATTCCTTCTCCTGGTGCTAAGGTTATCGGATCAAGAATTTCTCGAGCGGCCGGATTTTTAGCCCCGAAAGCAGACTTTTGATGCAGCAAGTTAGTGGATTCATCAAATAAGTAGACAACACAATCCTCAAAGCCTAACTTACCAATGATTTCATCGGTTAATAACCAAATGACCTCTTCAACGGAGTTGATATGAATAACCGAAGTAACGAATTCAATCAGTGCTTTTAGATACTCATTCGACTGGGTCAGTGCATCGATAGACTGCTCATTCGTTGACAACGATTGACTGCTTAAAAGTCGCCCTAAACTCTCGTGCTCCATCTATCCATCTACTATTGCTGAGAAGACCGACCGGCGAGATTTTCGCTCGGCTATTTACTCAGAATAGCAGATAATTGCAGCTTTGCGACTGAAACAGCGCAAGAAGGCAGCTACCTCAAAAATCAGATAGTTACCTCTCAAGCGCTGACTAATTTAATAGTTATAACGGAAGCTTAGAGCGGTTTGTTCAAAGTCTCCGACACGCGCTACAGATAGACCAACGGATAAGTCATCAACAATTGCATAACGGACGGCTGCCTGGAAGCCGCTGTCATCAACATCGGCATCATCAAGTGTCATTCGAACGCCGTACAAATCCCATTGCAAGCTAGGCGTAAATTGCCCGCGCAAACCAATTTTAGTTGTGTCACCATCTTCATCAACTGGATAGGAAATAACCGTACCAGGCTCAATTTCAACGATTCGAACTTGATAGTCATCTTTACTGTACTCGATAACAAAATCTAAATCTTCCGCCACCTCACTGCGAAAACCAAAACCGAAGTGTTTAGTTTTCAGCCGCTCATCGCGAAAAAAATCGGTCGACTCAGTGTCGCCATTGACATTATCGAACCCCAATAACAATGAAAAATGATTACCAAGCTGCCATGAGACATCTAAGTTATAACCGCTTAAATCGACACCGTTCTCGAAATACTTGGTATCAACCGTGGATAGCTCAATGTAATCGTAATCTAAACTATCGGCTTGTGCCGACAATACACTTGAAATTGCTAGTGCAGCCAAAATTGATGGAAGTGAACCACGTGCTAAGTTTTTCACCTTAAGCTCCTTTTTTGATTAATGTTAACGAAGGGTTGTTGCTGTTAACGATATCAATCTTGAAATGAACCTAAACTGAACTGGTAATTTTTAACATTGTGGTATTGCACTTTTAAATTTTTGCTAAGTTAGTTTGAGAAAAAAATCCTTGATTAGCTGGTAGGCTTCTTTGGGATCCACATGATTCTCGCGCGCAAACTTCCGAGTGATCGACGCCAATGAACGCTTACCATCGACTTGTTTAAGTAATTCCGCATAAAGAGCATGACTAAATGCAGCGTTTTTTATTGCATTAGTATTCGGGATCGGGATGCTATCTTCTAATATCCATTGTGGTAAGTGTTGAGGATCTTCGGCCAACGCTACATCTGCGACTTTTTTCGCTTGCCATACCCATACTGTTTCCATTCGATAACCAGCATTGTAGGGCGATTTAAGATAAGGGATCTCCTGCGAGTCTAGTACAGTGATCTCAAAGCCGCATCGAGCCGCAAGCGCTTTAATCTCATCAATCGAGTAACAAAGGCTCTCTCGCTGTTGTTGAAAGACTAGACTACCAAAATTTATCCAAGTTCCGCCCACTGAGAGGTAGTTATTCAATGACCGTAAAAACTTAGTCAGTGCTAAAGGTTGAATATCGATCAGCCAAGGGGTGATCACCGCATCCATCGAGCCCTTCTCAATGGCAGGTCTAGCACCATCAGCAAACAGAAGTTTTAGGTTATCTTTCGAGTAATCAATAGAATCAATTTGATGTCGCACCGCTATTGAAGTTAAATCTTTTGGATGAAATGGGAACTCATCAATAGCAAGACCATCGCCAAATAAAATCGCCTTTGCAGCAAACATCAATAGAGGATTAATATCAATATTGATCACCAGTCCATCTTCGATATTGCATGCTAAATCATAGGCTAGCCGGCCGGCTCCGCCGCCTAGCACCGCTAATTTCGGCGCTGGTGTTTCAGGTAACAGCGGAACAACCATGGCTTTGTAGGCAGCGTTCTCTTGTTCCCCCCAAACCCAATCGCGATATAAATTTGCTTCATAGCTCAGTAAGTTTTGAGTATTCGGCGCGCGATCACTTAAGGTGTCATACAGTGCTTTGCTGGCAACTTTAGCAGTGAGTAAAGGTTGCATTAATGCTTTCACGTCTTGAAAAAAGCGCGCTTTACCTTCAGCTAACGCAATCAATCTTTGCTGGGTTAACCCACTGCTTGCAGCCGCCTGTTGAGTCAAAGATTGAACCTCACGACTAACGACTTGAGTGAAATGATTGAGTTTAATACTCCAATCAACCACTGAGTGAGTGGGGTTGGCTAACAACCAAGGTATATTATTGATAATTGGATAAGATAATTTTTGCTCAGGAGTCAACAGCAAATCGTTATTCCGAGTTAAAGGTTGCTGTGTTTGCGGGCAACGTAACAAAGAAAACCATTGCTCGGTTAACATCGGTGATGTTGTTTTGGCGTCAATATTATCATTATTCATAGTAAAACAAGTTCATTGAGGTTTTAGCGTTCCATACTAACCAATTCTAAAATCGAGACCTAGTGTTATTCACAATTAAGCGCCTTATTGCGAATCAATTAACAGTCTAGATAGTAAACGCAAAAGCACTGCATTTAGGCATAGTAAAAAGCTTCTAAAAATAACCGCTTATCACCATCCGCTTGTTTTTCACCCTGCAACTCTTTCAATACTCCGGCAAAAGTAAAATGCTCTTCCGGCAATGGACGATCTGATTTTGCATGCGCAATAATAAACTCTTGTTCCGTGCTGGGGTCGGTTAACTGATAAATTTGAAACTTCTCAAATATGGGTATCATAGAGAAAGTCATCACTTTACCCGCCATTATTGGCACCATAATAAAGGCCGTAAACCGACATTCCTCATCAACTTTTACGGGCACACCCTCGATAATCGCGGCTTCGCCAGCAGAGCCCTTGTTAATGGCTTGTTGCGGCGTGTAAAAAGCGGGCTTGTTCAGCGCATATAGCTGCGATAACTCAGAGGACAAGCTCTGCTCTAGGCTCTGCCGGTCAGCAGGGGCCAAGTTTAACAAGGCCAGCTCGTAAAACAGAAACATGCGTTGCCGGTCGCCGATTACCCCAGCGACACGACTTAACTCGGCCGGATCCACTTTGCCATCGCCGGCTTTACTAAAAAAGTTATAAAATCGCCCACCATTGTCTAGCGTTCCCAATGCTTGAGTTAGATTTTGATACGGAGTGACTTGCTTCATAAAATGCTCCTCCTTCAAGACGCATCGCTTGGTCGAACTTAAGCTTTGTTATGATTAAATGGGCTAGTCGAGTTCTGTTAGTATTCCTTACATTCTGAATAATCGCATACGCGCTCGACATTAAGCAGTGAGAATGGTTTACTAATTTCCACTGAACTCAAATAACGCAATTCGGACATCATTATGCCAATATCACACAAAATAGCACAACTGCTGGGTATTCTAACCCTTATCGTCACGCTGTGCGGTTGCCAGAAAGCGTATTTCGGTGCACTGGAGAAAGTGGGTATCCATAAGCGGGATGTGCTGGTCAGTCGTGTAGAAAAAGCTAACGAAACTCAGCAAGAAGCTAAGCAACAATTTAAAAGTGCACTGGAGAAGTTTCAGTCGGTAGTCAGTGTTGAGCCGAATGACATCGATGAAATTTACCAAGAATTGAATGATGAATATGAGCAAAGCCAAGCGCTTGCCGATGATATCGCTGAGCGCATCGCGGACATTGAGTCTGTCTCAACCGCCCTGTTTAGCGAATGGGAAGACGAGTTGTCGCAATATACTAGTCCACAACTACGACAACAAAGCGCAGCGCAGCTGACCCGTACCAAACAGCAATACCGACGCTTAATTACAGCCATGAAGCGCGCCGAAAACAGTATGACTCCGGTACTTAACGTCTTTAAAGATCAAGTGCTGTTTTTAAAGCACAATCTAAATGCAAAAGCGATCAACTCGCTGCGCCGCGAGCTGGTATTAATTCAAGCCAATGTAGCGAAACTAACTGAACAAATGAATCAATCCATCGCACAAGCCGAGCGCTTTATTGCGAGCATGAATGAGTCATAAAAAAAGCCGGTTTGACCGGCTCTTTTTATTATCCAACCCAACGTCGGGCATTGCGGAACATTCTGACCCAAGGGCCATCCTCGCCCCACTCACTCGGACACCAGCTGTTTTGAACACTACGCTGCACCCGCTCCGGATGAGGCATCATAATCGTCACACGGCCAGTTTGGTTGGTTAACGCAGTAATGCCAAAGGGCGAGCCATTTGGATTCGCCGGATAGCGCTCAGTTTCAACACCATAGTTGTCAACAAAGCGAGCCGCAACTAAACCCGATTGATTCGTTTGCTCAGCTTGTGCCACCCCTTTAAACTCGGCGCGTCCTTCGCCATGAGAAACGGCGATCGGTAACTCAGAACCTTCCATTCCGGTAAAGAAAATCGAAGGGCTCTTTTCAACTCGAACCATGGCAACACGCGCTTCAAACTGCTCCGATTTATTGCGCACAAAATGCGGCCAATGCTCAGTGCCAGGAATTAACTCTTTCAAGTTTGACAGCATCTGACAGCCATTACAGATCCCAAGTGCAAAAGCATCTTCACGAGCAAAGAATTGGGTAAACTGCTCACGTGCTACAGGATTAAATAAGATCGACTTAGCCCAGCCCTCACCAGCGCCTAAAACGTCACCGTAAGAAAAGCCACCACAAGCCACCAGCCCTTTAAAATCTGAAAGCTGGGTACGACCGCTTAAAATATCACTCATATGGACATCAACCGCGGTAAAGCCCGCTTTCATAAATGCAGCGGCCATTTCAAGGTGACTGTTGACACCTTGTTCACGCAAAATTGCAACTTTCGGGGCACCAGCCAAGCCAGCGCTGATGTCATCATTTATGTCAAACGTCAACTTCGGGGATAAGCCAGGGTTATTCACTTCTAACTTCGACTCATACTCTTGCAAAGCACACTCGGGATTGTCCCGCATCGCTTGCATTTGATAAGTAGTCGCCGACCAAATTTTCTTCAACTCAATCATGGGTTGTGAAATAAGAGATTGGCCATTACGTTCGATCACAACCTGTGGCTGCAAAGTGGCCCGGCCAATAGTTGCGACATAATCGGTGAGACCGCAATCGGCAAAAATAGCCATGACTGCCGCTTTATCACGTGCGGCAATTTGCACCACCGCCCCCAGCTCTTCGTTAAATAACACGGCTAAATCGTCACCCTCTTGCGCGGACAAGTCCAAGTGCACACCACAATGACCCGCAATCGCCATTTCAATGACCGTGGTTGCCAAGCCGCCATCGCTGCGATCGTGATAAGCCTGTAACAGGC
>JABXHQ010000163.1 GCA_013373545.1 Gammaproteobacteria bacterium
TCGGCATGATAAGACGAGCGAACCAAAGGTCCACACGCCGCATGTTTAAAGCCTAATTCTTTTGCCACTTCTTCATAACGCGCAAACTCTTCTGGCGGTACAAAACGCGCCATTGGGAAATGGTGCTTAGAAGGTTGTAGATATTGACCAATCGTCAACATATCAACGTTATGAGCACGCAAATCTTTGAGCACTTCAACAATTTCTTCGAATGTCTCGCCCATACCAACCATCAAACCTGATTTAGTTGGCACATCAGGACAACGATCTTTAAAGTTTTTCAAAAGATCCAATGACCACTGATAATCAGAACCAGGTCTTACCTGACGGTATAAGCGAGGGATAGACTCTAAGTTATGATTAAACACATCAGGTGGTGCGATAGAAAGGGTATCAATAGCCACCTCCATACGACCACGGAAATCAGGAACCAAAGTTTCGATTTCTATATTCGGACTTGCTTCACGTGTCTCTCTGATACAATCAACGAAGTGTTGGGCACCACCATCACGAAGATCATCACGATCCACAGAAGTAATAACCACGTATTTCAATTTCATATCACGAATAGCCGCCGCCAATTCTTTTGGCTCATCAGCACTTAATGGATTAGGACGGCCATGTGCTACGTCACAAAAAGGACAACGACGAGTACAGATTTCACCCATAATCATGAAGGTAGCGGTACCATTACTGAAACACTCCCCAAGATTCGGGCAGTTAGCCTCTTCACACACTGAAGCGAGTTTGTGTTCACGCAAAGTGGATTTAATTCGAGCGATTTCCGGTGAGGCCGGCATACGAACACGAAGCCAATCAGGCTTACGCGGAATCTCTTCAGTAGGAACAATCTTAACGGGGATACGTGCCATTTTATCGGCACCTCGTAATTTTTCCCCTTGAACAACGCGTTTGCGTTCTGCTGTCATTCTATTTCCACCCTTGTTGGATAGCCGGATACTTGTATCCGAGTTGTTCAGCCAGCTGATTCGCCAGCTCAACTTTTACATTGGATAAAATAACGTCTTTATTCAGACGTTTCATATCAATCATTTGTAAGCCTTGATAGCCACATGGATTAATACGATTAAATGGAGTGAGATCCATATCAACATTTAAGGCAAGGCCATGAAATGAACAACCTCTACGTACACGTAATCCCAATGACGCAATTTTTTGTTCATTCACGTAAACGCCAGGAGCATCAGGTTTTGGATAGGCTTCTATTGAATTTGACGCAAGCACGCCAACCACAGAATTTTCTAACACACTAACCAAATCACGAACACCTATCCCTAAGCGTTTTAAATCGACCATTACATAAGCAACTAATTGCCCTGGCCCATGATACGTGACCTGACCACCACGGTCGACCTGTATAACAGGAATATCTCCAGGGGCCAGAAGATGCTCTTCTTTTCCTGCTTGGCCTTGCGTAAACAGAGAGGGATGCTCTAATAGCCAAATTTCATCAGCATCGTCTTTTGAGCGAGTCTGAGTAAATTGCTTCATCCGCTCCCATGTTTCAGCATAGTCGATGACACCCAAATCGCGGCAAATTAAATCAAGGTCCATTACATGACCATCTTAACAGCTTCAATAGACATTAAATCATTATGCAAAGCTGATAACTGATCTTCACTTTGAGCCACAATACGAAAACTAAAGCTCACAAACCGCCCTTTACTAGAACGGTTAATATTTTCTGCTGAGGCATTCATTTCAGGAGCATGAACTAACAATCGTTCAGTTATCTCAGCATGAATACCATCCACCTCAAGTGAAACCACTTTAATAACGTAGTTTTCACAGGGAAACTCTATTTTTGGTGCATCGACAGCGTTCTCTGCTTGATCACCGTTTTTCGTAATTAGTGCCAATTTATCTACCACTCACTATTAGGAGTTAAAACAAGTTCATAAAAAAGAGCTTAATTTTATCAAACATTCGCTTAAAGAAACCACCTTCTTCAACGGCTTCTAATGCGACAACTGGGCGTTCTAGTAAAATATTACCTTCAGTACCCACAACGATCTTCCCTAATACATCACCCACCGCAATTGGTGCTGTAATTTCTTTATGCATATCAAGCGTAGCAGGAATAGATTGACCCTGTTGACGAGGCATAGTCACCAACACATCTTCAGCAAAGCCTACCTTCACGTTCGCTTGGCTACCGCCCCAAACACGAGCGTTATTCACAACTTGTCCACGGCTGTATAGTTTACGAGTCTCATAGTATCTAAAACCGTAATCCAATAATTTCTGAGACTCAACAGCGCGCGCCGTATCCGATTTGGTCCCCATTACCACCGTAATCAAACGTGTTCCATTACGCACAGCCGAAGCAGCTAAACAAAAACCTGCCGCCTCAGTATGGCCCGTTTTCATCCCGTCCACAGTTTTATCGCGCCACAATAATTTATTACGGTTAGGTTGTCGAATATTGTTATAGGTGAAGTCTTTTTCGGAATACATACTGTAGTTGTCAGGGAATTGCAAAATAGTAGCCCGAGCTAACTTCGCGATGTCATGCGCGCTGGAATAATGCCCTTCAGCAGGGAAACCTGTTGCATTCACAAAATGCGAATTCGTCATTCCAAGTAATTGAGCATGCTGGTTCATCAAGTCAGCAAAAGCAGATTCACTCCCTGCAATATACTCAGCCGCCGCAACACTCGCATCATTACCAGATTGGATGATAATTCCACGCATTAAGTCTTCTAACTTAACTTGCGTACCTTCGCGAATAAACATACGCGAGCCTTCCATTCGCCATGCTTTTTCACTTACATTCACCATATCATCTAATGACAAATTACCACGAGCCAATTCATACTCAATGATATAAGCCGTCATTAACTTGGTTAAACTCGCTGGCGGCAAGGACTTATCCGCATTATGCTCAACCAATATGTCTCCTGTATAAGCATCCATTAATATATAGCTACTTGCAGATAACTGCGGTGGCGTAGGAATTAATGAAGGACCAGCAAACACTGAGTTACTGACGAAACAAAATACGAGGGATAAAGTAACTAGGAGTTTTTTCATACTCAAAAAAATCGTCTTCTTAAAAAATGTTGATAAATGATACTAGAGCGATCAACGAATCTCTAGCCCAAAGAAAGTGCACTTAAGGCACCAAAGCAACCCTAACAGGATTACCAAACCCTTCCTGCTGTAATTTTCCTTGCCATTCTGTTAGCTCAGCCGGATCCTCAAAAGGTCCAACAAGCACCTTATACAAGCCATCACCTTGTTTATTAATCACGACTTTAATACTGGTATCAAAGGCTTCAAAAAGCCGTTTTTTTAATTTATCTGCGGATTCTTCAGAACTAAATGCTCCCATCTGCAAATGTGAAAAAATAAGTTCAGGCGTATCATTTTTGGCGGTTATAGATGGGGCGATGGGAGCCTTAGCCGGAAGGGCTTCAGGAGTATTTATTGGTTCTTTTTCGATTGATTTTGTAGGGCTATAAAGCTCACCACGAGATGGTGTAATTGCCTCAATTCTAACTCTAGCTAAGCCTTTTTTATGGTAATCCAATCTAGCTGCCGCCGCATAAGAAAGATCGATCAAACGATCACCATGAAAAGGGCCTCGATCATTCACTCTAACAATAACAGAACGTTGATTATCAAGATTGGTTACCTTCAAATACGTAGGTAATGGCAAAGATTTATGTGCCGCCGAAAAGCTATACATATCATATGTTTCCCCATTTGAGGTTTTATGACCATGAAACTTTTTCCCATACCAAGAGGCTGTTCCCTCTGCCACATACCCTTTTGCTGAATCCATCACCCAATATTTTTTTCCCCATACTTCATAGGGACTTTTATTACCACCACGACTTTTAGGCTCCCACTTAGGAACTAAATCAGGTAAATGGTCCACCTTAATATCGCCAGTCGGTGCATGGTCTTGCAAAATAGAATAACGTCCACCACCTGATGCTTTATCATAATCCACATCATCTTTACCTAGTACATGACGCGTACTCATACACCCATTCAACGCTAGCAAACTAACACCAGCAATGAACAGCATATTAATTGCCTTCATAGTTTCCTATTCTCTCAGCAAGTTCCAATACCGACATGGCGTATCGTCTACTTGGGTTATAATCCATAATCGTAAAGAAATTATTATAAGCCAGCCAATAAGATGTCTCTTCTACCCCTGTACGAAGGGCTATCAAACCCGTTTTATCTAGGCTAAAAGTCTGAGTAGGCAACACATTCAGCGATGACCATGTCGTCATATCCAACCTTGGCTCTCGCCCAAAATTAATTTCGTCGGCGACTTTATCTGGATCTGCCACATACGCCATAACAAACCATGGCTGACCTTCTTGCCAACCATGATATCTTAAATAATTAGCCACACTACCAATAGCATCGGCATCAGATTTCCACAAATCTATATGACCATTTTGATCATAATCTACAGCCAGTTTCTGATAGTTACTTGGCATAAACTGCACCATTCCCATGGCACCACTGTATGATCCCTTTGTTTCCCCAATATCCCATCCTTCTTTACGAGCTAATAGTAAATAAGCCTCCAATTCACTCTGAAAGAAGTCTTTCCGGCGAGGATAATCAAAAGCCAATGTAGTTAAAGAAGTAAAAACATCTTTTGAGCCGGTAATACGGCCATAATAAGTTTCAACGCCAATGACCGCCACGATAACATTCGGCTCAACACCAAACTCTTCTTTCGCCTTAAGCAACCAGTCAGCATTTTTCTTTGCGAACTGACGACCCAACCTGATCCTATCCTCAGTAACAAACCTAGTTTTATATTGATAATAAGGAGTAATCACTTCTGGCTGGTTATCCGATTTTTCAATCACTTTAGGTCGTACTTTAATGTGAGAAAAAGCCAACTCTAAACGTTGCTTGTTATAACCATGCTCTTTAACAAGTCGACGAATAAACGCCTGAACTTCAGGGTTTCCGGCATAAGAGTCTTCCCACTCTTTAGGCATATTTTCCAAAAGAGACTCGCTAACACCTGAGTTTTCAGGCAATTTTGCATTTTCTATACCACTACACGCAGTTAGGCCAAGCGCTAAAAATAAAAATACAGCTTGCTTAATCATCATCTTGCTCTTTTATGAGTTTGAATTGACATTAAAATCCCAAATGTCGCCATAATAGTAATGATTGACGTACCACCATAACTGACGAGAGGTAAGGGTACCCCAACAACAGGCAGAATGCCTGATACCATTCCAATATTTACAAACATGTAGACAAAAAAAGTTAGAGTTAGACTACCTGCCAGCAACCGAGCGTAATTATCTTCAGCATGCGCAGCAATGTATAAACCACGAGAAATAACAAGCAAATACGCAAAAATCAATATGCCACAACCCAACATACCAAATTCTTCAGCAAGCACAGCAATGATAAAATCGGTATGACTCTCAGGTAAGAAATCCAACTGGGCTTGCGTCCCTTCTAGGAAGCCTTTTCCATAAACCCCTCCCGAACCAATGGCCGTTTTAGACTGAATGATATTCCAGCCAGAGCCTAAAGGATCACTTTCTGGATTTAAAAACGTAAGAACCCGTTGCCGTTGATAGTCATGCATAAATTGCCATAACGTATAACCAGCAATCGGGGCTAGAGCCGCAGCACTCAAGATGTAGCGCCAACCTAACCCAGCCAAAAACAGAACAAAAATACCAGATACTGCAACCAATAAAGAGGTACCCAAATCCGGTTGCTTAGCAATTAAAAGTACCGGTAATACAATCAAACCAAGCACAGCTAATATTTGCTTAAAATTGGGAGGTAGCTGCCTATCTGAGAAATACCAAGCAATCATCATTGGCATAACAATTTTCATAATTTCAGAAGGCTGAAAACGTAACCCTCCAGGTAAAGCCAACCAACGCTGAGCACCCTTTGCTCCTACTCCAAATAACAAAACACCAATAAGTAACACGGTA
Organism: Gammaproteobacteria bacterium; assembly: GCA_013373545.1. GTDB lineage: Bacteria > Pseudomonadota > Gammaproteobacteria > Enterobacterales > Kangiellaceae > Pleionea. The sequence continues at coordinate 5,970 of JABXHQ010000163.1, forward strand.
ATAAAAGCAAACAAAGCCGGAGAAGCTCGTCGCATATATTTCGGGGGAAGCTGAGCGAGTGTCAAACAAAGTAATAGACCGATCACTAGCCGAAAGACTTGGCGCTCAACCATCGCCACATTTTGACCAGAAGCGGAGTACAAAATGAAAAGCCCACCACAAATCAGCAATAATAACGAACCAATCAACAAAACATCGATGTGAACTAACTGCCATAAACGAGCATTGGTAAAAGATACTACTCTACGATATAGACTATCAGTCATTCTTTTTACCCTTTAAATAATCGTAACGAGCTGGGTAGTTGTCATAAAGATACGCATCAAATAGTGCTTTAGTTAAATCTGCAGGCTTAGAACTACTACCACCGTTTTCAAAAATAGCAAAAACTGAAATCTTCGGATTTTTTGCTGGAGCAAAACCAATAAACAAGGCATGGTCATGAAGACGCTTCTCTAACTTATCAGAGTCATATTCTTCATCTTCTTGCAAACTAAACACCTGACCTGTTCCAGTTTTACCCGCGATATCATATTCAGTCCCTTGCAATCTCCTTGCAGTTCCATGAGAGTCAGTAACAACCTTGCGCATTGCATCAATCATGCGATCCCAGTTTCTCTGATCTTTTAAGATAATATCGTGCTCTCCACCCTGCCCATTTGGAAACTCTGCAGGCTTTTCTCCAATAGTTTTAGCCATACGGGGGTAATAATAATGACCTTTACTCGCTAATGCAGACGTAGCAGACGCGATTTGAACCGGCGTTGCTACCATAAACCCCTGCCCAATTCCGACATTGACTGAGTCGCCGGGATACCATGGCTCTTTATATTTGGCTTTTTTCCATTCATTCGACGGCAGTAGACCGCTACTCTCACCGTCTAAATCCAGCAAATTACTTTGCCCAAAACCAAAGCGCGACAAAAAACTATGAATTGGGGTAATCCCCATTTTATTGGCTAATTGATAATAATAGGTATCTACTGATTCAATAATGGATCGCTCTAAATTAATCCAGCCATGCCCCGTTCTTTTCCAATCCCGATAACGACGGCCATCTGGATTAATTTGATAGTAACCTTTCGCAAAATAACGTTCGGTCCAAGATGAAAAGCCATATTCAAGGCCAGCAAGCCCCATAAAAGGTTTAATGGTTGATGCAGGAGGGTAGCCCCCGCGAAGCGCGCGATTAAACAAAGGAAGTTTTTTAGACTTGCGTAGTGCGGCATAATCTTTGACAGAAATCCCCCTAACAAACAAATTAGGGTCAAACCCCGGTTTTGACACCAAAGCAAGTATTCCACCAGTGGTTGGGTCAATAGCGACAACAGAGCCAGTGTAATCACCCAATAAGTCATAAGCATACTGCTGAAGCCGCGCATCAAGATATAAATGAAGATCCTTACCTGGCGTAGGGTTCTGCCTTTCCAACTCAGACATTATCCGACCACGAGCATTAACCTCCACTTTACTGAGGCCTGCCTCGCCAAATAATGTTCTTTCATAATAACCTTCAAGGCCAGTTTTACCGATAAACAAAGCGCCCTGATAAGCCAACTTATCAACGCGCTCCAAATCTTTTGAGGTAATCCGGCCTACATAGCCAATTGCATGGGCGAACGCCTCACCGTAAGGGTAATAACGTGTTAACTGTGCCTCAACTTGAACCCCATCCAATTTATATAAATCGACAGAAATTTTAGCCCATTCTTCATCGGTCAGCTGCGATTTCAACGTAAGAGATTGATAGGGCCGACGATATTCTTTAAGCCTATCGTCAAAATCTTCCCATTCACTATCACTGATATCGATAATGCCAGAAAGCATTTTCTTTAATTTGGGAAAGTTTTCCACGCGTTCTGGAATAACAGTCAAACTATGAATTGGACGATTGTCAGCTAATACCACCCCATTACGGTCGTAAATCAAACCTCTTGGCGGCGGCTCCGTCACCAACATGACGCGATTATCATTAGCCTTAGTTTGATACAACTCATGTTCTAAGACTTGAAGGTAAAAAAGGCGGGCCATTAACACAATAACCAAGAGCAACACAAAAACAGCAGCTGCCATAATACGGCGCTGGGTCAATCGCTGCTCTTGGCGATAATTACGGAAGTTTTGATGTCGACGACTCACCAACCCCACCTTATCTATGGTATGGATGATTATTCATTAAAGTCCAAGCACGATAAATTTGCTCTGCCAAAATAATTCTCACCATTGGGTGTGGTAACGTTAAACGGGATAAAGACCAAACTTGGTCTGCACGAGCTGTACAGCGAGGATCTAGTCCATCAGGCCCTCCAACAAGCAAGCTCACATTATAACCATCCATGCGCCAAGACTCGGTTTGTTCAGCCAACTGCTCGGTAGACCATTCTTTTCCGAGTACTTCCATTGCAATTACTTTATCACCGGAGGGAATTGCTTCAAGCATCAAGTCCCCCTCTTTACGAATTGCTTTTGAAATATCAGTATTTTTTCCACGAGGTGACATAGATATTTCAACAAGTTCTAACGCAAAGTCTTTTGGCAAACGTTTAGAGTACTCATCATATCCTTCAGTCACCCACTTTGGCATTTTATTACCAACAGCAATCAAACGAATACGCATTTCAAAGAACCTTACAACTGTTCTGGTTTAATATCCCACAGCTTTTCGAGATCATAAAATGCTCGAGCTTCCTCAGTCATCACATGCACCACTACGTCATGTAAATCCACCAATACCCAGTCACTTCCCATACCGCGCCCTTCTGAGCCTAACGGCTGTAAGCCCTGCCCTTTTAAATGTTCAAAGACATTCTGACCCAAGGCATTAACATGGCGCTTTGAGGTACCAGTACAAATCACCATGTAATCCATCATATCTGTATGATCACTTACATTTAATACGGTGATCTTATCGCCTTTAACATCTTCCAATGCTTCAACAGCAAAAGCCAAAATTTGATCTGCTGTTAAGTTAAGTTGACTCATATAATTACGTTACCTATCGATATAATTGATGTTGTTCTATATATTTTTGGACTGGCTCTGGCAACAGATACGCTATTGACTCGTTTTTACGAGCCAGTGATCTAATCATGCTAGAGGAAATCCCCAAAGGGGTAAGAGTCTCGAACCAGACCCGCCCTGAGGGCGCGCATTGTAACTCATGCGACGAGGCGGCACGATAGTTTTCGCAAAAGCCACTCAATTCAGAGATTAAATCAGGCTCCCAGCCAGGCCGAGACACCACCAACAAATGAGCGTACTGGATTATCTGCTGCCAATTATGCCAAGTTGGAAGTGACAAAAAACTGTCCATACCCAACACCATAATAAGCGGTTCATCAGGTCCAATTTCCGAGCGAAGATTCCGTAATGTGTCAATACTATAGCTTGGGCCTTTCCTATCAATCTCACGAGAATCGACACTTAATCGAGCGTCTCCTGATATCGCAAGTCTAACCATATCAAGACGTTGTTGAGGTAAAACGCTTGGTCTATTTTTATGTACAGGCTGAAAGCAAGGAATTAGTTTCAGCGTTGAATAATGATATCGGTCTAATATCTCAACAGCCGTTCTTAAATGACCATTATGAACAGGGTCAAATGTCCCCCCCATAATGGCCAACCCAGAAGCTTTCACATCATTGTTAACTTTAGTTGTCACGAGTATGGCCATCACCAAGCACAACGTATTTCTGACTTGTTAGCCCTAATAAACCAACAGGGCCTCTTGCATGAATTTTATCGGTAGAAATACCAATTTCAGCACCAAAACCATATTCAAAGCCATCAGCAAAAGACGTTGAAGCATTCACCATAACCGATGAGGAGTCCACCTCTGTCATAAAAGCACGCGTTTTCGAATAGTTCTGCGAAACAATAGCGTCAGTATGATGAGAACCATATTTATTGATGTGCACAATAGCCTCGTCCATATCGGCGACTATTTTAATGGACAACTTAGGCGCTAAATATTCCGTATACCAATCCTCTTCTGTAGCCGAATCAATCGCAGAAAGGATTGTGCGAGTCTGGTCACACCCCACTAAGACAACCCCTTTCTCCTGTAAGGCTGAGGCTAACTTTGGCAAAATGCTTTCAGCCGCGGCTTCATGCACTAACAATGACTCCATGGCATTACACACACCGTATCGACGCGTTTTGGCATTCATCGCAATAGCAAATGCTTTTTCTAAATCCGCTTCATCATCAATATAAACATGGCAGTTACCATCTAAGTGCTTAATCACCGGTACACGAGCATCTTTACTAATACGCTCGATCAAACCTTTACCACCTCGAGGGACAATAACATCCACAAATTCAGGCATTGTGATCAGCATCCCAACCGCCTCACGGTCTGTGGTATTAACTACTTGCACCGCATACTCAGGCAACCCAGCAGCCACAAGGCCTTGTGTAACGGCTTCTGCAATAGCTTGGTTAGAATAAAAGGCCTCAGAACCACCACGTAAAATGGTTGCATTGCCAGACTTCAAACATAAGCTTGCGGCATCAATGGTCACATTGGGTCGAGACTCATAAATAATGCCAATCACACCTAAAGGAACACGCATCTGACCACGCTGAATCCCTGATGGCAAATACACCATATCTGATATTTCACCAATAGGATCCGGCAAAGAAGCAACTTGCTTAAGCCCCTCAATCATGCCGTCAATCCGCTTATCATCCAGCAACAAACGATCTAACAAAGCCGAATCCAGCCCCTTAGCACGGCCGTTATCCATGTCTTTAGCATTTTCCGTTATCAATCGAGGTCGAGCACTTTCCAAAGCGTCTGCCATAGCAAACAGAGCCATATTTTTTTGCTTTGTGGATGCTTTAGCAAGAAGGCGAGAAGCCGCCCTAGCTTGCTGACCTATCTGATTCATATAAAATTCTAAAGACATTTTTAATCTCTAATAAAGGTAAAAATTACAAACAGCAGACCACTAAATAAATCGCGATCTAACCCATCTAGACAGTATACTATCACAATAGTTTTATTCATTTAGTGCAGAATTTTAAGAAAGGAACTTCCGTTGCCGCCTCTTCAATCTTTTACCCTATCCACTATTGGTATAGTGCATTCTTGTTACAAGGAAAAATTTGGCATACCAAGACAACCCGGCTTAGTGTCAGAAGCAACAGCACGTATAGAACTTGTCCCACCTTATAGTCGGTTAGATATATTAGACGGACTCGATGGCTTTTCTCACATTTGGATTCAATTTATTTTCCATGCCTGCATGACAGAGAATTGGAAAGCCAAAATTCGCCCTCCCCGCTTAGGCGGCAAGAAAAAACTTGGCGTATTCGCAACAAGAGCAACCCATAGACCCAACCCTATCGGCTTATCTGTTGTAAAAATTGGCAACATCTATCAGGAAGGAAAAAAAACCTTTATTGACCTACATGGTGCCGATTTACTGGATGGCACACCTGTTCTTGATATAAAGCCCTACCTCCCCTATGCAGACAATATTGAAGATGCAAAAGGAGGCTTTGCTCCTTCACAAGCAACCTCTCAAATAAAGCCAGTTATCTTTTCAGAACTAGCAAAAGCACAATGTGAAGACTATGAAAGTTTGCACAAAAGAAAAATAACCACTTTAATTAAACAAATCATAGAGCAAGATCCTAGACCATCCTACCTTTCAGAACAGACGGATAGAGAGCACGGAATAACGCTTTGGGACCTCAATATAAAGTGGTGCGCAAGAATTGATCACTTTGAAATACTTCGAATTGAAGTTGAATAAGAGAACAAGCAATGAACAAAAAACAGTTCCTTAATACTTATAAAAAGATCGACTCTCTCAACCAGAACAGAGAAGAAGCCACACCTAGCAGCAAAATTTACCGCTCAAAAAGCGACGAACGCCTAATTAAAGACTTTCATTACGCAAAATTCCAAAAAAATCTTCATAACGCTCAGAAAAGTGAAGCCCTAAAAGAGCTATTAGAAAAAGAAGATTGGAACGAAGAAGATACCGAGAAATTACTCAACTCACTACGCTAGAAAAAATACACTGAGTCTATACCCATGGTTATCCACATGTTCTGTGTATAGTTTTCCTGTCAATAAATTCCAGTAAATAAGATCAAAAAAAAAGCGGGCTAAAGCCCGCTTTTTTATAACAACTAAAAATTAAAAACTTAGTTTTGGTTTTCTAGTTGCGCTTTGATCAAATCACCGATAGTGGTTGGACCATTAGCTTCAGCTTGTTGCTTCTCAGAATGAGATTTCAACGCTGCTTTTTCTTCAGTTGCATCTTTTTGCTTGATAGAAAGAGCAATAGTACGAGCTTTACGATCAACATTAATGATCGCTGCTTCTACTTTGTCGCCTTCTTTCAATGCAGTTGTTGCATCTTCAACACGCTCACGGCTGATTTCAGATACTTTCAAAGTAGCTTCAACGCCTTCAGCAAGAACAACTACTGCACCTTTCGCATCAACTTCAGAAACAGTACCGTTAACGATAGTGCCTTTGTCGTTTTCAGCAACGAACGCTAGGAACGGATCTTCTTCTAGTTGTTTAACACCTAGAGAAATACGCTCACGCTCAGCATCGATAGACAATACAACAGTTTCTAGCATATCGCCTTTCTTGTATTGACGAACGGCTTCTTCACCAGTTTCGTCCCAAGATAGGTCTGATAGGTGAACAAGACCATCGATACCGCCGTCAAGACCAATGAACACACCAAAGTCAGTGATAGACTCGATTGCGCCAGAGATTTTGTCGCCTTTGTTGAAAGAAGAAGCGAATTCTTCCCATGGGTTCATTGTGCACTGCTTGATACCCAAAGAAATACGACGACGCTCTTCATCAATGTCAAGAACCATAACTTCAACTTCATCACCGATCTGAACAACTTTAGATGGGTGAATGTTTTTGTTAGTCCAATCCATTTCTGAAACGTGAACAAGACCTTCAACGCCTTCTTCGATTTCAACAAAACAGCCGTAGTCAGTTAAGTTAGTTACACGACCGAAGATGCGCGCACCTTCAGGGTAACGACGTGCGATATCTACCCAAGGATCTTCGCCTAATTGCTTAAGACCCAGTGATACACGTTGCTTGTCTTTGTCGAACTTTAATACTTTAACGTTGATTTCATCGCCAACTTGTACGATTTCAGAAGGATGCTTAACACGCTTCCAACTCATATCAGTGATATGAAGAAGACCGTCAACACCGCCTAAATCAACGAATGCACCGTAATCAGTAAGGTTCTTAACGATACCTTTAGCTTCAGCGCCTTCAGTCAACTTAGCTAATAATTCATCGCGCTCTGCACTGTTTTCGTCTTCGATAACGCTACGACGAGAAACGACTACGTTGTTACGCTTTTGATCCAGCTTGATAACTTTGAACTCAAGTTCTTTGTTCTCAAGGTGTGCAGTGTCACGTAAAGGACGAACATCAACCAATGAACCTGGTAAGAATGCACGGATTTTGTTGATTTCAACTGTAAATCCACCTTTAACCTTACCGGTGATAACACCATAAACTTTCTCGCCAGCTTCGTGGGCTTTCTCAAGCTCTTTCCACGTTTCAAAGCGCTTAGCACGCTCACGAGATAGGCGGGTTTCACCAAATCCATCTTCAATTGCGTCTAACGCCACTTCAACAGTGTCACCTACTGCAACTTCAAGTTCACCTGAAGCGTTAGTAAATTGGTCACGCGGAATAACACCTTCCGACTTAAGACCTGCGTTAACAGTAACCATTTCGCTATCGATAGCAACAACGGTTCCCGTGATGATTGCGCCTGGACGCATCTCGACTTCTTGAAGGCTTTGTTCAAATAGTTCTGCGAAATTTTCGCTCATTACCAGATTCCTAGATTGTTTAGCCACAAATTCGTGACTGTATTTCGTCCAGTTGTTCTTATCCTGAATAACCGGGTCTATTAAAAACCTCACCATCATCCGTGCGGCAAGAATAATTTCTGACCTCTCGCAAGGTCCGCTTTTGCACTCACTTCGCCTGCAAAGCAGACAAGTTTTTATTTGCAAATTCAAGTACTTGGGAAAATACTTCATCGATAGATAGCTCTGAACTATCCACGACAAAAGCACCCTCCGCGGGTACCAAAGGTGCCACAGAACGAGTGCGATCACGCTCATCGCGTGCTTTTATACTTTCCAGAAGGGCGCATAGACTAGCACTTATTCCTTTCTCTTTCAACTGCTTAAAGCGCCTATTGGCGCGGGTTTCAGCGCTAGCGGTTAGGAAAATTTTCACTTCGGCTTGGGGAAAGACAATTGTCCCCATATCGCGACCATCAGCTACTAGTCCAGGCGCCGCTTGAAAGTCTCGTTGACGTTGCAACAGTGCGGCTCTAACTTCAGGGATGGATGCATATTGACTGGCACGCGCGCCGGCTTCATCAGTGCGGATCAAATCGCCAACTGGCTGCCCATCTAAGTTAGCAACCACTTCGCCGCTAGTGTCGTCGGCCACGAACGTTAAAGGCAGGTGGGTCGCCAACTCAACTAATGGCGCAACATCGGCAGGCGACAAACCGGCGCGTTCCGCCGCCAACCCAAGCACGCGATAGATCGCGCCACTATCGAGTAGCGGCCAGCCAAAATGTTGTGCCAAGCGATAAGCAATTGTCCCCTTCCCTGCTCCGGAAGGTCCATCAATGGTTATCACTGGCGCAGAATGAGAAGTGGAGGTCATAATCGGCACCAAAGGTAAATTTGGCGCCATTTTAAGCAAGTTTTCGCGATTTTTCGAGTACTTTTCCCGAACTATCGGCACTGACTGTTAACCGGCAGTGCCGCGGCGATTAATTTGAACGCGCCAATTTTAACGGCTCTTGCGTGGCAAAGGCTTGTTGGAAATAACGCAACCAAATCGGAGGCTCAGCGGCCCATTTTTGTTGTTCCACCTGTTCAGCTAGCGCCAAACCTTCATTCGCTTTGCCCTGGCGGTAATAACCGTACATTAACGCTTGGTACAACAGATTCTGCTCTAATGGTGTGACGTTATTGCGCGCCAATAGCTGTTGCGCATGCTCAGTAATCATACTTGGACTATCGAGTGCCATACCATTAAACAAACGTGTATAAGCAGCAATTTCTGGAGACATTTGCTCGCTACACCCAGCCGCTTGAACTTCCATCCAAACTCGTTCATTTAAAGCTTGCGGTAGGTATTTGTAAAAATCTTGGCCTAAGATAACCAGCTCCGGTAAAACCACTGACACTTCCGCAATCGATAACTGGCACTCAATTAGTCCCTCGCGGAAAATCTTCGCTGCAATCCACCAGTCGTAAGCTTTAGGCTTTGCCTGTGCGAATTCACCAACACTGCCCTCTACCACTAGTTGATAAGCTTTAATGGTGTTACCTATCGCATTGGTGAACCGATTCATACCGCGCTCAATCGCGTTATCCGAGGGCACTTGATTTCCGAGTCCATCAATAGTGCGCGAAAATAAAAATGCGCGGTTGGAAAGCTGTAACATATTACTGCCGGCGTCGCGGCGAAAACGTGCCTTAGCGGCATTGGTATCCAGTACCGGGTAAAAGTCACTGTTGGCAACTTCAGTGTAGCTCTCTAGCAACGGGATCACCGTTTCATGAGTGGCAATACGTCGCGCAATTAAGTCATTTTTGCCATACACCCCAACGTGGTTGAGCAATGCCTTTAACTTAGGCATCTCGAACATAGCATCCGATACTGGTAACTCCTCACCATCTTTAAAGGCAACAATAATCATATCGACATTTGACGTAATGTAGATATGAAAACGAGGGAAATGCTGCTTTAACGCATTCACAATAGTCGCCACTAAAGCGGGGTTTATTTCGTAAAGTTGAACCCATTGAGTGAATACACCACCGTCGGCGACATATTGATGAACTTGCCCGTAAAACTCTTGAGTAAACAAACTGGCAACGCCGCTAACCCATGGGTTGGAAGGCTCAGCAATAATAATATCAAATTGACGCTTATTTTTTGCGAAATAGGATTTTGCATCATCAAAAATCATTTGATGGCGCGGATCGGTATAGGCGGTTTTATTTACCGGCCAAAAATGTTTCGCAGCTTCAAACATAGCCGGTTCTATTTCAATGGTATGAAGCTCTTCTAAGTTAGTTGAAGAAAGCAAAGTCTCGCTGCCCATTCCAGTACCAAAGCCAATTTGCGCGACCGTTTTAGCATCGGGACGATAGGCCAAGGGAATAGCACTGGTTAAAGTCATGGTTTCTTCATCACCAATTTGCTGTTCCGAACGTTGAACGTTGAGAGAGCCGTCACTTTTGCCATTGGTTAAAATTCCAACTAACCCATTTGAACTACGAATAACGTGAACCGTAGAAGTGCGTCCATCAATATGATCTTCGAGCGCAAAATCATCGCCGAGACTTGATTTACCAAGTCGATATACACCGGAGGCGAGAGTCCGTTGATCGAAATTAATCGTTAATAAAGCAACCACTAACACACTACACGCAACTGCCGGAGCTGCAAAACGGCGCCAACCGAATCGATTGCCAGCGAACCATAATAATAAACCGACACCTAATAGAATATCTAAGCCCGCTGCAACAAAAATAGTGTTCTTCAGTCCAAGGCTCGGCATTAACACAAATACCGCTAGCAACACCCCCATTATCGAGCCAATCGAATTAACCGAATAGGTAAAACCGATAGCTTTATGCCCATAGTGTGACTTCATCAAGATAAATGTGACCAAAGGTAACGTCATACCGGCCATAAAAGTCGCCGGGAACATTACCAATAAGTACATAAACTTACTAAAAAAGGTATACAAAACATAACCGGAGTTAGTGTAGGCAACCGTGTTCAAAAACGATTGCGTAATTTCAAATGTCCACAAGTAAACCGGCAAGGTTAAAACAGCCAATACGCCCATAATGATTTGAACTTTCGCTAAAAAGCGTAACGGATTTTGCAAGTTATCAATCTTACGTTTTATCCAAAATCCACCTAACGATAAGCCAAGAATAAAACTAGACAGCATCAATTCAAATGAATGGGTAGAGGCTCCGGTTACTAAACTCAGCATGCGGATCCAGGCAATTTCATAAATAAAGCTAGCCAAACCAGTTATCCCGGCCAACAGAAATAAAAAGCGTCCTGTTGCTGCCGACAGTGGCTGTGCCGTCGTAGCCTTGTCAGTTTCTTCTGTTTTTAAAATTGAGACTTTAGCGATCCAATAAACAATAGCCGCAACCGCTAGATTACCGACCCCTGCCGTTAGCAAAGAACCAGGAAGCCCAATTAATGGGATCAAGACAAAGCTGCTCACTAATACGCCAAAAACAGCGCCCAGCGAGTTACTAAAATACAACATCGAAACTACTTTACCTGATTCGTTCCCCGATATCTTCATCGCACCTGACGACATCAGCGGGAAAGTTGTCCCCAATAAAATGGACTGCGGCAGAATTAGCAACGCACCAATGACTATTTGGGAACTACACACCATCTGACTGCTACACGCCGCAGGCAATACATCGGTGTAAGCAAAAGCAGTTATGGCTTGATAAATTTCGTGAAAATAAAGCGATATAATTCCGACTATAACTTCTACCAAAGCATAAATCATTAATGGATTTTTTATCTTGCGAGCAAACTTACCGGTTACCCAAGCACCGATCGACATACCGCCAATAAATACGATTAACACAGTGACTTGACCGTAAATCGCATGCCCTAGAAAAAGCTTTAAATAGCTAGCCCAAATCGACTCGTAAATTAATCCACAAAATCCCGAAAGAATAAAAACCCCATATAGCAAAGGTAATTGTAACTTTCGTTTATTCATTAATGTCCCTATCACTTTAATTCCCTACTACTTCAACTGGATAATTTCAACACGACGATTCTGAGCACGCCCCGTTTCATCGGTATTAGAAACCACTGGAGCTATTGCACCAGCGCTGGCAGTTTGCAACTGTTCTTTTTTTACTCCAAACTTGCTAACCAATACCTTGCGTACCGCTTCAGCTCGCTGCACCGCCAGTTGTTGATTGTAAGCAAGTGAACCCGAAATATCGGTATGCCCAACAATAGCAAACTTGCTATTTTGATTATCTTTTAGAAACGCGCTAATTCGCTTAAGCAACTCAGTATGCTCGTCATTAATTGCGCTTGAATTTAAATCAAATAAAACTGAACCTAAACTTACCCGACCATCTTTTTCTAATAATCGGTTAACTTCTTTGGCGTCGACTAAAACATCAAACTTATCTGTCCATGACTTAGAAACTATATCGACTAACGATCGTGCTTGGCCATCAATTTCATTAACATAGAAAGCCACAAAATTTGTCTTCTTGTCACCTTCCACATCTTTCTTCGCCGCTATGTAGTATTGAAAATCAATATGATCTCCCACTAGATCACTCAAATATAAGCGCCAGCCATCCACTTCACCGCATGTTAGCAAAGAACAAGTAAATAATTCTTGATAGCCCTGAGCCTTTAAACTACGTCGTACTTGTTGATAAATATTAGATGCGCTTTGATTTGTTGGATAGTCATAAATTTCCCGTTTAAGCTCACCATAAACTTCTTGCGACGAGGTCACTCGAAAGCCTTTGGTAAAAAGCTCCGTATCTTCTTCGATGTATTGAATTGGCCCAGTAATAAAAAAGTAGTTATCCGCTACTCGATGCCATTGTCGGAATAAATCAGGCTTTAACCCAACATGAAGCAACTGCTGCTCTGCGCGCACATTGCTTAACAGACAAATACACATGGCCAACACTAAAACAAAACGACTTAACATTTTTTAACTCCTTTAAAACCATCTTTCAACGGGCGATTGCATTCGCACCACTGCTTGTGATGAAAGTGCAATATAACTACTTCCATTAGCAGCGCCCATTGCACTACAGGCAAGCTGTTCTCGGCTTGGCCTTGGTAATATACCAAGACAAGTTTGATTCAAAACACATGAGACTAAATCGCGAAGAATCGGTACCTTCAATTCGTAACACCAATGAGTTTTAATTTTTAGTAAGTTGGCATCTTGAATCGACACATTCTCATCTTGGGTACGCGGATTTCCATTATTATCGAGCACTACTGTTGGCACTCGCTCAGCACGAGTTGACCGAGTAATCAAATGATCATTAGGTAAGAATGAGCGTCGTACCGCTCCATTGCGGTCCCCATCGAACTCAATATAACGGGTGACCGAAAAGCGCTGAAACATTTCGCGCGTCGGATTAATTATTTCGACTGAACGTCGCCCAGCGTTAATTAACCGTTCAGCGGCCTCAACACGAACTCGAGCTCGAGCAACACCACGATTGTCGGCTTGACCACGGGTATATAATGGCAACATCCCTCTTCTTAAAGCCGCTCGCATTTCAGTTATTCGCGCGTGGTGAATCGCACCCGAGCGAGCCGCCTCAAAAGTCGCATTATTAAAGGTCACTTTCGCACGATAAATATAAGTCGCTTCAAATATTCCAAAAAGAATAATAAAGAATATTGGTAGCAAAATAATAAATTCAGTGATTGATTGACCTTTAGCGCTTCGCATTATTCGCTCCTTAATATTATTGCCGGCTAAGTTTTTGCTCTAAGCGACTATGCAACTCTAAGAAATACAATTGGTGTTCAGAGTCGATTGGCACTACGCGTTCAGCCGTTTCCAAAATTTCTATAGCTTGCTTCACTCGAGTTAATGCTAAGTTATACCAAGCACGTCCATCTTCTTTGTCAAGCTTCAATACCTCATCAAAGCAGCGGACAGCCGCCTTGTAACGCCCTTGGCGCACATAGGTATTACCTAACTTCAACCAGGCTTCAACTAGAGTCGGGTGCTGCTGAGTGATTTGATACAATAATGTTTCTGCTTTCGCCAGGTTAGCTTCTTCATAAGCTTCGTTGGCCATTTTCATTTTTTCTACTGCGCTGAGCTCAGTTAGATTCACGGTTTGAGTTTTAGTCGCTGCACAACCGGTTAATAAGATAACCAATGCAATTAAAGTTAAGTTTTTCATATTACTTCTAACCGAATTCGGTCTCCAACGTTAATACCATACTTATGTGCAGCACCTGCTGCTAATTCCAAAGTGTGTTTTGCCGACTTATGACTTGCTGTCTTAAACGGAGATAATCGCTCACGCAAAGACAACACTGAGTAATTTTCGTCTAAAAACAAAACATCTAAGGGGGTTCTCATTCCTATCATATGCACCGATGAACAATTAACTAATAACAAGCCTTCATCGAGCTCGACGCTTTTGCGTCCTAATAAACCTTTTGCTCGTTTCCAGAAGCTATCGGCAACTGCAATTGAGCAAGCAAGCGTTTTTCCTGTTGAGTCTTTTAGCATCATCATAAGCTACTTCAGAACATCAACCATCTGTACAGCGATTGGGAAGAATAATATTAAAAATGTCGTCGGAAAAATAAACAGTACCAATGGTCCAACTAACTTAACCGGCGCTTGCATGGCAAGCTTCTCAGCCTTTTGAAAGCGCTCAACACGACGCTGATCAGCTTGGATGCGTAAAGTTTCACCCACCGAGGCGCCAGACTTTTCTGCTTGCGCTAATGCCGAGACTAAGTTATTTATTTCTTTAATATCTAATCGCTCAGCCATATTTCTTAATGCTGAGATCTTTCCAACCCCCGCTTTGATATCACGAAGTACTTTTTGGAACTCAATATTCAAGGCACCTTGAGGTCCTTTGTCGACCGCTTGCATTAACGCACCATTAAGATTCATGCCGGCCTGTACTGCCATAGTAATAAAATCGAGAAAAACCGGAAGCATGCGGATAATTTCATGTTCACGCTTTTTCCTACGATCATTAAGGTTTAACTCAGGAAAAAAGAACCCCAGCGCAGCCAACATAAACGGCACAGCACCAGGCGGTTTATCAAGTGTTGTAAACATCCAATAACCCACTAAGCCAAAAACTAACGCCGAAATGATTTGCACGCCAAAATATTGTTGCGGATTCATCAAATAGCCAAGCCCAGAGCGCTGTAGCTTTACTTTACTCTTCTCAATGTATTCAACACTCAACCGCTCACCAATATGCATCGCCAGAAGTTGTACTAATGGCCATACCAACCGCATTAGAAATGGTAACGGGTCCATATATTCTCGTTCATCAACCGGAATATCATCTTTAATTTTTCGGATTGAATAGGCAAACAACATCGCCGCTATAGCGATGGCAAGTCCAATTAAAAGTTTGAGTTGATCACTAGACATCGATGTTCACTATTTTTCTAATAAAGAAATAACCAATGGCTTCCATAATGATCACCAGCGCAATCACAATCCATCCATACCATTGAGTCCAAAGCTTAGACATGTGCTCTGGTTCCATTTGGAACAATACAAAGCCCAGTAAGATCGGCAAACCAGTCATTACATAACCTTGCGCGCGACCCTGAGCAGTCAGCGCATCGATTTTACCTTCCATTTCTATTTTTCTACGTAGCGTATCAGCTAACCGTTCAAGAGTATCTGCAAGGTTGCCACCGATGTCGCGTGAAATTTGCATGCCCGAAACAACCAACTTTAAATCTTGCAGTGGAACCCGATCGTAAATATTGTTTAGCGCTTGATTAAAATCGACGCCAACCCGAAGTTCTCGCAAGAATAAGTCAAACTCCTGTGAAATAGGCCCGGACTCTTCATTTACCACAGACTCAATGGCTTGATTAAGACTGGAACCCGCCTTCATCGCGGTCGCAGATGCTTGTAACATATCGGGCAGCTGCATAATAAATATTTTATGCCGCCGCTTGCGTAAGAATTTATATAATAGTGTCGGAAAAAAGCCTGCAAGCACTGCAACTAAGACGGCCGGAATTAATAGACCGGTCATTATATAGGTGAGCAAGAATGCGATGATAATTAATATGATATTAAATACGAATATTTTGCTAGGCTCTATAAACAGGAATAAATCAGCTAAGCGCACTTGCGCTTGTGAAGTAAATTTCTCCTGATAGGATGAACCTGCCTTTAAAAAGAACACCAATCCTTTATAAGCTCCGAGCGCAGCGAGAAAAGCAATCAGGACCGCGACAACTACTGTTATGCTCATGACATTTCTCTTCCTACGGAAAAAATATCCATATCGACATCAATTCCGCGTTTAGCTAGATTCTCATAGAATTGAGGGACAATTCCAGTCGACACAAACTTGCCTTTAACTTTTCCTTTGTCATCAAAACCAGTTTGTTCGAACTTAAAAATCTCGCCAAGTTGAACACGACTACCTTCCACTCCAGAGACTTCAGCAATGCTGGTCACTTTTCGAGTACCACAAGCAAATCGGGTTTGCTGTACAATAATATTAACCGCAGACGCAATTTGCTCACGAATCGCAATAATTGGCAGATCCATCCCCGCCATCATAACCATTACTTCTAGACGCGAAATACAATCTCTCGGGCTATTAGCATGCGCAGTAGTTAAGGAACCATCATGGCCCGTGTTCATGGCCTGCAACATATCCAATGATTCACCACCACGACACTCACCGACTACGATTCGGTCCGGTCGCATCCGTAAACAGTTTTTCACTAACTCACGAATCGGTACGGCACCTTTGCCTTCCTGGTTAGGAGGACGCGCTTCAAGCGAAATAAGATTGGCTTGATATAGCTTTAGCTCAGCAGCATCTTCAACGGTGATGATCCGTTCGTCGTCAGGAATAAAGTTGGATAGTACATTCAATAGTGTTGTTTTACCGGATCCCGTACCTCCAGAAATCACCACGTTTTGTTTATTCTTAACCGTCATCTCAAGGAAATCGACCATTTCCGCACTGATTGATCCAAACCCTACTAGATGCTGCGCTCTCAAACGCTCTTTCATAAATTTACGAATGGTAATACAAGGGCCTTTAAGCGCAATCGGTGGAATAACAGCATTCACCCGCGAACCATCTTTCAAACGAGCATCAACCGCCGGTGAACTCTCATCAATTCTACGGCCAAGTGGCGTAACGATACGTTCAATGGCAGACAACACTGCACGATCATCAGTAAAAGTAACACTCGACTTATAAAGATTCCCCGATTGCTCATAGAAAATTTCGTCAGCAGCATTTACCATAATCTCGCTGACATCTTCCATTGCTATCAGTTCTTCCAAAGGACCAAGACCGACAGCCTCATCCAATACTTGCTTAGAAATAGCATCCTTATCAATTGAGTCTGGCAGTTGAATCACTTCATCGACAATATTCGCGATGAGCTTTGCAGTTAACTCCCAGAGCTCATTATCAGACATTTCATTTACATTAATACGCCTTAGATCCATTTGCTTTAACAGTTCCGCATGAATCTTACCGCGCCACTCACGTACTTCATTATTCTCAACCGTTAGATCTTTTTCCACTGACTCTTCTGGACCAGCTTGTGGTTCCAGCTCAGCTGCGCTAGAGGCGACTTCTGCAGCACTCTCTTCTTTTTTATTTGAATCTTTACCCGCTGGCTTTGCTCCGGATTTGGCTGCCGTCAACTCCGACAAAGTCTCTGCATTGGTTTTCTTATTGCGCGCTCCTTTAACTTTTATCCGATAAGCATGAATCGAAATTTCATCATCTTCTGACAAGGGACCGTAATCAGCAACTGTGTTGCCGTTTACTTGCACGCCTATTTTGCTGCCCAAATCTTTTACGTATATTCCATTACTATTCCAATAAATTTGCGCATGCTCCTTGGCGACCTTCCAACCATGTAAAACGACAAAGCAATTAGGATCTTTGCCGATACTACAGGTTTCCGCCGAGCATACTAAATCGGCTACCTTGGTTCCTTTATTGGTTTTTACATTGACCTGAAACATAGTGATTATTCCAATAACTCATCTTCAATTGGGTTAGTTTTCTGAAGCTCGCGCAAACTCTCCATATGACGCAATAATTTCTCAGGGATCTCAGCATTAGGTTTAACGATGGTCGGGGTAACCAAAATAATCAGTTCGCTACGATTCTCAACAAAGTTTCGTGAGGTAAATAACTCTCCCAGAATTGGGATCTCACCAAGGATTGGCAAGCGCTCAATCGCTTTACTGTCGCTCGATTGTAATAGTCCCGAAATAGCAATGGTCTCACCGCTTTTCATATTGACCACCGACTCAGTATTACGTTTTAGGATCCCCGGCACATCATTCACAATAGTAGAGAAGTCAATGGTACTGAGTTCGGCAGAGATCTTAGAAACAATATTTCCGTTCTCATCAGATAGTGGCTCAATATCGAGAATGACTCCGTAATCTTGCATTTGCACCACCGGTTGACCAAACTCATTAAGAATTGCTATCGGATACTCGCCACCAGAATGAAAAGAAGCCACTTCACCACTGCGTGTACTCAAAGAAGGTTCTGCTAAGGTTCTGACGACTCCGTCTTCTCGCAGAAGGTTAATCATTGAGTTCATCGTGGTCATAATGCCAGTGTAGGTTAGACCTCTTGACGAGGTTGCATTGAGAATGCCATCTTCATAGAGTTCTTCAAATGGATTGCCTTCTCTACCTAACACAAACACACCATTAGGGTTGAAGTTATCGACGTGCGCAATCGCTGGCCCATCGATGGTCTTATCCCAGTTAATTCCAAGTTGTTTAGTGTAGTTTTTGTTGACTTCTAAAACTTGAACTTGAAACTTAATCATATCCTTAATTACTACTTCCTCCGGCTCTACCAATGAAATAATACCGGGAAATGCCGCAATAACTTGGTCATAAAGATCTTGTTTGCGCGGAGGAATTTTACCTTCAAGGATGATCAGACCATTAAGCTCGCGCACACTGACATTATTAAAACTCGAGAGTACGCTTTTAATAGTACGTAATTGCGTCGACATATTCGCCGCCGTTACGGTTACTCGATAGGTTAATTTACGCTCTCCACGCTTCCATACATGTAAATCAGTATTTCCGGGTGCCTTTGGTATCAACAAAAGCTCGCCATTCTCAAGAATGCTAGTGCCTAGAATCTGTTCTTGCCCCACGGCGACACGAATAACCTCGCCAACGGACAATGTCTTTACTGCGCCCACGTGCATACGTAGTGTTTTTATCGATGCATAAGCATTGAATGCAAAACTTAGCAGCAACACTGCAAGTGCTAGTTTTCTAATGTTCATTTTTTATCCCCAAAAAAATCAATCTACCTTGATTAACGAGTCGAGACTTGCTCGTCTTTATTCGCTTTCAATTCCTTTATAATTCGTTGGCTTTTAACCGCTCGCTGTGAGTCAATAAACTTTACGCTCGATACAATTTTTGAGCTACCACCAGGTTGAGTTGATGAATAAAACTTATAACTTTTAGAGTTCGAGTTATTTTGATGCAATAAGTCTTCTCGCGTTAATAAATCAGACTTTAGCTGTTCACTATCAGTTTTGTTACGCAGCATAAATACGAGATCACCAATATCACGTGCCAGTATCAATTTTGCGGCGTCATCAAAACCAACACCGACAGTTACACTCGAATACTGCATTGAATCGTCGAATCCTGAATGCTGAGCAATAAAGTCTTGGTCTTTTGAAACCAAAGACAAAGCATCAACCGCTAGGATACGAACTTTTTGTAGTAGCGGCTTTAGGTTCTTATTCTCTTGAACCATTAAGTCAGGGGAAGTCGCGTCTTCTTCTAACAGCATCATAATGTCAACAAAATCACCCGGTAAAAGCATTCCCGATACCGAATTAATGTCATCGATTTCGATTGTGACGGCTCGCTCGCCTTTATCTAGTAAATCAGAAAAGCGTTCGATTCCAATTCCTGCGACAAAATGATTGAGCAACGGTTCACCAGCACTCATATAATTACGTACAACCTGGCCTTCAAAACTAGCAAACTGCTCGGGAGGCACAGCACTTGCTGATAGGTTATTAACAGGCACTTGCGCAATAGCCATATTTTCCAAACTAATAATATCGCCGGGAACCATCTCTTTAGTCGCCACGACTATATTGGCATAAGAGCCCTGCTGCTCTAATAACTGTTGGCGCATTTTGTTCTCTTGCGACGATAAATAACTTTTACTTAACCAAAATGCGACACCTGCGATGGCTAAGGAAAAAATTAATAATCCCCATGAACGTCCGGCTTTAGCTATGCTCACTTTACTACTCCTTTATTTCTCTACAGCACGTTAAAAGCCTGCGCTCTTAAATAAGCTGCATGCTCCTGTTTAACGGCTTCTATCAATACGTCTGCAACCGATCGTCGGTCATTCTGATTTTGTGCGGGTGGTAGCCACGGCTCAAATAAAATAATGTAAATTGCGACAAGGCCTACCAAATACTCCGCCATTCCATAACCTTTACTCTTTTTCATCACTTACTCCGATTGAACCGCCAAAATGTGAGTTTTAGCACCAAATCTTTGAATTGAGAGATCTAGCTTTTGATTATCTTTATTCATAATTAAACCAGCAGCGTCTTTGGTCATCTCTAAGCTAGCTTGAGTTAACCAGCCTTGATTCCTAAACCAATTTTCAATGTGATTAAGATTGCGAGTTATTGACTGATCGTTGACCATCCATAAAGTACGCGCTTCGCGACCAAGATCATTTTGCTTAATATCATTAAGCACCATGGTATTACTTAACTTAGGAAATCCATCACCCAGTTCACCTGGATCCTTTTTAATTGAAGGTAGATTCGAAATGCCAAGGTAGCCAACACTACCTTCACGTCTGAGTCCTTCTTTAACCACCTCAATTTGCACCGTATACAGCATGCCATCTTCTAAATGGGAAATGATGCGCCATCCGGGAATGTCGGCATACTTAATCCCCTCTCGCGTCCACTGCTTTAAATAATATTGTTCAATCTCCTCAATACTATCGCTGGTTTTAAAAGCAACGGGTTGTAATTCAAAACCGTTAAAATTGAGTTGATCGGCAATAATATTTAACTCAAAACTATCCGGTACTGGAAACAATATTTTGCTTGCTTGGCAATGGGCACTGATCACAAGTGCGGATACAACTAAAAGTAGTTTGTTCATAATTAATTCCTATAGTAACGATAGGGTCGACAGTTTCTCGGTTGACGATTTCTTCGTTCAGTTCTTAGCCGACTACAAGGTACCGGCTCGATCGTTACCTTATCGATATCAAAGCCGCCAAATTCACTACCAAAGTCGCCAGGAATTCGATCCATAAATCTTGCGACGCTATCCATAAACCCTAAAACCCTACCAATTGGATTTAGGTCGCCCACGGCATTACGTACATACCCCGGGCCTCCTCCGGTCCAACCTTCAGCGAGTAAGGTATTGGTGCCTGAAATGGTTAACCCGGTAAATCCATAGTCACGCCATTTAGCGATCTCGGTAAAATTCGCATTTATAGTCGACTGATATTGGCCATCCATACGTAGTTCAAAATCTGGAGCTAAACGATTCAAAGTTCTGGTCACGCCGCGCACAAAACTGGCCGACATGCCTTCTTGCTGCTGATTCACCGAGTTTTGGTTAACTGAGTATTCGTTGTTTCCTGCTGTTCGTTGCGGTGTTAACAGATCGGTTGCTTCGCGTTCGCCGGGTTGATAGTACTGCATCATTAAATTGGTTTTCTCGCGGATCGCGGTGGTTTTCTGTCGATCATAAAAGGTGACCTGCTTGCGACTGAACACGCGATTTTGTATTTCCAGCGCAATTTCCTGATCGGATTTAACAGCTGATCGATTGCCGTGTTGTTGTCGAACATATTTTGGCGCTGATTTGTACCAAGCGGTTCTTTCCCACGCTGCATAGCGCGCAGCTTGCTCAGTGTATTGACGCGTCTCAATATATTTAGCCAGTAACGGTAGTAAAACAAACAGCGGAACTAGAATAAACGCAGCAGCAATAACAAATTCAGACATCACAGCACCGGAACTACGATTTGAAATAATCATCATTGAATCCCCAAGGTTACCGTAGCTATTCGCTTATCGTTGGCTGACAAGTCAGTTAGACGCGTTAGCCAAAATGGATTGTATAGGTTGCCATATTCACGCAAACCATCTCCTCGGCCCCAACGGATCTGCCAGTCGCTACGTCGTCGAGTTTCTTCTTGTGGTCGACTAAAATAGGATTCAGCTTTTGAAAGAGCAAACAAGCGATCGCCCGGCATTTGTCCTTCAGATTCAATCTTAAATCGATCCGCTCGGGTCATATTATTATCACCATCGTCTATCGTTTGCATGGTGCGAATATTACTGCGATTTTTAGTGATCAATACCACTAGGTCAGGCCCTTTATCAGTTGCATCATCATGACGAAAATCATGAAATGTTTGCAGCCCCTGAGCATTCGCGAGATTATTTTCGATATCACGACGGTTATTACCGGAAAATGGAGCGGGTCGATAAACCCCCCAAGCCGCACGACGGTTACGCCATGCATCACCCCATGCTCGATCGGTGCGAGCTCTTCGTGCGTAATTCCCATCATGGTGCCATTGGTTCTGACGCCGGTCGCCAGATTGCTCCCAGTAATAATTGAAGCGGTTGCCACCGCGCATATTACGGTGTTTAGCGTGAGCTGCGCCCCAACCGAGTGGAATTAACTCATCATCGTCCCAGCCGTCCCACCAATCCCAGGTGCCCCACCAAAATGAATGCGTATCCATTGAGGTCCAATTCCACCGCATTTGCCGATTGGAGTCGCGCTGCATATAAAAATCGGTACCGCCACGACGGTCAAATGCAATTCGCAGGAATAAAAATTCAAAGTCCCAATAGCGATATTTTCGTTGTGGATTAAAACGATCACGTGAGTCTTTTACAACATTAGCGAACTCATCAAAGCGACGCTGAGTTTTGCGATCGCGGCGTGTGTTACTTACATTGTAACTTTGATATTCGTCGCGAAATGCCTCTAACACAGTTGCAA
>JABXHQ010000081.1 GCA_013373545.1 Gammaproteobacteria bacterium
AAAGTGATTAGCTTTGTCGGAAGCTTTGTCTCAGCTTGCTTGTTAATGATTTCAATTGAGCTCTATCGGAATGGGTATACTTGGGTGCCTTATGTCGCCGCAGTATTCAATTTTACGCTGGTGCTCTATCTAATGCACAAATACAGCATTAACGGTGTACCGATGCAGCGAGGAAATTAATCATGGATTCTGGAAAGTTTGATCCGCTGATTCATGCGCCTAACCGATTACAAATATGTGCTTTGCTTGCTCCAAATGAAGCCGTCGAGTTTGCAACTCTCAAAGAACAACTCGGCGTTAGCGATTCGGTTCTCTCTAAGCACATCAAAGCGCTTGAAGATGCCGACTATGTATTCCCGGAAAAGCGTTTACAAAATGGCCGGCCGCGCACTTGGTTAACCCTTACCAAACAAGGTCGCAAAGCCTTTGCCGATCACGTCAAAGCGTTAAAAGCTATTGTGGGTTAATGGTTAAGAATATAATTGCGGGTAAGCATTGGCACTGTTTACCTGCTAACGACTGCTACAGTCGCAGCGACCAATAATTATTATTTTCTTGGCTGTTGATAAAGCAGGTTTGTTAGTATCAGGTAGCGCTAGCTAACCGAGAAAAGCTGCGTTGGTTAATGCTCGTTTCCAACCTCTAAACCCAAAAAATATTTCGTGCGAAACTTGAAACCTTGAATTAAAATAGCGTGCTCGCCTAGCCATGTCGGCTATCCTAGCGATTACCCGTTTAGAGGGTGCCGCAACCTTCAGTCCTTGATGCGCCAAAGCCCCTCAACCAAGGACATATTGAATGTACAAAACATTGTTTGTTGTCGATGACAACAACACCGCGGCGGCTCCTGAAGGTGCGATTAGCTTTGCCGATTATTTACGTGACTACCCGAAACTGGGGGAGCCAAAAACTCGCATCATTAACCTCTGTGATACCGGTCGCTATTTAAGCCAAGGCTATTACTGTTCTTTGCTAGCAGAAGCGCGCCATCACTTAGCCATTCCCAGTGTTAAAACCATTAACGCCCTACGTGCCGATGGCGCGGTATTGTGGCTTAAATATCAGCAGCTGAAGAACGAAGCAGCTCCTACTGAATCGGTTAAGCTTATTCTCTGTATGGGTGCGCCACTGGAGGGCGCCTATGCATCCATTGCCGCGCGGATCTTTCGTGATTGGCCAGCTCCGCTGTTACAGGTAGAACTCCTTCCAGAAACCAAAGGTATTCGAGTGCAGGTGCAGCGCCTAGCTTTATCTCAACTGACCGAAGCCGAACAGTCTAAAGCGCTGAGCATTTTACAGCGCAACACCGGCACGCGCTGGCTAAAACATAAAGATGCCAAAAAATTTCGTTGGGATCTGGCCATGCTGATTAATAAAAGTGAGGCCGTTCCGCCAAGCAACAAAGGCGCTCTGGATCGTTTCGTCAAAGCCGGAGCAAAACTTGGGATCGCAGTGCACATGGTGGAAGCCCACGAGCTGGCAAACCTCAATCAATTCGATGCCCTGTTTATTCGCGAGACCACCGCGATTAACCACATTACTTATCAACTGGCTTATCGAGCAGAAGAGTTAGGTCTGGTGGTAATGGACGACACTAACTCAATTTTACGTTGTTGCAACAAAGTGTATTTGCATGACGCCTATAACTATCAAAAAGTGCCAAGTCTTAAAACCGAATTCATACTCGATAACCACCCCGAAACTTTAACCAAGTTAGAACAGTCGTTTGGCTATCCTCTGGTGATTAAAATGCCCGAAGGATCTTTCTCGAAAGGTGTCTATAAAGCAAAGACAAGAGCGGAACTTGAACAGCTCACGACCGAGCTTTTGAATGACTCAGCAATGTTACTCGTGCAAGAGTACCTGTTCACCGACTACGACTGGCGTATAGGAATTATTAATGGCCGTGCCATTTTTGCTTGCCGCTACTACATGGCTCGCAATCATTGGCAAATTTATAATCATGGTTCATCACGCAACTTCTCGGGTGGCTTCGATGCACTGCCGACTTTTGAAGTTCCACGCCAAGTATTAAAAGCCGCTTTAAGTGCCGCGGCCGTTGTTGGCAATGGCCTTTATGGCGTCGATTTAAAAGAAGTTGATGGCAAGGCTTATGTGCTAGAAGTGAATGATAACCCTAGCCTTGATCATAATGTTGAAGACGCTTACCTAGGCGATGAGCTTTACATGCAAATTATGGGAGAGTTTCTGCGTCGCTTGGAACAGCGAGGACAATAAAGTGGCCGTTGAAATTTTTCTTCAGCATAGCGTCAATCATTGTGAAAATTATTTTTTCCATAACTACGCTAATGCGCGCCAGCAATTTTTAACCACTGCAGATTCACTTGGTGTTACCACTACCGAGCAAACCTGGTCATTAACCAACGAGCTGCACTGCGATAGCTTTTGGGTCGGTCCAGAAACTGCCGAAAACGTTTTGCTGCTAATAAGTGGCACACATGGTGTAGAAGGTTACTGTGGTAGTGCTGTACAAACATTTATTTTACAAGCTATTGGGCAAGGCGCGATAACCTTGCCGGCGAACTGCGCACTGTTATGTATTCATGCGCTCAACCCTTGGGGTATGCAACATTATCGCCGCTGCGATCATGCCGGTATTGATTTGAACCGTAACTTTATTAACTTTACACAATTGCCCGCCACCGATCCTAATTATTTGTTGTTCGTTGAACAGCTGCTGGCCGCTCCCGCCGAACAGCGGTTTAATACTTTTACCCTTCTCAGCGAACAATTTGGTCAGGCCAAATTTGATGAAGCTTTTAGCAGTGGCCAATATGAATTTCCGTGGGGGCCATTTTATGGCGGACAGCAACCCGCATGGTCCAACACCGTAATCGAAGAAATTATCCAGCAGTATAAACTCAATAAAAAACTATTGGTTGTGCTTGATATTCATTCGGGTCTCGGTCCTTGGGGCTTTGGCGAGCTGATCAGTGATCATCAGCCCGGCTCAGCGGCGGCTGAGTTTGCCAATCAACTATTTGGCCCCGCCGTCGCACATACATTAGCGGGAGATTCGTTTTCGGTAGCCAAACGCGGCTTACTCGATTATCGCTGGCATCAACTTATGCACGAGCAGGGATGTTTTTTAACGTTAGAGTTTGGCAGTTATGGCAGCGCCGCCTTATTCAACGTTATTTTAGATGATCATATTGTATGGCGTGAGCGGCCGACAAAAAGCAGCGCGGCTATCGCGCAACAAGCGCAACATATGCTCGAGCACTTTTGTCCCAAACAAACCTTGTGGCAACAAGCAGTGTTATTTAAAAGTTGGCAAGTGGTTAACCTTGCCTGCAACCAATTACAAGGCCGTTAGCCGTATGAACACTCAAGTGTCAGCGATTAAGAAAACGTTTGCCATTAAGGCGGCAAAATTATCCGACCTCGACTCACTGTATGCATTAGAAACAGCCAGCTTTCAAACTGACCGTTTAAGTCGGCGCAGCTTTAAGCACCACATTCAATCGCCCAGCTCAAGTTTGCAAGTGATTCATGATGAAGCGGAACAATGTATAGCTTATGGTCTTGTGCTGTATCATCAAGGCACCCGCCTATCGCGACTGTATTCTCTTGCGGTTAGCCATTCTTATCAGGGTCAAGGATTAGGTCTGCAGCTTCTCCAGCATTTAGAAATGCTGGCGGCCAATCATGAACGCCATTATATGCGCTTGGAAGTCGCCAAGACAAATCGTAGCGCAATAGCACTGTATGAGGCCAACGGCTATCGCGTGTTCGGTGAGTATCAAGATTATTATGATAATCATGACGATGCGCTACGCATGCAGAAGCGGATCCGAGCGCCACGCGGACAACGCTTAAAAAGATTGACGCCTTGGTATCGCCAGTCAACGGAATTTACCTGCGGTCCCGCGGCTCTGCAAATGGCCATGGCAAGTTTGTCGCCCACCTATCAGTGCTCGTTGGAACAAGAGTTAGATATTTGGCGCGAAGCAACCACTATTTTTATGACGTCTGGCCACGGTGGCTGTCATCCATTTGGTTTAGCCCTCGCCGCGCACGCCAGAAGTTTTACCGCTGATGTTTGGATTAACACTCAGTCACCGTTATTTATTGACGGCGTTCGCTCTGAGCACAAAAAACAAATTATGACCGCCGTTCACCATCACTTTCAGCGGCAATGCCACCAGCTCACCATTCCAATCTACCATCAAGTTATGACGGTAGACGATATTGCAATTGCGCTGAACCAAGACTATGCCGTATTAATTTTGGTAAGCACCTATCGACTCGACGGCAAGAAAGCGCCGCACTGGGTGGTCGTCACAGGAATGGACAGTGATTGCTTATTCGTTCACGACCCCGACCAAGATGACAACTGGCAAACGCCGCTCGATTGCCAACATATTCCAATCGCGCATGAAGACTTTGAGCGAATGTCAGCATTTGGCAGTCAACGCATGCGCGTGGCAATTCGAATAAAACAATAAAATTTAGTCGTTGAGCGCTTCATGTTGCTCTTGTTTTTTCGCATTGGATTTTTCCTTTGCCAATGCTTTACCTTGTTTAAACTCATTGCGAATTTGTCGCGAAAAAAATAAATTGGCGAACAATATTGCCATTATAAATAGAAAAATCCAAGGGCCGTAGCGGGTATAAAATAACGCCCCCGCCAGCTCTGATGCATGACTAGGGTCTAAGTAATTTTCGCGGCTTTCAATTATTTCAACTCGCTTGTCGACTATCATTATTAATTTGTATTGTTGATAGCTTAAATAAGTATAAATAATTGCAGCAATGACTCGTCCATAATTCCGACGTCGATAAAGACCTATACAACCCGCTATCAAAACCATGGCAGTTAAGAGTACTATACCGGGTCTTACATGGCCGTGATTCCATGCGGTAACTGACGCGATGCATACTAAAAGCGTCATAACGATTAACAATATCTGTGTTAACAAAATTGATAAATGAAATTGTTTATACGGAAGTGGCTTTACCGTTGTTGTTGACTCATAAAGTTCCATCATACTCTGTCTTGTAATTCCCAATGATCGGTAAAAGCTAATCGTTACTTACTGCACAGCAGCAAACAACCCGACTGAAAGTATATCGTACAATATCTATTAAGCCAGCGCGAACGTACTCAGCACTGAGTCCAATATAAAAATTATTCAGCAGTCGCTATGCAAACACCCCAGAGCCAAACGAAACATAATCTAACCGAGTCCGAGCTGTCGCGCATCATTGAAATGGCATGGGAAGATCGTACGCCCTTTGAAGCCATTGCCGCTCTATATGGGCTCAATGAATCCGAAGTCATCGCGTTAATGCGGCGTTCAATGAAGCGCAGTAGCTTTAAAATGTGGCGCAAACGCGTAAGCGGGCGTAAAACCAAGCATCAGGCCCTGCGCGCTCCTGACGTGCAACGAGCATATTGTTCGACACAATATAAACGACAATGAGACAAAAAATATCTCAATTTATAATCCGCCGGACCGAATTGTACGTAACATAACCAATACCTGAGCAAAAGTGAGGTTACCATGCCGTTATGTAACACCTGCGAATGCCACCAAAAGCTAGATTTCAAGATCAAAATGGCCTTCCAACCCATTGTAAATGTTGAAGAAAAATCGGTTTTTGCCTACGAAGCCTTGGTCCGCGGTGAAAACGGCGAAGGTGCCGGTTACATCTTCGACAAAGTGACCGAAGCCAATAAATATTCATTCGACCAAGCTTGCCGAGTAACGGCTATTCAGACGATAGCCAAGCTCGATCCTACCGCTCATGTCTCAATTAACTTTCTACCCAATGCCATTTATGACCCTGAGACTTGTCTCGCTCGGACTTTAGCATCGGCGGAGAAATACGGCTTTCCACGAGAGAATATTATTTTTGAAGTGACCGAACATGAAAAGATTGAAAATCAGGCTCTATTAAGGGATGTGTTCGCCACGTATAAAGCCAAAGGCTTTCGCACTGCGATTGATGACTTTGGTGAAGGATTCGCGGGACTCAACCTACTCGCAAAGTTTCAGCCAGACTTTCTCAAGCTGGATATGAATCTTATTCAAGGTATCAACAACGATAAAGTCAAACAGTCAATTTTATCCGGCATTCAAACCACAGCCAGTAGTTTAAACGTAGAATTAATTGCCGAAGGTATTGAAGATAAAGACGACTTTTTATTTCTCAAATACAACAAAATAAAATACATGCAGGGCTTCTTTTTTGCAAAACCCGAACTTGAGGGCTTACCAACCATTAATTGGGATTAACCCCTTAGGACCCACTATGATAGAAGCTTCAAATCCAAGCAATGAACAACACCGTCTCGAGATCTTAAACTCACTTAATATTTTAGACTCAGACCGTAATGAACGATTTGATCGCATAACCCGACTCGCCACTCGCGTGTTTAATGTCGGAATAAGCCTGGTTAGTCTGATCGATAAAGACCGGCAATGGTTTAAGTCGGAAATAGGCTTAGAAACCAAAGAAACCGATCGAGCCATTTCATTTTGTGGCCACGCGATAAACTCGAGTGAAATATTAATTGTTGAAGATGCACAAAATGATGTTCGCTTTCACGACAATCCTCTGGTTATCAATGCTCCGTTTATTCGCTTCTACGCGGGCTGCCCATTAAAATATCGTGATGGTACCATCCTTGGAACGCTTTGCATTATTGATGCAATGCCACGTGAATTTACTGATGAAGATCGACAATTACTGCGCGACTTAGCCGCAATGGTCGAAAACGAGATTGCCGCATTAGAATTAGCCACAACCGATGAGCTAACAAAAATTGCCAACCGCCGAGCATTTTTCTCCGTCGCACAAAGCTTACTTAAGGTATGCGAGCGCAAACCCGACACTTGCTTTAGCATTGCGTTTTTTGATCTCAACGATTTTAAGTTCATCAACGACAATCTAGGTCATGATGCCGGTGATGATGTGTTAATAACTTTTGCCAACAAGCTACAACAGTCCTTTCGCGTGTGCGATATTGTGGCGCGGATTGGTGGTGATGAATTCGCTGTGCTTTACGCACATGAGAAAAAGGAACAGATCGAAAATGCAGTGCAGCGTTTCGAGAAATCAATCAATCAGTTCAATCGCAATAGAATTGACTATCAAATTAAATACAGCGTTGGTGTGGTCGAGTTTAGTTGTAAAGATAATCCAAGTTTGGATGCCATGTTATCAAAAGCCGATAGTCTAATGTATCAACAAAAGCGCGCACTTAAACAAAGTAGCTAGTTACATCATCGCTTTCAAGCAGCACTCAACCACTAAACAAATTAGTTCGATGCTATTGTGTCACTACTCTATAGTGACACATTTATATAGTCCAAATAGAGCTGTGCTGACTGGCTTTTACACAATTAAAGCACTTTCCACTCGGTGCGGATCATTGTTGTTTATCGAATGCGCCTCGTAACTGACTCGATAAGACTTACCAGCTTGATAGCCTAAATAAAATAAAAGGCCCCCTATTACTAAAATTAGGCTAATGATAATCCAGCTGGTGATGATCAGGCCCTTGCCTTTTTTAGGTGGCGCTTTTTTGGTGTCTTTCCAGCCAACAATGGAAAACACGAAAGATACCAATAGCGGCAACAAAATACCCCAAACGCCGAGTCCAAGCGCCTGTATCGGAAATAATAAAATTATGCTCACAAGCGCAAAAATAGCGGACCAAGAATATCCCTCCGCTTTAGGTGTTACATCCTTCATATGAAATATCTCCTATTGGTAAAAGGCGCGATTTTAACAACCTAAAGCAAACTTGCAATCGGAAATTCGAAGCAAGTCTTTGACCTCCTTCCACAATGATGCAAACCGGTTCGGCTAAAGTTTCGATTAACAGTTGAACCATTATGCATTTGCAGTAATATAACCATTATTGAACCGGCACTCTTCGAACACTTGATCACAAGGATCTGTCCTATGCGCCGATGCCGAATTTTTCTATCATTATTGCTGGCCGCTTTATTACTAAGCAGTTGCGATAATCCAAATAATGCCATTGCACTTGGAACCCTAGAGCGTGATCGCATCGCCCACACCGCCACCACCGCAGAAGTCATAGTGGCACTCCCCATCGCGCCCGGCACTCGAGTCAGCCAAGGGCAATTATTAGTGCAGCAGGATACCACCTTACAAATAGCGCAAGTGGCGCGCGCTCAAGCCGAATTGGCTCGAGCCAATGCGCATTTAGTGAAACTTCGCAACGGCGCTCGAGCAGAAGAAGTGGCGGCAGCAAAAGCCAAAGTAACCGGCGCTCGTGCCAGCTTGGTCGAAACGACACTCAACCTTGAACGTGTTGGCAACTTAGTAGCACGTAAAATAGAGAGTCAAGCCAAACTAGATGCCGCTCAAGCAGCGCACGACTCCGCCGCCGCAAATTTACTCAGCGCACAAGAAGCGCTGCGCGAGTTGACCAACGGAACTCGCGCAGAAGACCTGCAAATGGCCGAGGCAGAACTGCAAGCCGCTGCCGCAATACTGGCCAGCGAACAGAAAAAGCTGCAAGACTTAGCGATCACCGCTACCCGAGCCGGGGTTCTTGATAGTCTTCCTTGGAATTTAGGTGAACGCCCGACCCAAGGCAGTCCTGTCGCGATAGTGTTGGCCGGTAAAGCTCCTTTTGTTAGAGCCTACATTCCGGAGCCATTTCGGGTTGACATTAAAATTGGCGATCAGTATCCAATCAAAGTTGATGGCCTAGCTGAAACCTTAACGGGTGAAGTGCGCTGGATAGCTAGCGAACCAGCATTCACGCCTTATTACGCATTAAATCAAGAGGAGCGCTCGCGCTTAATGTATCTGGCAGAACTACAATTGCCCGAGCAATACGCCGAACTACCCAGCGGCGTACCGGCGCAAGTTTTATTAAATGTAAAAGTTCAGTAATGGCTTCGAATATTGTCATCAAGGCCGAACAGCTCACGCGCCGATTTGGCACGCTAACGGCTGTTGATGCGCTCAATCTTGAAGTTCCCGCACAACAAATTTATGGTTTCTTAGGGCCAAATGGATGTGGCAAAACTACCGCCATGCGCATGTTAATTGGCCTATTAACACCCAGTGCAGGAAACGTCACGGTGTTAGATAAGCCGCTATCCGGCAATCTCGATTGGCTGCGCCGTAAAATAGGATATATGACACAAAAATTTTCGCTCTACGATGACTTAACCGTTGCAGAAAATCTAAATTTTATCGGAAAAATTTATGGCTTTTCACCACGCGAAAGCCGCGCTCGACAAAGCGAGCTATTGAGTATTTATCATTTGCAGCCGCAGGCAAGCCAGTTAGCGGGTAGTATGAGCGGCGGTCAGCGCCAACGTTTAGCACTCGCCGCGGCCACATTTCATCGACCTGAACTATTACTGTTAGACGAACCAACGTCAGCCGTTGATCCACAATCACGACGCGACTTTTGGGAGCAACTGTTTAACTTATGCGATAACGGAACTACGTTACTTGTTTCAACTCACTACATGGACGAAGCCGAACGTTGTCATCGGCTTGCCATTTTAGAAAATGGGAAAAAACGCGCGGATGATACTCCGCAAACATTAATGGAAACTATCGGGGTCCATGTTATTGAAGTCGCAGCTGACAATTTAGCCAAACTAAAACCGACTTTAAGCGCATTAAACCAAGTGATTTCGGTCACTCAACAAGGTGCTCGCTTGCGGGTTTTAGTAGATAAGTCGAACAATGCGCCCATACCTTATTTACAGCAGTCACTAACCACTGAGGCCGCCAATCAGCAATCAATTGATTGGCATCAAGTTCGGCCGAGTCTTGAAGATGTTTTTGTCATGGCGACCGGTTCGCACAGTGCTAAGCGAGAACAGTCATGAACCAGCAACCGGCCATGGATAACCGCTCCACCACTAGCCCGCAGTCTCACAGTTCACTGGTCGCTTTTGTTCGCCGCGTGGCCGCAATTGTGTTCAAAGAACTCACTCAATTAAAACGCGACCGACTCACCTTTGGCATGATAGTGATGATTCCACTGGTGCAGCTGATGTTATTTGGTTACGCCATTAACACCAACATTCGCAATATTCCGGTGGCGATTGTGGATCATGCCAACAGTGGGCTTAGCCGCGTTTTACAACAAACCATCGCGGCCACACAAGTGGTCACTTTTACCGAGCAATACGCAACCGAAGCAGAAGCACAACAAGCCTTACAGCGCTCAACGGTACGCGCGGTATTAGTATTACCACATGATTTGGACAATCGACTAGCTCGCAGTAGCAGCGTAGGACTTGGATTACCACCTGCAACCGATGAAGAAACAAGCCAACCCATCGGCAGTTGGCTTGTAGATGGTTCCGATACCGTAGTGGCCGCGGCGATCAAATCGCTGAGAAATCTGCCTTTACTAGAGTTGCTCGACAAACCCGCCAATCGACAAGTCCCTACTTTTGCGGTCGCATTATTTTACAATCCGGAGCAACGCACAGCAGTTAACATAGTGCCTGGATT
>JABXHQ010000064.1 GCA_013373545.1 Gammaproteobacteria bacterium
CAAAATCAGTTGTTGTTCGCCTTGCTGAGAACCAACCGGAATGATCAACCGGCCACCTTCGGCTAATTGTTCAGTGAGGGCACTAGGGATCGCCTCAGGTGCTGCGGTAACGATAATGGAATCAAATGGTCCCTTCTCCTGCCATCCCATAAAACCATCGCCATGGCGATAAAAAATATTAAATGCGCGTAGATTGCGCAATCGTTTCTGTGCAATTCTTTGCAGTGGCCCAATTCGCTCAACGGTGTAAACGTCTTTGAACATTTGCGCCAGAATCGCCGTTTGATAACCCGATCCGGTGCCAATTTCCAAGACTTTATTCATTGCGCCGCTGTCGAGTAATAACTCACTCATCCGTGCAACAATAAATGGCTGCGAAATAGTTTGTCCCATGCCAATAGGCAGTGCAGTGTCCTCATAAGCGCGATGAGAGATTGCTTCATCGACAAATAAGTGCCGTGGCGTACTCGCCATGATATTAAGCACTTGTGGATTTTGAATACCTTCTTGCTTCAATCGACTAACTAAACGCTCGCGAGTCCGTTGCGAGGTCATTCCGATACCGCTAACTTGAAAAGAATTCATAGTGATGACACCCATTCCCCAACTTGATCAAATACATCATAAGCCGTCAAGTCTGCCGTGATGGGCGTCAACGACACAAACCCGTTCTCGACAGCAAAAAAATCAGTCCCTTCAGCGACATCTTGAGCACCAGGGGTGGGCCCAATCCAATATACGGTTTGTCCTTTGGGATCTTGTGTTGGAACTATAGTATCAGCTCTATGGCGACTTCCCAAGCGCGTTAAACGGTAACCGGCAATTTTTTCTAGCGGCAAGTTAGGGACGTTCACATTCAATATCTGGTGTTTGCTGAGAGGACACTTTTGTAATTGCAAAAGCACTTTCGCGACTACCCTGGCCGCCGTCTCATAATGTTGATAATCGGGGCCGACTAAAGATACCGCAATCGCGGGAAACCCCAGCGAGCGCCCTTCCATTGCAGCCGCAACCGTACCACTGTAAAGCACGTCATCACCAAGGTTGGCGCCGCGATTTATCCCTGCAATCACAATATCTGGCTTTGCTTGCATAATATGATAGGTACCCAGGTGCACACAATCGGCAGGAGTACCAGATACTGAATAAAAGCCATTGCTGCGTTGCTTCGCGCGAATTGGGATCGCTAGCGTCAAAGAACTCGAGGCTCCAGAACAATTACGGTCCGGAGCAACCACCGTTACTTGATGCTGCTCCGCTAATACTTGATAAAGCTGCTCAATACCAGGAGCAAAGTAGCCATCATCATTGCTTAGTAAAATATTCACGGTTCGCTCCTAAGATCACAACTCATGGTCATTTAACGATCTCGTTCAGGCTCATTGATGTTTCCCAGTTCTTGTAGCAAAGAGGTTGCATAGCTGCCACTGGAAAGTGCAAATGAAATCTCTAAAGTCTCTTCGTCTACCCAATGGTATTCCAACGCCTGCGGCATTGCTCTTAGCGGACGAAAATCGGTGATAACGTTAATCGCCTCGAGACAGTCTTGCTGTGCCTGCCAAATTTGCCTGTCAAATTCAGCATAAGCCGGCTGCAGATTTGTAAAGTCTTTTCCCGGCAACGGACCGGCGATGTGCACATCACCATCAATTAGCCGCTGAGTAATGGTATCGTCGTCAGTATCCAATACAAAAAAAGAACGCGTTCCGGCCAAGTTAATGCGATCGCCAGCAACCGGTGTTAACCAACTTTGTTGCGTCAATCTTAGAGCAAGGTACTGATTAAAAAACCACGAACGCACGGCGGATAACAGAATGGATTGTTGCGACTTTTTGACCCGGCGTCGCTGCAACAGCATCGCCCGAGCCTTCGCCACATTACTGCCACCATGACCAAAGCGTTGAGAGCCAAAATAATTCGGGAACCCTTCTTTACTCAAGCGCTCAAGGCGTTGCTCGACCAACGATCGCTCACCGACGACGTCGCGTAAACGAATACAAAACTGATTGCTACGCACACTCCCAACTCTTAGCTTTTTATTATGCAACGCGCTTTTAAGGACCCGGAAGTCATCACCTTCCGGGAGCGTTTCGGGAAGCCCTTGACCGGGACGATAAACACTTAACCATTGCCGCGTCACAGCGAAACGATCTTTTAGTCCAGCATGCCCCACATCCCGTTCACGAACCCCCGCCCATTGCGCAATTTGTTTCACTACCCACTGGGTATTAGCATTGGTTTTTTCAACAAATAAAAATAAATGTTCACCTTCGCCGGTAAGCTCAAACGGCAAATGCTCAGTCACCTGAAAGTCCTCAGGACATGATTTAAGCGTTGCCGACTGAATCACTGGCGGCTGCCATGCGCGCCATTGGTTATCCATTTTCCGTCTCACTCATTGCATTTAATAGCACTACCGCGTGCACCGCGATGCCTTCTTTACGGCCAATATATCCCATTTTTTCGGTAGTGGTAGCCTTCACATTAAGTTGGGTTAATCGGGTGCCCAAGTCTTCCGCTAAACAGGTCTTCATTGCCGCTATATACGGCGCCAGTTTAGGAGCCTGAGCAACAATCGTAATATCTAAATTACCAATAACGAAATGCTCCTTGCGCATCATTAAAACCACTCGACGTAATAGCTCGCGGCTGTCGATACCGGCAAACTCAGCTTCTTGGTCACTAAAATGATGACCGATATCGCCCGCACCGATAGCCCCTAAAATAGCATCGCAAACCGCATGTAAAACAACGTCACCATCGGAATGAGCTAACAATCCAACCTTTGAAGGCACCGTAACACCACCCAAAATTAATGGTCGGTTGCCACCAAACTTATGGGCATCAAAGCCATGTCCTATTCGTATCATGGGCGATCCTTATCATAGCGGTTAAGTAATACCCGCTCCGCGAGTGCGAGATCACTTTGAAAGGTTATTTTTAAATTTTCATATTGCGCTAAACAAAACGCCACGGGATGACCAGCAAGCTCTAAAGCTTGCGCTTCATCGGTGACCATTCGATTTTCCTCGACACACTTTGATAGCGCGCTTTGCAACAGATTTGCGGTTGCCATCTGAGGGGTTAATGCGCGCACCACTTGTTCACGATTGATAGTTGACTGCACTTGGTCACCACTAATCTGCTTTAACGTGTCCACCACCGGTGCCGCCAGCAAGGTTGCTGTTTGATGCTGAAAGGCATAGTGTTTAAGTGCTTGCCAGTCTTCTCGATGTAAGCAAGGTCGCGCAGCATCATGGACCGCAACCCACGCACTTGGCGATTGCTGCAAAACAAACTGCAAGCCATTTTGCACTGAGTGCATGCGCTCGCGACCACCGCTAACTTGACGGATCTTCGGGTATTGCTGGCAAAGCTGTTCCGTTAAGCTCGACGCCTCGGAAACTAAGACGATACCAGCGACATCCGGATCGGATTGAAACAATTCAAGCGAGTGTTCAATAACCAATTTGCCCGCTAAGGTCAAAAAGGGTTTAGCGACGGCCAGCCCCATACGGCGACTCATTCCAGCAGCGGGAATGATTACCCACAAACTCGGCGTCGGGTTCGATGTCATTTAGGTTACTTTTTATCGGCGGGGACAAAGCGATAAAACGTCTCACCGGGTTTAATCATACCCAGGTGAAAGCGAGCGTATTGCTCTATCGCTTGGTCGTTATTACGCAAGGCTTTTACTTGCTTGTAAAGCTCTTCATTACGAGCTTTCAATTGCTGGTTGGCCGACCGCTGCGCGGCGACTTTTTGGTCCAATTCACGAAGTTCGCTTAAGCCACCATCGGGCGACCATAAGCGAACTTGTAAAACGGCTAAAAGCCCTAATAAAATTATCGCCAACCACTTCATACTTCATCCTCGGCGGCTGTTACGCCGCCTGCTAGCTATCACTGGAAGCATTTAAACGCAGATTTACCGGGGTAAACTGCTCGCTCGCCAAGCTTTTCTTCGATTCTAAGCAATTGATTATACTTTGCAACTCGATCGCTACGGCATAACGAACCGGTTTTGATCTGACCGGCTGCAGTCGCTACCGCTAAATCAGCGATGGTTGCATCTTCAGTTTCGCCACTTCGATGAGAAACCACAGCGGTGTAACCAGCATCTTGCGCCATTTTAATTGCGGCTAAGGTTTCAGATAACGAACCAATTTGGTTAACTTTAATCAAGATAGAGTTCGCAATACCTTTATCGATACCCTCTTGCAAGATTTTAGTGTTGGTGACAAATAAGTCATCACCGACCAATTGCACGCGATCGCCAATTTTGTCAGTTAATAATTTCCAACCTTCCCAATCCCCTTCATCCATACCATCTTCAATAGAAATAATTGGGTAACGGTCTACTAAATCAGCTAAATAATCAACGAACTCAGCCGACGACAAGGTTTTGTTGTCTCCAGCTAAATGATACTGACCATCTTTATAGAATTCTGACGATGCAACGTCGAGTCCTAACCAAACATCTTTGCCAAGTTCATAACCAGCGTTCGCAACGGCCGTTGAAATCGCTGCTAGGGCTTCTTCATTGGAACCTAAGTCAGGAGCAAAACCACCCTCATCACCGACCGCGGTATTCAAGCCTTGCGCTTTTAATACAGCGCGCAATGCATGGAAGATCTCTGTACCACAACGCAACGCTTCAGAGAAGCTAGCAACGCCCGCAGGTAGAATCATAAACTCTTGGATATCGACATTATTGTCTGCGTGTGCACCGCCATTGATAATGTTCATCATCGGAACAGGCATGGAAAATTGTCCGGTGTTGATGTGCTCAAATAAGGGCTTACCGGCGTCAGCAGCAGCGGCTTTAGCAACCGCTAATGAGACGGCTAAAATAGCATTAGCACCTAATTTCGATTTATTCTCGGTACCGTCAAGTTCGAGCATCACTTGATCAACAGCTGTTAGGTCGCTGACATCCTGACCGATCAGCGCGTCACGAATGTCTCGATTAATGTTCGCAACCGCCTGCAACACGCCTTTGCCTAGGTAACGCGATTTATCATTGTCACGTAATTCCAGAGCTTCGCGCGAACCGGTTGAAGCCCCCGAAGGCGAGCATGCAGTTCCAAAAGCACCTGACTCTAAAATTACATCGGCCTCGACCGTTGGGTTTCCTCTCGAGTCCAGCACTTCGCGCGCTTTAATATCAGCTATTTTTGACATGAATCTTCCTGTTTATAAGTTCAAAAATTTAAATTATGCATCTTTCATAAAATCGTGCTCAATAAATGGATTAGCTTTCACCACGTTATCCAAATCTTTGAGCAAGGTAAGCATTTCTTCAATACGTTTCATCGGAAATGAGTTAGGGCCATCACTTTTGGCATTAGCCGGATCGGGATGAGTTTCCATAAAGACACCCGATACACCTGCGGCAATCGCGGCTCGTGCTAGCACAGGAACATACTCCCGTTGACCACCACTGCTAGCACCTAAACCACCCGGCTGTTGAACTGAATGCGTCGCATCAAACACTACCGGACAACCGGTTTCTCGCATTATGGCCAAACCGCGCATATCTGACACCAGGGTGTTGTAACCAAAACTTGCGCCACGCTCACACACCATAATCTGCTGGTTCCCAGTCGCTTTAGCTTTGTTTACAACATTCACCATATCCCACGGAGCCTGAAATTGTCCTTTCTTAATATTCACCGGAATGCCAGCTTCGCAAACTCGCTGAATGAAATTAGTTTGGCGTACCAGAAAAGCCGGCGTTTGCATAACATCGACAACACTGGCCACTTCATTAACCGGCGTGTCTTCATGCACGTCAGTTAACACCGGAACCTGCAGTTGATCTTTAACGCTCTGTAAAATTCGCAAGCCTTCTTCAAGTCCTGGTCCGCGAAAACTGGTATGTGACGATCGATTTGCTTTGTCAAAACTCGACTTGTAAATAAAGGGTATCGATAACTTCGAAGTCACTTCTTTCAGGTAGCCTGCGGTATCAATGGCCAATTGTTCGCTTTCGATAACACATGGTCCCGCAATTAAAAAAAACGGCTGATCAATACCGACTTCAAATCCACATAAATTCATAAGGCCTCCAACGGCTATTCGCCTTGATTCGCTCGAGCGGCTTCAACAAAAGCGGTAAACAACGGATGTCCATCACGTGGCGTCGAAGTAAATTCCGGATGGAACTGACACGCAACATACCATGGGTGATCCGGTAATTCGAGTGTTTCAACTAAATGCTGCGCGGCTGAATAACCCGAAATTTTCAAGCCAGCGCCTTCAAGTTGAGCAATATAATTATCATTGACTTCATAGCGGTGTCGATGACGCTCATTGACTACATCGCTACCATAAATCTGTTGAATCTTAGTACCTTTTACTAAGTTAGATGGTTGCGCACCCAAGCGCATGGTGCCACCTAAATCACTTTCGTTATTGCGGGTTTCTACCGAACCATCTTGATTAATCCACTCGGTAATTAAGCCAACAACTGGGTGCGGTGTTTCCGATTTAAACTCGGTACTGTGCGCACCTTCTAAACCACAAACGTTGCGCGCATACTCAATAATGGCAACTTGTAAACCAAGGCAAATCCCCAAATAAGGTACATGGTTTTCGCGCGCATACTTGGCCGACAAAATCTTGCCCTCGACACCACGCTCTCCGAATCCACCTGGAATCAAAATAGCATCCGCATGTGAGAGTATTTTCACCCCTTTCTTCTCAACATCTTCGGCGTCAATATACTCAATATTCACGGTTAAACGCGTTTTCAATCCGGCATGAATTAATGACTCAGTCAACGACTTGTAGGCGTCGGTCAAGTCCATATATTTACCCACCATCGCAATGGTCACTTCACCTTTTGGATTGGCTTGGGCGTAGAGTACTTGTTCCCACTCTTCAAGGTTCGCTTCATTGCAATTGAGTTTGAAGCGCTCGCAAATGAGTTCGTCGAGTCCTTGTTGTTGGAGTAATGATGGAATGCGGTAGATACTATCGACGTCGCGCATCGAAATAACCGCATTCTCTTTCACATTAGTAAACAGCGCAATCTTCGCGCGCTCTCCAGCTGGAATAGGATGCTCAGAGCGGCACACCAAGACATCCGGCTGAATACCGATTGAGCGAAGTTCTTTTACTGAGTGCTGAGTCGGCTTAGTTTTCAACTCGCCGGCCGTTTTTATATATGGCAAAAGCGTCAAATGCATAAACAAAGCACGCTCGCGGCCAAGCTCGTATCCCAATTGACGAATAGCTTCTAGAAACGGCAGTGACTCAATATCACCCACGGTGCCACCAATTTCGACCATCGCCACATCGGCATCACCGGCCCCTTGAATGACTTTGTGTTTAATTTCATCGGTAATGTGCGGGATAACTTGTACAGTTCCGCCAAGATAGTCACCACGACGCTCTTTACGCAACACATCGGCATAAACCCGGCCAGTGGTAAAGTTATTGCGCTGGTTCATACGCGTACGAACAAAACGCTCGTAATGACCTAAATCTAAATCGGTTTCAGCGCCGTCCTCAGTTACATAGACTTCGCCATGCTGAAACGGGCTCATTGTCCCTGGATCTACGTTGATATAAGGGTCGAGCTTTAACAGCGTAACCTTAAGACCTCGCGACTCAAGTAATGCAGCTAGCGACGCCGATGCAATACCTTTCCCCAAAGACGACACGACACCGCCGGTCACGAAAATAAATTTAGTTGCCATTCACTCACCCACTTTTAAATTACTCACAACCTTAGATTGTGCGTGTTTTGCTCTCGTTCACAGCGCAATAACTTGAAAACTTCCTGAATATTCAGCAAGTTAGCGTTACTAAACGACATGCTTTAGAAATTGTTTTTGCAAATGCGAGAAGTCGCATTAGGACGGGACGTTAGTATATCAAAAAAGGTCGGTCGCAATCGAGAAAATTCAGGGAAAATGACAAATTAATTTCTTCACTGTCGGCAATCAGATATCGCCCTAAGCCACAAATTGGGATTATTGGGGCTCTGCGGGGTCTATGCTGGCTGCCCACTGCCTAACCCGAGTTTCAATCGTCGCCATATCAACATTCCCCGAGGTCAATACAATTTGATGAAACTCGGACAGGGAAAATTTCTCTTGCAGCTCGTCTTGCGCCTGTCGACGTAACTCAGCCAACGCAACCGCAGCAATAAAGCGCTGTGCCATTTCAGCAGGAAAAATCTGCGCGCGAGCAATCAATTGATCAATATCTGCTTCAGTAAAAGGAAAGTTTTGCCGCAATAGCCGCGCCGTGGTCTCTGGACTCCAGCCCTTTCCATGTAGCGCAATATCGGTAATCAACCCCGCTGAGAGGTTCAATCGCTCAGCCAACAGCCCGGCGCGTTGTAAATCGTCAAAAGCTTGCAATTCATCGACCAGAGTAACTGCATAATAGCGCCAACCAAAAGCAATCGCCGCACGGGGCAAATAATGACGATAATCGAGCCCCAGTTCATGCTCACGGGCTAATGAGGATTGCAAATGCACACCCGGCATACCTTCGGCCGCCACGCGTGGTAATAACAAAGCCGCATTGGAGGTAACCGGATGCACCCAGTTGATCATCAATTGCGCAGCTTTCAATGGCCGCTCAGAGCCAGGACGATAAGCAATACCAGGTTGATTAGCATTGGCTTGAAACACCAGCTCTAAACTACTCTGCGGAAAATCAGTTATCACTTGTGTTAATTCACGATTAAGAGATTTTTGCCAACGAATCACTTCTCGTTGTTGGCTATCGAATTGGGTTATTGGGGCAACTTGATTATTCAATAAGCGCTGATAAAAAAGCACGGCATCATCGGTCTCTGTCAGTTTTGTCGCCAACTGAGTAAACGCTTGACGATGTTGCGCGGTTTGATCCAAAACATGCGTCAGCAACTCATCTCGGTTCAACTTTGCCAGGGTTGAATTTTGCAGCTTATTGAAAAAATAATCCGCACTGACCATCCGCTCAAATGATTCTTCGTTCGTGGTCAAAGGTAGATAGTTATCGCGCAAAAAGGCTAGGTAATCGGTTAACGCGGGGCCGATTTGTTGTTGAATAGTTTTTGAATATTGCAAAATTAGGTATTGCTTTTGATTGGCTAAAAAATGCCGCGGCATTTGGGTTATCGGTCGATACAATCGACTATTTTCATATTGCGCCGTATTGAGCTGCTCGATGCGTTGCATATGCTGCAAAATAATCGCTCGTGGGATCAGCTCTTGTTGCTTAATACCCGATACCAATTGTGCTTTTAACTGTGCAATCATGTCCGGTAATAACTGATTCACCGCTAACCATTGCTCATATTCCTCTACCCGAGTTAGAGACAAGGCTCCACCGGCTAGAAAATAAATACTCTCAATACTGTTACGACTTTGCTCGATCACCGCTAAGTGACTCGGTCGTTGCCAGCGCACTTCTAACTCAGCAATATCTCGGCGCATTCTAGCCAAGACTGTTCGCTCATGCGCACTTCGCGCTTTGAGTAATGTCAACGACTGCTTAATGTTTGCAAGTACGGCTAAACGTTGAGTTGGGCTTGGGTTAGATTGCCAAAAGTCCCGATTCAACTGACTTTCTCTCGGTGCTAACTGTGGTTTTTGGCGCATTAAAAGTTGCGTCATTTCAGTATCGATGGCAACCCATTTAGCTGACAACGCAGCGTAAAGATCACCCGAGGGCAATAGCAAAAAAATCCCGATAGTGACTATCATCCGTAATGGCATGGCAACTCTCGTCGATAAATTCAACAATAACACTCACTGCAACAATGCTAATTGTTATAGCATTCGTCGCATGATTGTCGGCGGTTAATAAAACCTAATTTTTATTCACAGTAATACTCGAATATATCTTTCTTAGAACAATAACTTTTTCTATCGATATCCTATAAATGTTTTTGCTCGAAAAACATTTCTTATTGGATAAGCTTTAGCTGCGTTCATTCGGCTTGCTTGGCTTGTTGCCAAAATAGTTCTAATTTCTCTAAGCTGGTATCGGCAACCGTTTTACCACTTTCTTTAACCGCCTGCTCGACACTGCGAAAACGTGCTTCAAATTTACGATTGGCTAACCGTAAGGCTTGCTCAGCATCAAGGTTTAAATGGCGTGATAAATTTACCAAAGCGAACATTAGATCGCCAAACTCTTCCATCACAGCAGCATTTTTTTCAGGAGAGTTTTCATCAGCAGCAAGTGCTTGTTTCAGCTCAGCGATTTCTTCATCGACCTTATCCCAAACGCCATCGACAGATGGCCAATCAAAGCCTTGTTTAGCTGCGCGTTTTTGTAACTTCTGCGCACGCTTGATTCCCGGCAAGCTATTCGGGATATCATCCATTAAACTAGCATTTTGATTCTTATGCTGCCGTTCTTTGTGTTTTTGTAACTCCCAAGCGCGGTGCAACTCG
This sequence comes from Gammaproteobacteria bacterium, assembly GCA_013373545.1. Classification (GTDB taxonomy): domain Bacteria; phylum Pseudomonadota; class Gammaproteobacteria; order Enterobacterales; family Kangiellaceae; genus Pleionea. Next base: position 10,406 of record JABXHQ010000064.1, read on the forward strand.
CCCTCATTGTCAAACTGCTGATCAGAAAAAACATGTGGATGACGCTGAGTTAGCTTATGGCAAATTCCATCAACAATATCCTGAAACTCAAAGCGCTGCTCTTCCTGAGCAATTTGGGCATAAAACACCACTTGAAACAATAAATCTCCCAATTCACCTTTTAAGTCATCATAATCGCTACGCTCGATTGCATCCGCTACTTCATAAGCTTCTTCAATCGTAAAAGGTACAATTGACTGATAAGTTTGTTTAATATCCCAGGGACAGCCATTTTCTGGATCTCGAAGGCGCGCCATAATATCAAGAAGCGGCTGCAACTCTACATGCTTGGTCATTATTAACCCTTTTAGTGCTTGCGTTTTACTTCGGTTACATTCGAAATTTGACTTAACTGCGCCAAAACGCGCGACAATTTATCAGTATTTTCAACGTTGATCCGCAGCGTAATATTCACCGACTGCGATTTATGATCGGTAGATGTATTCATACTATCAATACTTACCTTGGCATTAGCAAAAACAGTTGTAATATCTTTGAGCAAGCCTTTTCGATCGTAAGCGATAACATGAATGTCTGCAGAGTAAGTTTCTTTTTCTAACTTACCCCAACTGACCGCAATGAGTCGCTCTGGAGTTTGTTCACTTGCTTTTAAAATATAACTGCAGTCTTGGCGATGAACCGCAACGCCACGACCTTGAGTAATGTAACCTCGAATAGCATCACCAGGAACCGGTCGACAACAACCGGCAATTTTAGTCAATAGGCTACCAACCCCTTCAATTTGAATGCCATTGGTGCTGTTATGTCGGCGGTTATCGGCTGGTTTAAATACCGATTTCACCGGTTGAATAGATTCGCCTTTTGCCGAACGAATGCTATTGATAACTTGCGTCATCCCGATATCGCCCGCCCCAATAGCGGCGTAGAGTTCCTCTTCGGAATGAAAGTTAAACTTCTGAGCCAAGGCTAATAAATCAACTTTATCAAAACCATGTCGCTGCAAATCTTTGTCTAAAATAGTGCGTCCGGCAGCGGCATTTTTATCCTTATCAAGGTGTCGAAACCATTGATGAATTTTAGAACGTGCGCGCGATGACCGTATATAACCATTATGCGGATTGAGCCAGTCGCGACTGGGCTGGCCATTCTTAGTTGTTAAAATTTCAACTTGCTGCCCAGTTTTTAGTTTGTAAGTAAGTGGTACAATTTTTCCTGCAATTTTTGCACCTCGGCAATTATGCCCAACATCGGTATGAACATGGTAAGCAAAATCAACTGGGGTAGCGCCCATTGGCAAGTCAATGACCTTACCTTGGGGAGTAAAAACATAGATACGGTCTTCAATAACCGTATTACGAAAATCGTCAAGCATTTCACTTGCATCAACCACTTCTTCTTGCCAATCAAGCAGTTGACGTAGCCAAGAAATCTTCGCCTCAAAACCCGCTTGCTGCGCTTTAGCGCCTTCTTTATAGCGCCAATGTGCTGCCACGCCTAATTCAGATTCTTGATGCATGTCTTTTGTACGAATTTGGATTTCTAGGGTTTTACCCATCGGGCCGATAACCGCAGTATGCAATGATCGATAGCCGTTTTCTTTTGGGGTAGCAATATAGTCGTCAAACTCTTTCGGAATGTGTTTCCATAACCCATGAACAATTCCAAGAGCGGCATAGCATTGAGGAATTTCATCCACCAGAATACGCACTGCTCGAACATCATATATTTCTTCAAAACCAACATTTTTGCGCTTCATTTTGCGCCAAATAGAATAGATATGTTTTGCACGCCCCATCACATCGGCATTGTGAATACCTAACTTAGCAAGTTCTGACTGAATATCATTGAGCACTTGATTAACATATCGCTCACGATCGACACGACGCTCATCAAGTTGCTTAGCGATTGCTTTATATTGGGCCGGTTCTAAATAACGGAATGATAGATCTTCCATTTCCCACTTGAGCTGACCAACACCAAGCCGATTAGCCAGTGGCGCGTAAATGTCACTCATTTCGGTTGCAACTTGAACTCGAACCGATGGCTCTTCCTGTTTCACATTACGCAATACAACTAAACGTTCCGCAAGCTTAACTAGCACCAGCCGCACATCATCAACCATGGCGAGTAGCATTTTGCGGAAATTATCCGTTTGATTTTGGTCACTTTTGCGATTTAGATTTTTGCTTTGCAGGGCAGAAATGGCGTCCATCGCCAGCACCCCATCGCACAACTTAGCGACCTCGGGATTTAACTTTTCCGCCAACGCCTCTTTTGTAATAACCCCGTGTTGAAACATCGGATAAATAATTGCCGCCGACAAAGTGACCGCATCGACGTGTAAATGGATTAGCGTATCAGCAATCTCAAGTCCTTCACTAAAATAAGACTCAGCTGAAGCATTTTGACTAAACAACGCCTTGGCTAATGAGAAACTGGATTCGATAATCGCTTGTTGCTGTGCGGGGTATTTGAGCGGAATTTTTGCCAACCACGTCTTGGGGTCGTCATTAACGCTAATGTTGTCAAAATGATTATCCGCTACCTTAACCATAGATTGGTTCTGACCTCTTAAACTTTAACGTTCGAAAACAGCTATCGACTCCACATGTGCTGTGTGTGGAAACATATCCATCACACCGGCCAGCGTTAGTCGATAACCATGCTCTTTCAAAACTCCAGCATCACGGGCTAACGTCGCCGGATTGCAAGATACATAGACAACTTTCTGCGCACCAAACTTCGGTAAATATTGAACCACATCCAGAGCACCGCTACGAGGGGGATCAATTAATATTTTATCAAATCCTTCTTTTGCCCAGTCTTTATCACTAAAGTCTTTTTGCAGATCGGCTTGATAAAAGTCAACGCCCGACAAATTATTTAGCTTAGCATTTTCATAGCCTCTATCGACCATAGTTTGCACGCCTTCAACGCCAATAACATGCTCACTTCGAGTGGCCAAAGGAATAGTGAAATTTCCCAAACCACAAAACAAATCCAGCACTCGCTCATGCGGCTGAGGATCCAATAGTTCAATGGCTCGACTTACCATTTGACGGTTAATTGAGGTGTTCACTTGAGTAAAGTCCAACGGATGAAAACCCAAGGTAACAGCAAAGTCTGGAAGCTGATAAAACAATCGTTCGCGATCGTCTTCTGGTGCAATCTTATGCACCGTATCGGGCCCTTTGGGCTGCAAGTACAAATGAATATTGTGTTCTTCGGCGAAAGCAATCCAGGTTGCCTTATCACGGTCTGACAGCGGCTCCATATGACGCACAATAAATGCTAATTCTTGGTCACTGGCGGCTAGTTCAATCTGCGGTGTAGATTGCTTCGCATCCATTGCCCCAATCATAGCTCTAAGTGGCATAATCAGTTCACTCACTCGTGGAACTAACACCGCACAAGACTCGATTTCCGCCAAAAAGTTACTGCGCTTTTCACGAAATCCAACCAAGCAAGATTCTTTCTTGGTTACATAGCGAACCCCCAAACGAGCCTTACTCCGATAACCTTCGGTTGCGGCTTGCATTGGCGGTAGCCACTGTTCCGGTTCTAATTTACCAAAATGAGCAAAATGCTCTTTGAGAATATCTTGTTTAAAAGCTATTTGCGCTGAGCTCGCCATGTGCTGCAAGCTGCAACCGCCACAAATCTCATAATGCTGGCAAGGCGGCACTTGTCGACTCGGCGATGGCTCAAGAATCGCAACCGCAAAACCTTCGTCAAACTTGCCATGAACCGCGCTGTAGCGCATAGTGACGGTTTCTCCTGGCAAGGCATTATCGACAAATAAGGTTTTACCTTCATGCCGTGCGACTCCGCGCCCTTCATGGGATAAGGATTCAATCGTTACTTCAATCGTTTCGGTAGGAACCGGTTTTCTTTTGCGACGTCTCGCCATAATTTTCGTATCTCAATACTATTGCTCGCGTTGGGTTAGCCCCACGCTTTAGCAAATTCAGTTAAATGCTCTTGTTCCGCGTGCTGTAACACGCTTCGCAATAGCTCACACTCTTTCTCATAAGTACGCTGATCAATGTGACCGCGCATTAATTCAAATTTTAGATAAACCAAATAGGTATTTAGCACATCGGTTTCACAGTAGTTTCGAATCGCTGCGATATCCCCCGCCTGATAGGCCTGCCATACTTTGCTACCACTCATCCCCATTTTGCCAGGAAAGCCTAGCATGGTCGCGATATGGTCCAATGGCGCGTTGGCGCGCCCAGTGTACAGCGCCAATAAATCCATCACATCGGTATGACGAGCGTGGTAACGGCTAATATAGTTATTCCACTTGAATCCGGAATCCAAACCGCCGGTATCCCAATATTGCGCCGCAGCTACCCCATGCTTCAGCGCACGATAATGCAGCACCGGTAAATCGAATCCGGAACCATTCCATGACACCAAAACCGGAGAAAAACGATCAATACCATCGAAAAAACGCTTTATCAGCTCCTCTTCAGGCGAGTCTTCTTCCCCTAATGACCATACTTTTACCCGATCCTGCGCCCGAAACACCGCTGATATAGCCACTGTTTTGTGTAAGTAGTGGGGTAAGAAGTCACTGCCATTTTTTTGCCGATTCTTCAAGAACATAGCTTCAGCGACTTGTTCGTCCGGGAGATCGCCCAGCTCATAGATTAGGCGTCCGGTATCTACATCTGGCACAGTTTCAATGTCGAAGACAAATACATTCATTCTAAAACCCACGATATCGGCTGATAATATTTCTTATTTTCAACAGCTTAGTTTATTATGAAAGCGAAAGCAGGCATTGTACCTGTATGTTATGCTAGCCACCACCGTTGGATGAAGGAACGAACCAATCAGATGCCGGAATTAGCAAAAAAGATTTCTCTGCTATGGCTTTTCTTCGGATTAAGCTTTTTTGCAGCGTCGCTCGCCGCTGCTGCTAACAATGATGCGCCAGAATCACAGGCCGTGCCTCGGGTCGTGTTCGTGCTGGACAATCAAGCCGGTAACTATTTGCCTATTTTAAAAGGCTTTCGAGAATACTCTCGTAAGCAAGTTGGGCGGTTGATTCGCATTGATCTCATCAATAGTGAAAACCTCAGTCAGGCCGAGTTAGTCCAGCAGCTGTCTGGCAATTATGATTTAGCGGTCACGGTGGGTATCAGTGCCACCAAATCAGTCATCAATAATAAGTCGGATATTCCGGTCTTCGCGCTCAAAATTAACCAAGCGGAACTTCGAGCTCTACACCGAGCAGGTAGCAAAGCAGGACGTTTGGTTACTGGAATCTACCGCGACCAGCCCTTTGAACGCTATGCACAGCTGATTCAAGGTGCTCTACCGCAATATAAGCGTGTGGGAATATTGCTCAGTCAAAACAGCAAAACCTTAAAACCGGACTTTGATCGGGTCATGCGGCAGTTTCGCTTTGAACCCGTTGTGACGATTGTTCGACGCAATGACCTTCCGCAACGAGTGCTGGAACGATTAGCGAACCGCTCAGACATTATCATTGCAATTTTCGACGATGATATTTACTCACCCGATAATGTAAAAAGTCATTTGCTGACCGCATTTCGTCATCAAATCCCCATGATCGGAGTGACTCGTGGCTACACCGAAATCGGCGCTGTCGCTGCCCTTTATTCAGATGACTACGAATTAGGCAACCAAACCGCCCGGCAAGCGATTAAAATTTTAGATTTAAACACCGAGCGTTTAGCTCCGGTGTTTCCGGACACGTTTAAACTCAGAGTGAACTATAATGTGTTGAGGTCATTTGGAATTACCAGCCTAGATGAAGCCCAATTGGCTCAACAAATTCAACAAACCAAAATAATGACAGAATGAAGTAGATGTTTAACTGGGGAATTCGAACGCGCGTATTGTTATTGGCCTTGATTCCAACCGGCCTTATCGCCTTAGTTATGGGCGTTTATTTTATTGGTGCGCGCGTAAACGATTTAAAAAGTACTCAACTGGATCGTGGACTAACGGTTGCTCGCAACTTAGCCTATGCCAGTGAATACGGTGTCAGCATTGCGAACTACCCAATCGTAAAACGCTTAATCGACTTAGCCCAAGACGGCGACGAAGACATCACTGCGATTATGGTATTCGACCGCTATAACCGTCCATTTGCATCAGCGGGTACCCGTCAACAAAAAGAATTATTGCAAGCTAGCAATAATCGACTGCCAGAAAGTGAGAGTTACACCGCGGTTGAATCTGGAGTAATTATCCGCGCCCCTATTTTCTCGACCCCGTCGGTGGTAGAAGAGCGCCTCGAAAACCGTACCGCAGAAGAACCCGTGATTGGTTATGTTGCCATTCATATGACCAAAGATTTTTCATCACTGCGTCAATATGAAACGGTTATCGCGTCAATTATTATTCTGTTAACCGGATTGGCTGTGGGTGGTTTCTTGGCACAACGAATGGCACGCACCGTTACCACTCCGGTTATTCAATTAGCTCATGCGGTAAATCGAATTAAGGAAGGCAAGCTGAACACTCGGGTTAATGGTCAAGCAACGGGTGAACTGGAAACCTTAATGGGCGGTGTTAACGATATGGCGACTTCGTTATACGAAGCGCGCGAGGAAATGCAACAAGCTATTGAGCAAGCAACTTCAGATCTTAGCCAAACCCTCGAAACACTCGAAGTTCAAAATGTTGAGCTCGATATTGCGCGTAAACAAGCGCTAGAGGCCAGCCGTGTAAAATCTGAATTCTTAGCGAATATGAGTCATGAAATCCGAACGCCAATGAACGGTGTCATCGGGTTTGCGAACTTACTGCTGCGCACCGACCTTGACGATAAACAGCGCGAATTCCTGCTAACCATTCATAAGTCTGCCAACAACCTCTTGTCTATTATTGATGACATTCTCGACTTCTCTAAAATTGAAGCAGGAAAGATGGAGCTTGATGAAGCAACGGTGGACATTCGCGAGTGTGTTGACGATGTATTAAACTTAATTGCACCACTAGCGCAAGAAAAAGAGTTGGAAATTGCGGCACTCATTTATTCCGACGTCCCCGATACCATCCTCGGCGACCAAGTACGATTAAAACAAGTGCTAACCAATTTAGTTAATAATGCGGTGAAGTTTACCGAACAAGGTTCGATAATTGTTCGCGTTATGCTGGAAGATGAAAATGACCAGCAAGTTAACCTTAAGTTTACCGTTAGTGATACCGGAATCGGTATGTCACAAGAACAACAAAATGTTTTATTCCAAGCATTCAGCCAAGCGGATACGACGACTACCCGTCGCTTTGGGGGTACCGGTTTAGGACTCGTAATTTCGAAGAAACTGGTCGAAAAAATGGGCGGCGAAATTGGCTTAAGCAGCGCACCTAACGAAGGATCAAATTTTTGGTTTAACATTCGGGTTAACCGCGACTTTGATGCTTTAATTGAGCAAGAAGCGTCAGTTAATTTTCTTGAAGAGAAACGAATCCTATTTTATCAACCGCGTGAATTCACTCGTTTGTCGATTGGCCACATGTTAGAAAAATGGCAAATGCGAGTACGTATTAGCGACGATCTAGAAGAGCTAGCTCGGCAAGTTGAACACGCCGCGAATACGCAAAAAACGGTTAATTACTTATTAATCGATTGTGACCAATTTGAGCAAAACAAAACCCTTTATAGTCATATTTTCGAAGTCGCCTTAAATCAATTGAACTGTGCTATTTTGGCTCTGATTGCAAACCCCGATAATAAAACCAATCAACGTCTTATTAGCTTTGGCGTACACGATGTTATCAGTCGGCCGGTCGCTTTTAAACAATTAAACCATGCGCTACTTGAATTGCTCGATGAAGATCAACGAACGCAAATAAAGCAAACCGAAGCTGCGGTAGCATCGCCTTTTGAATCGTTGAAAATTTTAGCGGTAGACGATAACGATGCAAATTTAAAACTCATAACAGCTTTTCTCGATGACTATCAAGTTGATTTAACTACCGCAACCAATGGTGTTGAAGCGGTTGAAGCGTGTAGCCATGATCGGTTCGACTTAGTCTTTATGGATATTCAAATGCCAGAAATGGACGGTGTTGAAGCGACCCGTCGCATTCGCAAATCAAAGTTAAATCAACGTACTCCTATTGTTGCGCTCACTGCACATGCGATGATGGGTGAACGAGAAAAACTGCTTTCCGAAGGGATGAATGACTACTTAACCAAACCCATTGGCTTGGAGCAAATTGAGGAAACTTTGTATAAATGGACACACGGTAAACAAGTTTCAAAAACTTCGGATCAAGCCGCACCCGCCAACTCATTAGATGACCGTTCAATCAGTTGGTCGATGTGTTTAAAAATGGCTGGCGGTAAAAAAGATCTCGCTGCCGACATGCTAAAAATGTTGGTGGAGCATATGCCCGAAGCTGAACGTCAAATAGCCGAAGCTTTCACTGCCAAAGACGAGTCTGAATTAATTTCAGCGGTGCATAAATTTCACGGCGCAACCTGCTATGTCGGCGTACCAATGCTCAAACAGATTTCTAATGATTACGAAACAGAGCTTAAGACAGCCGGTATCAACTCGGCCAAAGTAACCAAGCTGCATGAAGATTTACAACAAGAAATGGCACGCGTGGTTGAAACTTACCAGAAAGATTATTGCTAAGATTGTTGATAAACCATATAAACATCAGCCCGCGCATACTTTGAGTCGCCACTAGGATGAGGCTGATGACTAAAGCCTAAGGATTCATATAATTTTATTGCTGGCTTTAACTGGCTGTTAGACTCTAAGAATAACTGTGACTCGGGCATTTGTTGGTATTGATGCAACACATAATTGAGTAGCTGACGACCAAGCCCACAATGACGGTAGCGCCGTTCCACTGCCATTTTGGACAACTCTAATACATTTTCTCCGGCCTTGATTAGGGCACAGGTTGCCACATTTTTGCCGTCAATTTTACCCATAAAAATACGGCCACCCGGCTCAATGATATATTGCAGCGGATTACTCAAAACCGTTTTGTCGTGCTCTTCAATATAGAAATATTCGCTCAGCCATTGGTAGTTCAAATCACGAAAGTCTTCGCTGTCAGCAGCTTCAAACTCATGAATCGATAACTCGCCACTTTGTTTACGAGTTAGATGATCAGTCAAGGTTTGGCTAAACGGCCGTTGCGTTAACGCCTGTTCTAAACCACACAATGTTTGATGTACGAGCCCATCACGGCCCAAATGCTCCGTTAAAGACGCCTCGATCACGCCAAGTAATGGTTCAATTTGATCGAGAAAGGTATACCCTTGCGGAGTAAGGCTCATTAAGCGCTTCCGATCATCTTTCGGATCAGGAACATCAAACACCCAACCTTTGGCAATCAGTTTACGACTCAGCTGTACCACGGCTGGGTGGGTTTGACCCAGTTTCTGCGCCAACTGGGTCACCGAGATATGTCCATTGTCACGAATGAGCATAAGACACGGTAGTTGCCGCGCACCGATTTCAATGCCCTGTAAACGATAAAATTTGTCGACTTCTCGGGTCAGCTCATCGCTCAACTTGCGAAATAAACTGCCTAAGGTTAGACAGCCATAGTCACTCAAAGACTTATCCATATTAAATCCGTTACAAATTACGTAATTCCTTTCTTTTATAGCGTTTGCTTGGCAAGCTGTCAATTGAGCAAGATGGAGAAGTGTGGCAAAGCGCTTTGCCGGCAAGGCCCGCAAAGCGCTTAGAGATTGGATTAAGTTCTAAACAGCACCGATTCGCGATTGAACCAGCGTACGCAGAAGTAAAGTAATGCGCCAGCGACCATAGTAGTTGAAAGGAAAATGATTCCCATCATGCCGTAGTCAATGGTCCCTTTGACAATTTCTTTTATCGCGAGCGCTACGTTAGTTAAAGGCACCCACGCCCATGTCGAGTCGAGCTGCACGCCGGGTAAAATCGAAAAAATGATGGGCACAATGGTAAACATCATAATCGGCGACATATAGTTTTGGGCTTCTTTGTAGTTCTTAGCATAAATCGAGGTGCACAAAAGCAGCGAGGCAAAAATAGCGGCCACCGGCACCAACATGGCAAAAACCAGGAAGACATCGACCGCACTGATAATACTAATCAGCTTGTTCAAGCTCTCCAGTGCAAACACTGCTTGCGATAACAGCATCCAGGCAACAATACTGGCAATGGTTAAAAAGACCGTGAAAAATCCGGTGGAAAATATCACTAAAAATTTTGCCAATACTAACTTGCCTCGAGAAACAGGCGTCAGCAATAACGTCTCTAAAGTTCCGCGCTCCTTCTCTCCCACTCCTAAATCGAGAGCTGGATACATAGCACCCGAAAGAATCAAAATGAGTAAAATATACGGCAAGAATCCACCAATTTTTTCACCGATATCTTCGCGCTTATCGGCGGTATTTACTCGGTTAATATCGAGTGGCTTGGTTAAGCCTTTCAACGATTCTTCATCGAAATTAAAGCGCGCCAGTAACTTTCCTTGGTGCTGTTCATTAAAGCTTTCTATGGCAGGTTTTACCCTCTGATAGACTTTATTAGTGATTGACGCACTGTTGTAATACAAGTCCACGGTCGCTTGTTTACCTTCTGCGAGCGTTTTTGCACTACCCGAATTAATCACTACCGCAAACTTGTATTTTTTGTCTTGGATTTGCTCTTTAATCGTATCGATAGAAAGCTCCTCGACTGCGTCGGGTGTTAAACGCTTAAAGTTTTTCTGAGCTTCAAGCATGGTGACAAGTTGTGGCAGCTCTTGTGCGTTTTGAACGATATAAGCGAGCTCTTCATTTTTAGCCTTTTTATCCAAGCGATCAATCATATATACCACCCCTCCCATCAACAGAGGCATGATTAACGTCGGTAATAGGATAGTAAAAATCAAGGTGCGCTTATCGCGTACCAACTCAAGTAATTCTTTTTTGTATATTTCCCACATACTCTAACTCCTATTGGGCAACGGCTGGCTCTTTGGATGACGACTCTTGCGCAACCAAGGCCAAGAAAGCGGAATATAAATCTTGGCCATTGCCGTGGCCACGGAATTGATCAACGTTACCCGAAAACTTGGTCTCGCCCTTATCGATCAAAGTGACCTGATCACAAACCGACTCTACTTCGTGTAGGTGGTGGGTCGAGAATATGACTGATATATCGCTGCCGCGGTACGAAGCAATAAAGTCAACGATAGTCTTTGCGCTGATCACATCAAGACCAGTAGTCGGCTCATCAAGCACCAGTACTTTTGGCGAATGGATCACCGTTCGAGCGATATTCGCGCGTTGTGACATGCCGGTCGAGAGATCTTCCGCTTTTTTATCGGCAAAGCTATGGATATCGAGCAGATCAAACACACGGTCAATATCTGCTTCGAGCTGAGCATCTTCAATACCATGCAACTTACCAAAGTAACGTACATTCTCACGTACCGTTAAACGTCGATATAAACTCGTCTTCCCCGACAAAAAACCGATTTGACGGCGCATCACTAAAGGTGAGTTCACTACATCAACACCGTCAATGAGGATACTGCCCGAAGTGGGCTGGAGTGCCGTAGACAACATACGTAATGTGGTGGTTTTACCCGCCCCGTTAGGCCCCAATAGACCAAGAACTCTACCCGGCTCACACTTAAACGACACATCACGCACCGCGTGAAAGAAAAAGTCGTCCTCACGCGGGTCCACCGTTGTTTGGGCCTTTTTCTTCTTTTCCTTTAACGCAACCTTGTCGTAACGAAAGGACTTAGCGAGCTGCTTAATTTCAATCATATAAAAGAACCTCTAATTTGGAATATCCTGCTCAGTCATCCGTTAATTAGATTACTTACAGTAATTTTTAATTCCATTGTAATAAACTCAAGAGCCCTTGTACTAAGGGGCTAATTTTAAAGGGAAGAACCACGATAATGATGGGGGTATTCAATCATGAGTGACAACATGGGCGTGGCTAAAGTCACGTTTAATATGCTAACTGCGCCAAGCGAAGCGTTTGAGCATTTACGGGTAAAAGGAAGAGCTTGGTTTCCAGTATTGGTGATCATTATTTTTGCTGCCGCAGCATGGATTTATTACTATCAAGTGGTCGATTTTGATTGGGCAATGGAAGATTTAGTGACCAGCACCGGCGGCGATATGAGCAAAGCGCAAAAAGCCGAAATAATCAAAATGTACCAATCGATGGGCGCTAATAAAATGCTACTCATGTCGTTAGGCAGCATCGTCATAATGGTCCCAATTATGTTTGCTATTTATGGCTTATACTTTTTGATAGCGTCTAATATTCGCAATGATAACTTGGTTTATTCGCAATGTTTCACGCTTGCCGCTTGGTCGAGTATTGTTGGCTCATTATCTTGGATAGCTTCAATGCTTCAGATTGCATTTGCCTCCAGCAACCAGATCCCACAGTCGGCTATGAAAGGACTCAATCTTAACGACCTTATTCTAAATCTAAGTAATGATCATGCTTGGTATACGTTCGCCAGTAACTTTGATTTAATGATTTTATGGTCATCCGCGTTAGCCGCTATCGGCTATAAGGCCTGGACTAACTGTAAAACGACTACGGCTTATGTAATCGGCTTTATCCCGGCAATATTAATCTACGGCATCTGGGCACTCATTAAAGTCATTTAATATTATGAAAAAATTAATAACATTTGGATTTATCGTCGCCTTAATAATCGCGGTGCCGGTTATCAAAAACCTCAATGGCTCCAAAGCCAAAGAGGTGGAAGTAACCGAGGTTGCTACTCGTGTGATTCATACTTCAGTACTCGCGTCGGGCCGTTTAGCTCATGAGGAACAAGTCCGGCTCACCACCGAGGTCATTGGAAAAGTACGCGAGCTGCATGTAGAAGAAGGCGACTTGGTAAGCAAAGGCCAGCTATTGCTGGTACTAGACGATGAAACTTACGCGGCAACTGTGCGACAAAGAGAAGCCGTCGTGCGAATGCAAACAATTGCAATTGAAAAGCAACAAGTACAGCTCGAAAGTTTGCAACGCCAATGGCAACGTAAAAAGCGTCTCCACCAGCAAAAACTTATCGACGATGATGCTTTTGAAGCATTCACCAGTCAGCTTGACCTTGCAAAGATTGATATCAAATCGGCACAGGAGTCGTTAAAGCAAGCTGAAGCGCAACTCAACCAAGCGCAAGATCAATTAAATAAAACACGTGTCGTTGCTCCCATCAATGGTCGTGTCACTTCGCTAGATATTAAAGAGGGTGAGACAGCTATAGCCAGTTCCACTAATATTGCAGGTTCGGCACTGATGACCATTGCCAACCCTCAAAGTACTATTACCGAAGTCTTTGTCGATGAAGCCGATGTAGCAGATATTCAAGTGGGGCAAAGCGCAAGCATTGTTGCAATCGCTTATCCAGAAACGCCGATTACAGGTACCGTAAAATCAATAGCAACCTCGGCAAAAGCGGTGACTGGTCGCCAGGGCCTAAGCTTTTTAGTCAAACTAGCGATTGATGCAAATCCATCGCAGATTTCGCTTAAGCCAGGGATGAGTTGCCGTGCAGAAATTTTTACCAACTCATCAGCGCCCGTTACGTCATTACCGCTAGAAGCGGTGATTGCACAAGAAAAACGTTCCGAAAGCAGCATTAAGCGCCACATATTTTTAGTTGAAAACAATCGCGCAAAACAGCTTGATGTCGAAACCGGTGCTTCGGATGATACCTATATTGAAATCATCAGCTCACTGACCGAAGGCGCGCAAGTGATCCGTGGACCTGACCGTATATTACGTCACTTACAAGATGGCGATGAAGTAAAGGTATTGGAGCGCTAACGTGTCATTAATTGAGCTTTCGCATATCGCGAAACATTACACCATGGGTGACCAAACGGTAAAGGCGCTTGACGATGTTAGCTTGAGTATTGCGGCTAATGAATTTATTGGATTCATTGGCGCATCTGGCTCTGGTAAATCAACCATGATGAATATCCTTGGTTGCCTCGACAGTCCAACTCTGGGTGAGTATTACTTAAATGGTACCGATGTCGCTCAGCTACCTGAGTCAAGACTTGCAGAAATTCGTAACAAAGAAATCGGTTTTATCTTTCAAAGTTTTAATCTACTGCCACGTGCCAGTGCTTTGCAAAATGTTATGCAACCATTAATTTACCGTGGTTTTTCGTTAGCAACGCGAAAAACTCTCGCGATTGAGGCACTAGAAAAAGTGGGACTGGATACTCGAGCTAACCACTTGCCCAATGAACTATCGGGAGGACAACGTCAACGAGTGGCAATTGCAAGAGCATTGGTTACTCGACCATCAATCTTATTAGCCGATGAACCAACCGGCAATTTAGACTCGCAAACCACCAAAGACATTATGGCGCTTTTCGATCAGCTACATAAAGAAGGACAAACTATCATTATGGTTACTCATGAACCAGAAATCGCAGCGCACTGTTTACGTACCGTCACTATGAAAGATGGCAAGGTACTACGAGACCAACATGCATAGTTTTATTGAAAGTTTTCGCTCAGCAATACTGTCTATAAGAGCGCACGGTTTTCGCTCGTTTCTAACAACACTTGGTATTGTTATTGGTGTTGCCAGCGTTATTGCCGTCGTTTCGGTTGTGCAAGGACTAAGCTACTCAATTAACTCTGAGTTTGAAAACTTGGGCTCAAACACTTTAACCGTAAGAGCACATACGCCACTCAAAGAAGCGCTAAAAGGAAAAATTGCCAAGATAACCTTACAAGATTATCAAGATATCAAAGAGCGAATTAACGATATAGATGCCATTACGCCCATCGTCACAGGGTTTGGAAAGATCCGCGAAGTGAAATTTGGCTCGCAAATTGAAGTGTCGAATGTTATTGGTACCAATTCTAATTATCGTTCGGTTAACTCGCTTTATATGTCAGAAGGACGCTTTTTAACTTTTAGCGATGAAAAGAAAAGACGACGTGTTGCGGTAATTGGACAAAGTCTTATTACTACCTTAAGTCTTCCAGAGTCCCCTATTGGTGAATATATTCAAGTCGGCGGAGAGTGGTTTAAAATTATTGGTGTTACCGAGTCAAAAGGCGAAATATTTGGAATTGATCAAGACAATATATTGTTTATTCCATTTAGCACAATTCAAAGCTTAATAGGTCGCCAATCTTCGTTCCAAATGGATATTCAATTATCGCTAACGAACCTCGATTCATTGACGCCGGTACAAAAACGTATCAGTAATATTTTACGCACCAATCACGACTTAGCACCTGAGCAGCCCGATGACTTTAAAATTCAAACGGCCGAGCAGTTACGCAGTTCATTTACCAGTATTATCGATTCCATCACCATTGTATTAGGCGGCATTGTCAGTATTTCACTATTAGTGGGAGGAATCGGCATTATGAATATCATGCTGGTTTCAGTAACCGAGCGCACCCGAGAGATTGGGATCTGTAAAGCCATCGGCGCGAAAAGGCACCATATTCTGCTGCAGTTTTTAATTGAGTCAGTGGTGTTATCCCTATTTGGTGGACTCATTGGTATTCTTATTGGTTTTGGCTTGGGAAGTTTTGCCGCGGCTATCATACCGAACTTTCCGGCAGCGAATGTACCGCTATGGGCAATTGCTGTTGCTTTTGGGTTTTCCGCGGCTATTGGTGTATTGTTTGGCATTATCCCGGCCGCAAAAGCTGCTAACCTTAAGCCAATCGACGCTCTGCGCTATGAGTAAGGTAACTAAGCTTTTGGATATTGCTTGTATTACCAAATGGTTACGGCAGCCACTCAAGCAATCTAACTCAGGTCTATTTTGAATCAAGCCAACTAACCTGACTACAATTTTACAAACTTTAAGTACACCTAAGAAACACTAGGTGTGTTAGGCTTGCATTGCGTCATCGCCAATAGCGCTCAGTTCATATAAATCTTTTTCTTCACGAATAGTCAACCACAACTTAAAGCTTGGTACCATTCTTATAACACAGATGATTCGACTCAAGGGCATTGCTAGAGAATTCTTTATGCAGACGTTTAAAACAAAGCCTTATAGATGTCATCGCTAAAGAAAACAGTCAAGATTCGCATCATTTAAGCTCGTTAGTAGTCAAATGTTGACCATAAAAAAAGGGGCCATAAAGGCCCCTTTTATCACAACATAACGAATAGTTATTGGTTTTGCGCTAACTCAGCAATTTCTTCTAACGTTTGCTTACGAGTTTCTACATATGAAGCCCAGCGCGCTGCGCGTTTTTTCATATCGTCGTATTTTTCAGCTTGACGCAATGTTTCAATTGCTGCATCAAAGTTACCCGCGTAATACAACGCAATACCTTTGTCATATACGACTTTACCTACGTTCTCCAACTTGCCTTTAGCCAAAGCCCTATCATAAGAACGAACCGCTGAGTTCCACTCATCTTTTAACGAATATAAAAGACCTTGCTTAACCAAGTACTCACCAGAATTAACAAACTTGTCGGCTTCACCAAACGCTTTAATCGCGTCAGAAAGTTCATTCGCTGCGTGGTAGTTTTGACCAACGTTCTTCCAGTTCAACTCAGTTGCTTCAACAAGTCCTTTCTCGATACCTTCTTTCATGATATTAGCGGCTTCAAATGGTGCTTCAGCCATCGCAAATAAAGAGGACAATTGTAGATAGTCATCTTTTGTATCGAACATTTTTTGACGATGCATGAGTGACATTACAGCTAAAGAGAGGTCATATTTCTCATCACCGGCATAAAGTGATGCAAGCATGCGCCAGTTTTTTGCTTCCTTCGGCCACACTTCTAACATTGCTTTGGCGACTTTAATTGTGCCCGGCATATCTTTAAGCTCATTATGCGCACTTAACAGCAAAGTAAATAAACTGCTTTTGTGTTCATCAGATGCTTCAATGGCAAGAAAAGCAGGACAAATCGCTTTAGTTAACTGCCCTTTTTGCATATAAATACCTGCTAAAAGGGTATAACCGCTAGCGTTTGGATTGGTTTCATATTTAAACCAATCTAGCGTTAGCTGTAACGCACGATCATAGTTTTCATCGGCATAATGAAAGTTTGCAAGATTCAACCGCGCACCTTGTTCACGAGTGATTTGCATCGACTTTTCATTCAAAGCGATTTCAAAATAACGCTTTGCTTGTGACGTTTGATCCATATTCAAGTACAAGTTACCCAAATTAAGCGCTAAAACCGCCTTTAGATAACTGTTACTTTCATTACGCTCATACAAACCTTTTAGAATCTCTAGTGACTCATCATATTTCGACTCACCCATCAGCTCCAAAGCACGGGTCAAGCGCTTATAAACGCCTGGCGGAACGGCTTTGAAAGGACGTTTTTCCGGTTCAGTTTTAGCCGCCAAAGACTTACAGTTTGAAGTATATCGAGTTTTCAAGTCGACAACTTTTTTAGGTGGCTTTGGAGGTTCAGTTGGTTGGTTTTCTGCCGCATTAGCGACGCCCACACTTAGCGCCAACGAACCCAATAGGCCGATCAATTTGTTCATCGAATACTCCTCAATCTTTATTGGGCAAGTTTAAACTCAAGTGTGTAATACATGTTGGGCTGCTCAACAGCTTTACCATCAACAACTTTAGGCTTGAATTTCCAACGATAAATCGCGCGTCGAGCCTCACGGTCAAATACTCGACGTGGGTTCGCATCAACGATTTCTACGTCCTTCGGATAGCCGTCGGCTTTTACCGTAAAGCGGAATCGTACATACCCAGTGATACCATCCATCGCTGCTTTTCGCGGATACTGAGGCTCGATAATCATCAAAGGAATGGCTTCACCATCTTGAGTCATCATCTGCTCCATACTACCGATGAACATGCCTTCACCTTGAACATTCACATCCAACTTCGATAATTGAATATTCATTTGTGTAACCGTTGGCTTGGTTACTTTAGAAACCTTTTGCGTTTCTGGTGGTGGAGGCTCTTTCGGTGGTGGTGGCTTCTTGGGCGCACGACGCTCTTTACGCTTTACTTGACGATCAATTTCAAGTGAACCGTAGTCAATTGCTGAATAATCCGTTTTTTCAACCCGACCGCCCTCGTTTTGAACAAGAACAGACATCAGGATAAAAAGACCAAAGGTTATCCCACTACCCAGTGCTAATCCGATTAATACTCTTTGCATATCTATTGCCTCGTTGCTGCAACCGACACCCGACTTACACCGGCTCCTTTAACGGCATCGAGAACTTTCATTACGACGCCTGCCTTGGAGTCTCTATCGGCCTGAATAACTATGGAACCCTCCGGTGCTTCATTTTTTAGTCGTTGAACCTCGAGTTTAAGCTTCTCGATTTCTACTTTCTTATTATCAATATAAACTTCGCCCGGCTTCGTTACAGCAATAAATATATTCGCATCTGGGCGAGCCTGCGCCGTAACACCAGTAGGATTAGTTACTTCAACTCCAGAGTCTTTTACGAATGAAGCTGTAACAATGAAGAAGATAAGCATGATAAACACGATGTCTAACATCGGAGTCATATCTAACTCAGCTTCTTCTTCCTTTCTTTTCGCTATTTGCTTTGCCATATGTATAAACCTTAATGCTGCGGCATTCTATCGGCAAGTTGTTCAGCCTTAATTTTCGCTGTGTACTCAAGACGACTCGCGACAAATAGACCCGAAAGTGCGGCAACCATCCCCGACATTGTCGGAATCGTTGCTTGGGTAATACCGTCAGCCATATCACGTGGATCGCCAGTACCGAATAAAGCCATTAATTCAAACACGGTGATCATACCGGTAACTGTACCGAGAAGACCGATCATCGGACAAATCGCAACTAACGTTTTGATAAATCCAACTCCCGTGTGGAGCTTTTCACTCATTTGCGAGATCCAAGCTTCGCGAATCTTTTGTGCCTGCCAAGAGGTTGTATCAGCGCGGTTCTCCCATTCAGCAATCATCAAGCGAGCTTCTTTTGGGAACACAAAGGCATAATACCAAACGCGCTCAAAAATCATTGTCCACATGATGAACAGGACGAGTGCTACGATGTATAGCACTCCTCCACCCGACTCAAGAAAGTTTTGAATGAGGTCAAATACCGCCATGGTTACTTACCTTCGACGTGCTGAGCAATCAACCCTGAAGATTGTTCTTCAAGCATGTGCACCATTGATTTTGACTTAGCAGATACAAACGCGTGCATCAAAATTAATGGAATGGCTGCAACGATACCTAATACTGTTGTCATCAATGCAGACGAAATACCACCGGCCATAACGCTTGGGTCACCCGCTCCGTAAAGCGTAATGTTCTGGAAGGTTTCGATCATACCGGTAACCGTACCTAGAAGACCCATTAGCGGCGAAACTGCAGCAAAAATCTTGATAATTGAAATACGTGTTTCAAGTTGTGGTAACTCTTTAAGCACGGCCTCATCAAGCTTTAACTCCAAGTTCTCAAAGCTGTCATCTTTGTTGGCTAAGTAAACCGACATAATGCGACCCAATGGGTTATTTCCAGGAGTCGAGCTTTTCGCTTGCTTACGCATTTTTGAACCAGTTGCACTTAACACTAAGAAACGTTCAATCGCAATGATAGCACCGATGCCAAGAACCACTAAGATGGCCCAGCCTACGTAACCGGCATGCTCTTCTAACCGCTCAAACCAGCTCTCACGGTCTTTTTCACGCTCCACAATGCCACCCATCGTTGGGTCAACTGGGAATAACGCAAAACCACCGTTCGCTGAAGCGTAGTTAGCGACCACACCCATTATGCCTGAAGGCTCTTTAGGCTGCTTTGGCAAAGCTTCTACATTCTTGGTGTTTTTGTTGAATACAACATATTCACCATCAGCAATTAAGTTAAACGAGCCAATACGAGTAATGGGTTTAGTCACCGTTTGACCATTCAAATCGATCATCTCTTTATCAAATGTCGAGATTCGGCCCTGCTCGTTCATTTCGGTTTGTAATTCTACCCAAAGTGAACGCAACTCAGCGATCGTTGGGATTTCTTTACGACCGGCTAATTCGGTTAATACTTTTTGACGACCCGGGAACTCAGCGCTCACGATAGAGGTATCAATCGTGGCCGCGGCGTCAGCCGCTACTTGACGAACAACACCAATCGCTTCACCTAGGTTACCTAATTTAATGCGCAGACGCTCAGTAAACTCACCAAGTTGCTGCTCATTGGTATCGTACTGCTGCTTTAATTCTTCGCTGCGCACTTCTAACTGCGCTAACTCAGCTTTTGCTTCGTTCAGCAAACGTTGCTGCTGGTTACGATCGTTTTGGAAACGTTGGATTCGTTGAGTGTTTTCACGCGATTGTGCACGCTCAGCATTCTTAACCAAGTTAAGAAGCTCATCGAGTGAATCCGCCTGCTTGACTTCAGCTGCCTGAGCAAAACCCAGAGTCGCAGCGAATAATGAAGTTAGTACTAATTTATTGATTTTCATTATTATTTCTCCGGTGTAGCTACAGGTACTACGATTAGCTTTTTAGCTTTCAATTCAATGTCTTTAATCGCTTTGCGAACAGCCTTGCCTTGATCTGAAGATAAAGGAGACCATTCTTTACTCTCTTTATTCCAAATTCCTGCTTGCATGTTGTCGCCACGAGTCGCAAACATAAGAGCGGTACGACCAAATTGTAAGAAGTCGACAACACGATCAACACCATTGATCGGCATTGAGCCGCTGTAGACTTTAACTTCTTGACCGTAGCGAATTTCATCGGTGTATAAACCAAGAATCATACGATATTTTTCAGAAGTCGAAACGTCAGCACGTATCATAGTGTCTCGAAGGCTTGAGATATTCTCTAAGCGAGTTTCTTTATTGAAAGGTACGTCAAGGTTGATGAAGTTTTCGAGACGATCAATCATCTCATCCATCAAAGGCAATAAGCCACGCTCAGTCTCATCGATGGTGTTCATTTGCTGTTGCAATGACTCCATTTCTTCTTCTTGGTTTTTGATGGACTTCTCTAATCGTAGGTTGTACGCCTTGAACTGCTCAATTTGAGTCAAAGTTGACTTGTACTCAGCGTTCAGATCGAGAGTTTTTTCAGCTAGCTGATTAATCCGCTTTTGCGCCGTAGCAGCTGCTTTGTCAATTTTGGTTTCCACTTTAACCGAAGGGTCAAGCTTTCCACCGAAGGATGCCCCTGAAAAGCAGCCTAAAATCGCTGCTAAAGAGACCGCGAAAATTCGAGATAAATTTTTATTTAGCATGTGACTTCCTGAGTTCGCTATGAAAGTAATGCTGGATATTACAGCCTGATATATTCCAAACTGCCCCAATGTGCCCAGCTATCGACCAAACTTCTCTTCAAAACACCGAAATGGCCAACAGTTAGGCGATTTTCTTTGTTCAAAAAAGAAAACAGCAAAACCCGCTGAAATACGAGATTTGCGAATCGAATCGAATATAAACACTTATACCGTCATAGTCAACGGGGTCAGGGATTAATAAATATTTGAATATTCGCAGAAAATGATTCTTTTTTGAGCAACGAATGACTCAAGCGAAAGGGGTTATTTTGACGCTAAATCGAGGTCTGACCAGATGATCAGCTCCTCGATATGTTTGAGAGTTCTTGATCGATAATAAATCGTGAAGAGGTGACTTCAGCTTCTAGACTCTCAATTCTCTGCTTTATTGCTAAAAGCTTTTTTTCAATGACTTCAGCATCATATGACACTTTTTCTTTCGTATCAGTGCCTTTGATATTATCTTTGATTTCATTAACGCAACGCTTTACTCGCTCTTTAGTAGAACTTGGCTGTTCTGCTCCATCAGCATCAATCACAATAAAAGCAATCAGATAAGCCAATAACATTGGCCCACCACCGGTGATGAAAAAACCAAAAATAACACCTAGTCTTACCACCCATGGTTCGACCTCCAAAGAACGTGCAATACCCGCACAAATACCCGCGAGTTTTGCTCGCTTGCGGTCACGGCGCAGTGGTACTTTAAAAATATCAGCGCTCATAAGACGATCTCCAGCCAGGTGCTTTATCATCCAAAATCGCTTCCAAGTTTTTCACCCTTTGTGCAAGCTGGTCAGCAAGGTCATTTAAACCGGCAAGCTGCTCGGGGTCGCTCGTCGTCTGGCCTGACTTACTGGAGGAACTATCTAAGGGCTTTTTGCTGCTTCCTCGGTAATGCAATTTCAACCAATAAGGCACGACCACCACCATGAAAATAATGCCTAGAACAAATAGGATACCTTCGGACATATCGGAGCCTCCTTCATTTAATCGTTATGCGTCTTTACTGGACTGCTTCAATTTAGCTTTTAAGTCTGCTAATTCGGAGTCAACTTTCTCTTCAGTTTCAAGCTCATCGAACTGCGATTGCAACGTCGATGCGCTTTGCGAGTAATTGGTTTCAACTTCGGCTTCCATTTGATCTAACTTGCGCTCAATATTTTCATAACGCTGAACGACGTTATCTGAATTGGCTTCGTATAACTTGCGACTGATCTTAACTCGAGATTTTTGTGCGTCATAACGCGACTGCAGTGCTTGCTGACGAGTTCTAGCATCAATCAACTTTTCCTGTAACTGGTTGATTTCATTAGTCAACTTACCGATTGTCTCATCCAATTGTAATATTTCTTTGTCCAAACCTTGCCGTTGCAACTCCAGTTTATGCTTTTCACTTAGCGCAGCTTTAGCTAGATCCTCGCGCTCCTTTACTAAAGCCAGTTCGGCTTTACTTTGCCAATCGTCAATCTCTTCATCGAGCCAACTTAAGCGCCGTAATAGCTCTTTTTTCTCCGCCAGTGTCTTGGCCGAGGTCGTTCTAACTTCGACCAGTGTGTCTTCCATTTCTTGAATAATCATTCGAATAAGCTTTTCTGGATTCTCCGCCTTATCCAGCAGCGCATTCATATTGGAGTTAATAATGTCTGCAAATCGCGAAAATATACTCACAAGTCTGTTCTCCAGTTATTCGCTTCTAAACCATGTGGAAGCGGTTCTAAAACTACCCTCATGGGGTTTAAAAAGTAATCTAATTGAGCTCGAATTAATTCGACCTCATCCACCACAGCCGCCGTCATAAAAAGCACAGCGCCAATTGCGGCTATCGCTAACAACACCACCTTACGGGACGCCAAAACATCAAAGTGGACCTTACGCTTAGTAGATGCACGCCGATGATGAGCGTTTATTTGCTGAACTGCCATACTAGCCTCCTGCTTTGTTCAGTCATAATACTGCTGAATATTAATGAGGAAGCGATTTTTATGCCAACTGACTCAAGCTAGTTAAGGTATTGTTTACTCAGTACTTTTATACAGTAAAACTAGCAATCACTACTAGCTTAAGGTTAAACTTACTAAAATATCGCATAATTCACTAACCGTAGTGGCGCAACTATGTCTCGAAGAGAAGCCGATAATTTAATTGGAGAGTCCAGCTGCTTTCTTGAGTGCTTAGAAAAAGTATCTCGCGCGGCTAATCTCGACCGCCCCGTGTTAGTGGTTGGCGAGCGTGGAACCGGCAAAGAGTTAATCGCAGCGCGATTACATTATCTATCGCCGCGCTGGGAGCGGCCATTCATAAAAATGAACTGTGCTGCCATCAATGAGAACCTCCTTGAGTCGGAGCTGTTTGGCCATGAAGCCGGTTCATTCACAGGGGCCAAGGGCAAACATCAGGGCCGCTTTGAACTCGCTGATTCAGGCACTTTGTTTCTCGACGAACTTGCAACCTCCTCTCCACTGGTACAAGAAAAGTTATTACGCGTGATTGAGTACGGTGAGTTCGAACGCGTCGGTGGAAATAGGACTCTCTCAGTAGATGTACGCTTGGTTGCAGCAACCAATGAAGACCTGCCGACGCTCGCTGAGCAAGGTAAGTTTCGTTATGATTTACTCGACCGACTTGCTTTTGACGTGATCACTTTACCCCCTTTACGCGAACGTCGCGAAGACTTATTACTGTTAGCACACCACTTTGCCGTCAAAATGTCTGTCGAACTAGGCGAATCAGTGTTTAAAGGTTTTAGCGTCAAAGCCGAGCAACAATTGTTGGACTATCACTGGCCTGGCAATGTCCGAGAGTTGAAAAATGTCATCGAGCGCAGTATTTATCTCTCAGATGTCAACTCGCCCGTTGCAGAGCTCAATCTTGATCCTTTTGAGTCCCCCTACCGCCCGGGAGTCGTCACAGAACCCGAAAGTTCGCAGCTCGAGACAAGCCACACGATCGACGCCACTTTTCCAGTCGACTTAAAGCAATATTCCCAAGACACTGAAATTCGAATTATTCAACAAGCGCTTGAGGCTGCACAGTTTAATCAAAAGAAAACGGCAGAGCTGTTAGGATTGACCTATCATCAGCTTAGAGGATATCTAAAAAAATACAGCTTAATAGAAAGCTAAGTCATGCAATCTAAAATTACAAAACTATCAACTCTATGCTCGCTCGCGCTTTGCACTGCGCTGTTATTGTCTAGCTGCGCGGAAAGTGAAATTGAACAAAAAGCTTATGACAATACACTGGTATATTGCTCTGAAGGCAGCCCCGATAGTTTTGATCCCCACACAGTAACCATCGGTACTGCTTTCGACGCCTCAGCACGACAAGTCTATAACCGACTGGTTGAATTTGAACCAGGAACCGTTGAAGTGAAACCCTCGCTCGCGGAAAAATGGACTATCAATAAAGACGGAACCGAATATACTTTTTTCTTACGCAAAAATGTAAGCTTCCATCAGAATGATATTTTTCAACCTTCGCGATTTTTTAATGCTGAAGATGTTTTATTTTCGTTTTCTCGTCAACAAGACACTGCACATCCCTTTCATAGAATAGGCAATCGAGATTTTTCGTATTTTAATTTCCAAGGTCTTAACCGACTTATCAAAGAAATCATTATTGTCGATCCCTATCAAATAAAGTTTCGTTTATCGCGTCCTTACAGCCCTTTTTTATCGGTAATGGCAATGGAGTTTACTTCCATAATGTCTGCAGAGTATGCACAAGTATTGACAGAAATGGATCAGAAAATTGCTATTATTCAAAAGCCTATTGGCACTGGTCCGTTTCGCTTCATTCGCTATCAAGCCGATGCCTATATTCGCTACAAGCGTCATGATGAATATTGGAAAGGAAGCGAAACGCTAGAAAATTTAGTCTTTGCGATTACTCCTGATCCGTCATTACGTTTTGCTAGAATGACCGCAGGTGAGTGCGATGTAATGAGTAATCCGCTGCCGATCCAAATCAAATCACTTGGTAATCAACTTGACGTTAAAGTCGTAACACAAAGTGGGCTTAACATTGCCTATTGGGCTTTCAATACTCGCAAGCCTCCGTTAGACAACCCTTTAGTTAGACGAGCTTTGAATCATGCTGTTAACCGTGATGCTATATTAAGAGCCGTGTACTTTGATCTTGCCGAACGAGCTAAAAACCCTATTCCACCAGATATGTGGTCCTACAATAAATCAGTAGCAGAGTATGAGTATAATCCTCAATTAGCGCGCAACCTGCTTTTTCAAGCAGGTCTACCGGACGGTTTTACCCTCGATATTTGGGCGTTCCCAGAGCAACGAAGTTACAATCCCAATAGCATTAAAACAGCGGAACTAATACAACAAGATTTAAAAGAGATTGGCGTAACGGCTCGTATTATTACTTATGAAGTTGGTACATTTTTGCAAAAAGTTAAACTCGGCGAGCACCAAACCGCTCTGCAAGGCTGGATTGCCGATAATGGAGACCCGGATAATTTTCTAAGTTCTCTGCTTAGTTGTGAGGCCACCATTCCCGGCCAAAACTCAGCTTTTTGGTGCAATGAAGAATTCGATGCCATTATCAAAGATGCGCAAACGATTGCGAATAAACGTCAACGAGCTTTACTCTATCAGCAAGCACAAGTTCTGTTTAAAGAAGAAGCACCTTGGCTTACTATTGCACACACTCGGCAAAATTTAATTATCAACGAACGGGTGCAAAACCTAGTCTTACCTCTCACCGGCGGCATCTTTTTTAGTGGCGTTACGCTAGCGAAATCGGAGCGAGAAGAATGATCTTAATTATCGTTCGCCAGCTCATTATATTGTTGCTAAGTTTCTTAGGCATCACAAGTGTGTTTTTTATTCTGACGCAGTTTTTACCCGGAGATCCAGTAGCGGTGAACTTTGGTAATATCGCGAAGGGCTCCGCTGAATATCAACAAGCTTATCTTGCATTAGGATTAGACCAATCGTTACTGCAACAATATTTTATTTACTTATCACGAATTTTCTCCGGCGACTTTGGATACTCAGTAGTCACCAGTCGCCCGGTAATAGATGAGTTTATGACTTTCTTTCCAGCGACTTTTGAGTTAGCTCTTTTTGCATCAATCATCGCCATAGTATTTGGTGTTGCTTTAGGCGTTTTGGCGGCGATTAAACGCAACACCTGGATTGATAATTTAGTGATGAGTGCGTCACTAGTCGGCTATTCAATGCCAATTTTTTGGTGGGGAATGCTACTAATAATTTTCTTTTCACTCGATTTAAATTGGACGCCAGTAGCCGGACGCATTAGTTACGTGTTCGATATTGAGCCACGAACTGGGTTAATGCTGGTAGATACTTTATTAGCCTATTCAAAATATGAGTTCATTGCATTTTTTGATGCGCTAAAGCACCTAATATTACCGTCAATTGTATTAGCGACGGTACCACTGGCCGCAATTGCGAGAATGACTCGTTCATCGATGATTGAAGTGCTGAGTGCCGATTACATTCTTACCGCTCGAGCTAAAGGGGTAAGCGACTGGAAAATTATTTGGGTGCATGGTCTACGCAATGCAATGATCTCTTTAGTAACTATAATTGGTTTGCAAAGTAGTGTGTTGCTAACCGGAGCGATTTTAACAGAGACTATATTTGCATGGCCCGGCGTCGGTAAATGGATGGTTGAGGCTATTTACCGCCGAGACTTTCCAACGATTCAAGGTGGCGTAATTTTAATAGCTTTTTTTGTTGTGTTAATTAATGCCGCAGTTGATGTAACTTACAACATCATTAATCCTCGCTTGAGGAGAAGAAAATGATTGAAGTCAAAATTTATAAAGATACGCCGATACCTGGTCGCTTCTCACAGTTCTGGAAAAAATTTCGTAAACATAAAGGTGCTGTCGTCGGCTTAGTTGTTTTGACCTTAATTATTTTAATGGCAGCATTTAGCCCTCTACTGGCACCCTTTGATCCAACTGAACAGTTTTCTGATTATCTTCGTTACCCTCCTGCGTGGTCAAACGATGGCATCACTAGGCATCTATTAGGAACCGATGACTTAGGTCGAGATCTACTCTCTCGCGTAGTTTATGGCTCTCGTTTGTCGCTCGGCTTATCCGCATTAGTCGTTGTTATTGCCACCGTTATTGGCGTGGCATTGGGCGCTTTGGCGGGACTTGCTCGAGGAGGAATGGAATACTTTATTTTGCGCGTTATGGACGTCATTCTGGCCATCCCATCCTTGTTACTGGCTATTGTCATTGTCGCCATTATCGGTCCAGGTTTGCCCAATGCCATTTATGCCGTCGCGATTGTTTTAATCCCGCACTTTGTGCGCATCGTTCGAGCTTCAATAAAAGAAGAAATGGCAAAAGACTATGTTGTTGCGGCAAAGCTAGATGGCGCCAGTCCATTACGTCTGTTCACGCACTCAATTTTCCCAAATATATTACCGCCTTTAATTGTGCAAATTACTCTAGCCTTTTCCACCGCGCTAGTGGATATTGCCGCCCTTGGCTTCTTAGGAATGGGAGCTCAACCACCTAATCCAGAGTGGGGTACGATTTTGTCGCAATCTCGCGCATTTATTCAATTAGCTCCGTGGACAGTTACCATCCCTGGCTTAGCGATTTTAATAACGGTATTGAGTATAAACTTATTTGGTGATGGGTTACGTGATGCGCTTGATCCAAAGGAGCACCCTTAATGAGTTTGTTGCATATTGAGAATCTAAGCGTCGAATTCCCAACTCACAAAGGATATGTGCGTGTTCTCGATAAAGTATCGCTGCGCATGAAAGAAGCCGAAGTACTCGGAGTCGTTGGCGAGTCTGGATCGGGAAAAAGCATGATGGCACTTGCAGTGATGGGCTTACTCTCGCCCAATGCTCGCCTTACTGCTGATTACATGAGCTTGAATAATCAAGATTTAATGAAGCTTAGTGGCGAAGCCCGTCGGCAATTTGTTGCACAAAATGCCAGTATTATTTTTCAAGAGCCACAATCAAGCTTAAACCCTTGCTTTACTATCGGTGCGCAAATTCGTGAAACTCTGAAGTTGCACGGTGTTCGACAGCGTAGGAAGCAACAAGAACAAGCTATTGAATTACTCAATGCGGTAGGCATCAACGAACCTGAAACTCGACTCAGACAATATCCGCATCAATTATCTGGGGGGATGAATCAGCGCGTGATGATTGCAATGGCCGTTGCAGCTCGACCTAAACTATTGATTGCTGACGAGCCAACGACTGCGTTAGATGTAACCATTCAAGCACAAATTATCGAGCTACTACTCGATCTTAACCGTCAACATGGAATGGGCTTAATGTTAATTACCCATGATTTTGCGTTATTGTCAGAGTCCACGCAGCGCGTATGCGTAATGTACAGCGGTCAAATAATGGAGAATGCGAGCACTCGTAACATTTTGGAAAGCCCACGACATCCCTATTCACGTGCGTTACTGGAAAGTATTCCCCACATTGGTGAACGGCATCATAAAGGACAACGTTTATATTCACTAAAAGGCATTATCCCAGCAATTGATCACCTCCCAGTGGGCTGTCGGCTCGGACCGCGATGTCCTCGCGCATCAAAAGAGTGTGTCAAAACACCGCGTTTAGAAACCATTGAAAATCACGGTCTCGTTCGCTGCCATTTTCCTTTAGCAAAAGACAGTCTAGCGAAAGGAAGCGAATTATGAGAGCCCCTGTATTAGCCGTTGAAGAACTCACAAAAATCTACCGGCTCACGGATTGGCGCGCGGCAAAAAAAGAAATTCGTGCAACCGATGGCATCACCTTTCAGCTCTATCGAGGTCAAACACTTTCAATCGTAGGTGAATCAGGTTCCGGAAAATCTTCTCTCGCCAAGCAACTGGTTGGGATTGAACCGCCAACTTCCGGACGAATATTAATTAACAATCAAGACCTCGCCAAAGTTGCTAGAAAAGAGCGACGCAAAGCGTTTCAGAAAATCCGCATGGTTTTTCAGAATCCCCATAGTTCACTTAATCCACATGCGAGAATCGGCGCAACGCTTGAAGAGCCATTGAAAATCAATTCGAAATTGGACAGTAAACAGCGACGCGAGCTGGTTGCAGAAGTTCTTAAGAAAGTTGGTTTGAGAGCGGAGCATACTCAGCGATTTCCCCATATGTTTTCAGGAGGACAGCAACAACGTATTGCAATAGCGAGAGCGTTAATTCTTGACCCCGAAGTCATCGTTGCGGACGAGCCATTAAGTGCGTTAGACGTGTCCGTTCAGGCGCAAATACTTAACTTATTAATGCGCTTACAGGAAGAGCTTGAGCTTTCCTATGTATTCATTTCACATGATCTTGGTGTGGTTGAACACATTAGTGATCAAGTATTAGTGATGTACCGCGGACAAATGATGGAATACGGCGAAGTCGACCAAATTTTTGATGCGCCGAAACATCCTTACACTCGCAAATTGCTATCGAGCACGCCGTCATACCGAAACACGGTGAAGATATTGAAGAAAACTCATACCCGTGAGTTTAAAGACAAGGCCGCCGTTTCCTCTGGCTGTCCATTTGCCGCTCGCTGCCCATATGCTAAACAGCAATGCATTGAAAGCCGACCGGAAGTCCACAATATCGATGGACAACTGGTCAGCTGTCACTGGCCGTTGGAATCAAACGCGGAAGGTTAAACCCATTCCGCTAACGGACTAACGTCTTGCTCGTAGTCCACTGACTCAAAGCCGAAACCAAATAGTTTCAAAAAGTCGAGATGGTAACCGGTATAGTCGCCCAACTCAGAAAAGTTTTCGCTATTGACTACCGCCCAGCGTTGTTTGATTTTTTCCTGGATTTCATCTCGCGTTTCAACCGTGTCCATACGTAAGCGCTTGGCTTCATCAAGTTGCGGATCTTGCGCGAATAACAGGTTATTAAATAAACCATAAATCTGCTCGATAACCCCTTCATGACAACCTTCTTCCTTCATTACTTTAAACATTAATGATATGTACAAAGGCATGACCGGAATGGCTGAGCTGGCTTGCGTAACAACGGCTTTTAATGACGAGACATAAGCCGATACATCCAATTCTTGGTATTGCTGATTAATCATCGCCGCAGCTCGATCTAAATCTTCTTTGGCTTTGCCAATAGTAGCGTGCCCATATATCGGCCAAGTCAACTCTTTACCAATGTAAGTATACGCAGTTGTGGTGCAGCCTTTGGCGAGAACACCAGCTTCTGACAACGCTTGCATCCATAATTCCCAGTCTTCGCCGCCCATGACCTTAACCGTATTATCAATGTCGTCTTGGGTAGCGGGATCCAATGTCACTTCATGGACAATTTCTTTCGATGTATCGAAAGTTTTAGTCGTGTATTGTTTGCCAATCGGTTTTAACTGAGAGTTATAAGTTTCACCGGTTTTTGGATCGGTACGTCGTGGTGAAGCCAATGAGTAAATCACGGCGTCAACAGTTCCTAAATCCTGTTTGATTAAGTCAATCACCTGAGCCTTCATGGCATCTGAAAAAGCATCACCATTCAGTGTCTTGCAATAAAGATTCGCTTGTTTAGCGGCTTTATGAAAAGCAGCTGTATTGTACCAGCCTGCGGTTGCTGTTTTACGCTCTGATGGCTCTTTCTCAAAACACACGCCCAGTGTATTTGCACCAGCGCCAAATGCAGCCGTGATACGCGATGCGAGGCCGTAACCAGTTGAACAGCCAATCACTAACACATTTTTCGGGCAGTCCACTGAACCTTGAGACTTAACATATTCAATTTGTTCTAAAACAGATGCTTCACAACCAACAGGGTGAGCATTTGTACAAATAAATCCACGGATTTTAGGCTTAATAACCATTTTCTATTGGCCTCAATTTTAAAAAAACGCTGGAATCTTAACGTGCGGAAACACTATTGAAAAGCTTAAATCAACAGGTCCGCTATGTCGCGAACAAAAAAGCCGGGATAATCCCGGCCTTTTTGAGTTTTATCGGTTACGCAGTAACTGCGTGACTTACTCTAACCGCTCCTTGAAAACTTTGACATCAACGTCTTCGCGCGCGGCTTCAACAAACGCAGAATAACTGCTGTTAGCGAAACTTCGCTCTACTCGAGACTTTGCTTGCTGCAACTCCGCTTCAGTCAACTTCTCAGCATCAAAATCAGTCACTTTAGTAACTTGAACAATCAGATAGTCACCGTTGAGCGATGCTTTAGAAACCACCGTCGGCGCTACTACAGGCTTCGGCGCTTTAAACGCTAATTTACTCACTTCAAAGCCTAAAGCTGTCGAATTGCGGCGTGCATCTTTGGTTTCCTTCCACTCCAAACCAAGTTCGCTTATTAAGCTGGTAGCGGCACCACCGTTATTCAGCTCAGCAACGATCGCCTCGCCTTTCGTTTTCGCCATTTCGGCGGCTTTGCGTTGACGTACCGAGGCCATCACTTGAGTGTTCACTTCTTCAAGCGATTGCGTGCGCGCTGGTGTGTGTGTATTGGCACGTAAAATAACAACTTTACCATCGCCAACTTCAATCAGTTTTGAATTACGCTTTTGCA
This sequence comes from Gammaproteobacteria bacterium, assembly GCA_013373545.1. Classification (GTDB taxonomy): domain Bacteria; phylum Pseudomonadota; class Gammaproteobacteria; order Enterobacterales; family Kangiellaceae; genus Pleionea. Next base: position 42,155 of record JABXHQ010000064.1, read on the forward strand.
CTAAGACGCGCTCACCGTAAGCTTCTTCAAGCAAAGCCGGCGTGGCAAATATCCCCGCGCCACCTTGCGGCGGAAACGCTTCGCTAGTTTTGATTTCTGCGTTCGCTTCAGCTGCCGCAGCGGATAATGAGTCGGAGCGCTCATAAGCTAACTGTTTTACTTTGTCTTTTAACAAGAAAAATGCTTTGTCTGCTTCATCTGATTTGAGCATATCGACAATTTCTGCGCGAACTTCTTCTAGCGGTTTCGCTTCACCACTTTGAATATCAAGTAGCTTGATAATGTGGTAACCGTATTCGGTTTTAACTACAGGAGAGATATCGCCAATATTTGCTAGCGCAAACATCGCATTCTCAAAACTTTCGTCCATTACACCACGAGCAATAACTCCGAGATCACCGCCATTTTCACCCGTGAAATCATCCGATTCCGCTTTTGCTAACTCAGCAAAATCACCACCATTACTCAACTGTTGTGCAATCTGATCAGCTTTCGCTTTTGCTTCTTCATCTGAGCGTTCTTCGGTTGTAATTAAAATATGAGCAACTTGGCGCTGTTCTTCTTTACGATAGCGAGCTTGATTCGATTCGTAAAACGCTTTGATCGCATCTTCTTCCACCGTAACACCTTTCTTTAACTCATCAACCGAAAGCTCAATATAATCGACTGTTAATGATTCAGGCTGCTTGAATTGCTCAATGTTAGTTTGATAGTACTCTTGTGCCTCAGCATCAGAGACTTCTACAGAGTCAATGAAACTTGCTGCAGGAACTGATAAAGCGCGAATATCGCGTTGCTGCTTCTCAAGCAAAAGCTTACTTTTTGCTTCACTAGGCAATGCAATTTCAGTATCAAAAAACACTTGGCTAAACTGCGCTTTAGTAATATCGCCAGCAATAATTTGCTGGAAGTAATTTCGAGTCCAACCCCGCGAACGTAAAAGATCATCGAGCAAGGCTGTTGAAAACTTTCCGTCTACCTGCAACTGCGGTATCTCGCGTAACTTCTCAACGATTTGATCGGTTGATGCCGCGAAACCAAGTTCCGTAATTTTTTCTTCAACAACTTTTTGGTTAATAAGATTATCTAAAACATCCATCTTAAAGTCGTTGCGGCGCTCTTCCGTCGGGAACAACAAGTTAAATTGCTCTCCGTAGCGAGCGGCTTGATTTTGAACCGACTGGTCCAATTCGCTGCGTAGGATTTCCGAGTCGTCGACTTCAGCTACTGCGTCAGGACTGCCACCAAAACTGGCGCCGGTAAAATATCCTGCGAAAATAAACGAAATCACGACAATCGTCAGTAAAACCTTGATCCACGGTTTTTGAACACCCGTGCGAATACTTTCCATCATATCGCTGTACCTGAATAATTCATTTAATTCTAAATGTGATAAAAAAAACGCGCCTAACTCGGCGCGTTCATTTTCTGGCGGAGCGGACGGGACTCGAACCCGCGACCCCCGGCGTGACAGGCCGGTATTCTAA
>JABXHQ010000015.1 GCA_013373545.1 Gammaproteobacteria bacterium
ACCTGCTCGCAAAAAGGTGAGTGGCTTGTATTGGTCAGTACGGTATAGATAGCAATAGCGAATACAATAATACAGTAAAGCGACATATAAGCAGGCACCAAGATAAGTTAAGTATGGATAGGATTGAAATAGAGAGAAGTATTCCCGGTCGTGAAAAACTAAAAAAGATAAGTTATTGAGTGCTAGCGCAGAAATGGAAGCATAAATCCCCCATCTAAGAAAAATAAATGATAGAGTTAAGTTTAAAGATAGGTCTGATAAATCAACGCTAATTATACAAAATAAAAAAGATGAAATTATAGCTGCTTTAAAGTAGCCTACGCTACGAGCCAAAATACAAATTAGGATTAATCGATATTGAATCTCTACCGCGACAGGAGAAATTAAAAGGAGTGTTGAAATTTCATCCCAAGAAAAATCCGTCAGATAATTGTAGGCAAAGTCGTATGGATTATAGTCTTCAATCGAAAACGAATAAGTAGTATATTCAAACGAATTTTGAAGTGGCTTTGAGAGTATTATTACTGATATTAAAAAAATAAATGATAATCTATTGAAGTTTTCTTCGGTCCGCTTTCCGAGAAGTTCAAACTTAATTTGCTCTTTGAATGAGTGGTTTTTGCTAAAGTAAATCAAAAAAACTATTGAAACTAAAAGTTCAATTGTTTTTATGCCAAGGTAAGATATATTGAACTTACTGATTAATATCATAGCGTAAAAAATAAAAATAACTTTAGTCGCAGTAAATGTTGTTACAACATAACCTGAACTCTTTAATCTTCGCATACTGAATGTCTCAATAACTCCTCAGCATGGCGGGCCATGCTGAGGAGTGTCTCTAACAGTTTCCGGTAAATTCGCACATTGCATCTACAATACTTTCGATTAGAGCGTCGTATGGTTCTTGTAATGCATCAACCGCGCTAGCCGTGTTTGTTGCTATATCGACAATTGGTCCATCCCCACCACTCACAAAAGCAATTTCCTGTGATGATAACTCACGACCAAAAGGTTGCTTGGTATTATCCATAATATTCTCCTTGATAAATTGATTGTGGTACTCCTTTGTGCACAAGAAGTATTTATAAAGCTAGAAAGTTTGTCGTATTAGTGCAATGAAAAAGTCGTGAATTTTTAATAAAAACTCTGAGCGAAATTTTCTTGGTGGGTCATTTTCTAACTGAGTACACGAAGTGAAAGAATTTATTTGGCTTTGCAATAGCCGTCTTGGGTAGCAACTAAGGAAAGCAAACTGATTACTTAGAGCAAAGATTATTAAATGGATACGATCATGAATGAACCACCTAACCGATTAAATGTAAATCGAGGGTTCATCGATGCATCATTTATATATTGTTATTTGCGGTATTATTTTTAATAATGCAAACCACAACTCTATTTATGTAAAGTGAATTCAATGACTAAAGTAGCCATTATCTGCGGAACCGACTTACGACAATATAGCGGCCTTGAATTAACCCGTGAAGTAGCGGCTTCCTCTGCTTATGGTGAGCGTTCTTCAGCCATTTTTGCATCATCGGCCTTTGCGCAAGATGTATTTTTTATGGCGCGTCACGGTGTACAAAGCTCCATCGCTCCGCATCAAATTAATTATCGAGCCAATATTGACGCGTTAAAGTCGCTGGGAGTAACGCAAATTATTGCGGTGAATACGGTGGGCGGACTTCATTCTTCCATGGCCCCGGGTACATGGATTTGTCCTGACCAGATCATTGACTATACCTATGGCCGTGAGCAGACTTTTTTTGATGGCGTTAATAAGCCAATGAAGCATATTGATTTTAGCTTTCCATTTAGTGGCAGCCTTCGCGATAGCTTAATCGCTTTTGCGGATGAGCAAGGCTTACCCATAGTTAAATATGGAACTTACGCCGTTACGCAAGGTCCGAGACTCGAGACGGCCGCTGAGATCAAACGGTTACAAGCCGATGGTGCGCATTTAGTGGGTATGACGATGATGCCAGAAGCGGTTTTGGCTCGAGAGCTCGATATTGGCTATTGCTCGTTATGTTTGTCGGCAAACTGGGGGGCTGGAATGGAGCAGGAACCCCTCGATATTGATGCTATTTATGCATTGGTAAAATCGGGCTTTGTGGATGTCGTCAAATTTTTATCTGAGTATTTAAAACAGCTATAACAAGAGGCGAAAAAAGCCATGAATAAATATTTAATGATAAGCGTTATGTTGCTAATCAGTTTTGGCGCGCGCGCAACGGACAATTTGCAGCAAGAAGTTACTCATCTCTTAAACTTTGTTAAAAGCTCTTCTTGTATCTTTATCCGTAATGGTGATGAGCATTCGGCAAAGGACGCGGCAAAGCATATTCAACGCAAATATGAGCATTATGAGGATGACATTCAAACCGCGGAACAATTTATTGAACTAAGCGCGACCAAAAGTACTATGTCGGGCGATATTTATCATGTGAAATGCAATGGTGTTAAACAAACCAGTCAAGGTTGGCTGACTAATGAGTTGTATCGATTTCGCGCGCAGCAAGAAAATTTACAACCTTCAAATGCAGCTGGATAATGGTCCTCATGGGTAAAGTTAGTGCGCGTTGTGTGCTTCTGCGAGCTTGTTTCGGAGTAGTACTGTGTTTTTCTGTCGCCGCTTGTCAAAGTGAAAGTGCAGAAGAATATTACAATCAAGCACTTTTAGCAGTAAACCAAGATCACTATCAACAAGCAATTGTGCTCTACAGTAAGGCCATAGCACTTGACGCTAATTATCATGAAGCAAGAGCGCGACTGGCTTTTTTACTATTAGAAGAAGGGCAACTTGCACTGGCTAAGACGCATTGCGATTATCTACTTAACGCAAAGATTTACCAGCAAAACCCTAATTACTGTTTAGGTCTGATAGCATTTAAGCAAGCAAACTATCCCCTCGCCATAACAAATTTCTCTGAGCATTTAGCTTATATGCCTGAGTATACAAGCGCGCGTTATTGGCTAGCTAAAGCGCATTTGGCCAATGGAGAGGCTGAGCTGGCTGAAGCTGAATTAAACAAAGCCAGCTCGATGTTTAGTCATTCAGTTGAAGCTAACTTGTTAATGCATGAAATTCTAGTCGGGTTAGGTAAGCCTGAACAGGCAAAACCTTTTCGTGAGCAAGCTGATTTTATCCGCAGCTATTAGTAAATTTCTGCTCTATAATTTGCTTCAATAATAATGGTAAGTACTGAAATAACCTTAGCGCTGCAATGCCGCCGCAATGGCACTATATATGGCGTTCTGCTTGATAACTAGCTAAGATTTTTGGTTAATCAATAAGATGGATCATTCGATATTTAATTTTATGCGTTAGGACGACTTTATGAATATGCTTTATGCCGCTATGTTTGCCCATGTTATGTGGGTGTTTTTTCTCTATGGTTGGTTAACGCTCTATCGTATGCCAGCTATTTGGGGCATCAAGTTCAGTGCCAGCTTTCAGCAGCATTGCAAGCTTGTTGAGCCCAAAATTTCAGCGAATCTACGTAATCAGTTCGAGTGGCCACTGTTGTTTTATGTCGTGTGTCTTCTTGCAATATTCTCTGGTTCGACCTCTATGTTGTTTGAAGTAAGCTCGATAGTGTTTATCTTAGGACGCATTGGGCATAGTGTTATTCAAATCTATCACTCTAGCATTCGTCTAAGAGGCATTGTGTTTTGCATCAATTTTATCGCGGTGCTCGTCATGTGGTGTGCGTTTATGCTTCAGCAGTTTTGATGGCCTTTGGTTGCTATCCGTTGAAGCTCGGTGCTTGGCAACAATGTTACAAATAGGTTAACGGTGAGGCTGGCTTTTGCCACGAGTAGCGGTATACCATGACAAGAATTTTTCGCTTAATTCATAAGTAAAGGAAAGGTTATGATTCGAACCCCATTGATTGTAAGCGTGTTGGCTTTGGCTTCTGCATTTAGCGCCAACGCGGCGACAGAAACTCCAACACGGTTATTGCGCTTTGCCGATATTCACCTGGATAAAGTAACTTTTGTCTATTCGGGTGATATTTACCTTGCCGATATTAATACCGGACAGGCTCAACGCCTAACCGCGCACGAGGGTATGGAGACTTTTCCTAAGTTCTCTCGCGACGGACAAAAAATTGCGTTTGCGGCAGAGTACGATGGTTCTCGGCAAGTTTACACCATGAACCTTGACGGTAGCGCGTTAAAACAAATTACTTATTACAATGATGTAGGCGCGATGCCACCTCGGGGAGGATACGATTATCGAGTGCTTGACTGGACGCCCGATAATCAACATGTCCTTGTGCGCGCCAATCGACTCCCCTGGGGCGAGCGCATGGGACGGCCTTACAAAGTCCCGGTTAATGGTGGTTTAGCTGAGCCTTTGGCGGTGCCTGAGACCGGTGGTGGTATGTTGTCGCCCGACGGCACACAATATGTATATACGCCAATTGATCGCGAATTTCGTACTTGGAAACGTTATCGTGGTGGACGCGCGCAAGATGTTTGGATTTATAACTTAAAGACCAACCAAAGTGAACAACTGACCACTCATCGTGGTACTGATAACCAACCGGTTTGGGTTGGCGACAATATTTATTTTCTCAGTGATCGCGATTACACCTTAAACCTCTATCAATATCAAAAGGGACAAGCGCCAAAGAAGCTAACTGAGCATAAAACTCATGATGCGCTTTGGGCGTCTGCGGGTCCTAAGGCCATCGTGTATGAAAATGATGGTTTTCTATACCGCTTCGATCCGACGACGCAAAAGACTACCCAGTTAAAAATCAATATTGTGGGAAAAGCTGGCGCACTGACACCGCAGCTCAAAAATGTAGCGCAACAAATTGAGTCGATGGACATTGCGCCGAATGGCGAGCGCGCTATCTTTGGCGCGCGTGGTGAATTGTTTACCGTTCCGGCCAGCCAAGGTGAGGTTCGTAACATCTCGCGCACCGCGCGCGAGCGAGAAATTAGTGTTAGCTGGTCACCTAATGGCGAACAAGTCGCTTACCTGAGTGATGCCAGTGGTGAGTATGAGCTATACATTCGCGCTCAAAATGGTTCCGGTCAAGCTCGTCAAATTACCGACTCCGGTAAGATTTGGCGATTTGCGCCGGTGTGGTCACCGGACAGTCGTAAGCTGGCGTTCTCAGATAAAAATCAAACGCTTTGGGTGGTCGATACGCAATCACAAAAACTAACCCGAATGGATCGTTCCGAGACTAACGATATCACCGATTATCAATGGTCTCCGGATAGTCGCTATTTGGTCTACACCAAACAAGAGCAGCATGGCTTCGGTACTATTTGGGTTGCTGACACTAAAAGCGGCCGCGCGCGTCAGTTATCTTCAAGTGATACTAGCGAGCAAGCGCCCGTGTTTGATAGCACAGGGCAATACATTCTGTTTCTTTCTAATCGCGATTTTAATTTAGCCTTTAGCAGCTATGAGTTTAATTATTTATACAACAATTCAACCCGAGTCTATGCTGCTCAGCTAAATACCAAAGTCGCACCTTTATTTCCCTACGCGAGTGACGAAGTAGGACAAAAAAAATCAGAAGCCAAGTCTGATAAAACCGTTAAAGTTGAAATCGATTATGCAAATTTTGACGCGCGGGTGATCGCCTTGCCGGGAGAAGCGGGTAACTATCAAGCGTTGCAAGTGGGTGGTCATTATGTTTATGCGTTAAAGAATGGTGATTCTGGCAATCAGTTATTGCAAATAAATTTATCTAAGAGCGAGAAACCAAAAGTGGTTGCGGAAGGCGTCAATGATTTTCGCGTGGCAGCAAAGGGCGAGAAAATTTTATTGCGCGCAGGTAATCAATTTGCCATCGTAGATGCCAAACCGAATCAAAAGGTAAGCGACAATCAATTGGATCTGGCGCATTTAACTTTACAGATTGATCCGAAAGTTGAGTGGCAGCAAATGTATGTGGATGGATGGCGCATTTTACGCGATTGGTTCTATGATCCAAACTTACACGGAATGGACTGGCCCGCGGTGCGCGCCAAGTATCAACCATGGGTCGATGCCGCCACTCATCGTAGCGATCTCGACTATGTCTTTAGTGAAATTGCAGGCGAGCTAAACGCGGGCCATGTTTATGTGAATGCAGGTGATCAGCCGCGTGCGGAACGTCGCCAACATGGCTTGCTTGGTGCGAGATTTGAGAAAAGCCGCCAAGGTTATTTTCAAATTGCACATATATTTCAAGGCGAAAATTGGCATGAGGCTTTTCGTTCTCCGTTAACGGAACCAACTGTTGCAGCAAAGGTTGGCGAGTATGTGATTAGTATTGATGGTGTTGAAACCAACAGTGTGGCCAATATTTATCAACTACTGCAAGATACTCAGCAACGAACATTAGCGATTGAATTGAATGATCAGCCGCGCAAAAAGGGCGCACGAGTGGTTTATGTGAAACCGATAGCCTCGGAAACTAACCTACGTTACTTGGAGTGGGTTGAATCGCGACGACAAATGGTCGATGAACTCTCGGGTGGGCGCATTGGTTATTTACACTTACCGAACACAGCCATTGAAGGCAACCGTGAATTGCAAAAGCGTTTTTTACCGCAAGTTGGTAAAGACGCGCTTATTATTGATGATCGCTATAACGGTGGTGGATTTATTCCCGATCGAATGATTGAAATGCTAGCACGGAAAACACTTAACTATTGGAAGTTTCGTGGGTTAAAACCTAATGCGACGCCGTTAATTGCGCATGATGGTCCGAAAGCCATGTTGATTAATGGTTATTCGAGTTCCGGTGGTGATGCTTTACCTTATTACTTCCGCAAGTTAAACCTTGGACCCTTGATTGGAACACGTACTTGGGGCGGGTTAATTGGCATTAGTGGGAATCCAGGATTAGCGGATGGTGGCTTGTTATTAGCAGCGACGTTTCGGGTAATGGATACGGATGGTAAATGGGTTGTCGAAAATGAAGGTGTCTCACCCGATATTGAAGTGATTGATCGACCTGAGTTAATTCATCAAGGACGTGATCCGTCACTTGAGCGAGCAGTGAAAGAGCTGTTAAAAGATTTACCTGAGAATCCGAAAAAGTCGATTAAAGCACCAAAGCCGCCGACTAAGTTTTAATAATTTGTTAGTGTCTAAGCGCCGCATTGTCGGCGCTTTTTTTTTGCCTAAGCATCACGGTTTTATGTTCCTTAAGGTAACTCAACTAAGAATTCGCTGATGGATTTGGCACAGCGTTTAATTAAAGTGGCTTACAAGGAATTTTAAAATCAACATGGTAATGTTCATCGTGCCGTACCCAAGAGGGTTTTTGGCTAAACTGAATATGTTGTTTTAAGTAATCACCATACTGGGTTTTAAATAATGGTGGTTGTAATTTGGGGGCAAAGATAACACGCCACAGATCGTAGCCTTTAGCGCGCGCTTGTCGATGCAAAGCAACGATATGTGCAGCTAACGCCTCATAGTCGATGGTCAGTCCTTGATATTCGCCATTGGCGGATAACTCAATATCATAGCCAAAGCGATTCGCAAAATGGGTCGGCAAATGTACCGATTGTTTAGCTTGATCGATCATCGGTGTCATGAAGTCGATCGACAAACCATTTTGATGAGTTTTATGCGGTTTAAACTGACCGCCATTGGCAAAGCCGGTTTCGGCATACTTGAAAACTTTATCAGGATGAGAGCGAGCGAGATCCGCGTAGCTCGCCACAACAATATCACGCACTACGGAATGCACATAGGTGCGACCTGCAACGCGCGCAATTCGACTGTACTGAATAAAATTCTCACCGCGTGCGGGTAGTTGCACTGCATCTTCGACGCGTCCTTTGCTTGTGGAACCATAACACTGGCTAGTGGCGCTTTCCGCTGTTAGGGTGTTGGCTGCGGCAAGCGGAGCCCACCCGATAAAGGCGGTTAAGCTGAGCGCTAATAAAACTCGTTTTTGCGCTAACATATTAGTTTCCGAGCCACCATTTTGAGCGTTGTAAATCGGTCGCGGAAAACACTCCAGTATCAAGCACCCAGCCGCTGACTAATTCTGCGGGCGTGACATCAAACGCCGGATTAAACACCGCACTATCTTGCGGCGCCCATGTGCAATTTCCAAATGCACCGCTGACGCCTTTTACCTCTGCGGCACTGCGCTGTTCAATTGGGATCGCTTGACCGTCGGCACAGTTTGGATCAACCGTGGTTTGTGGCGCCACTACGTAAAACGGAACACGATGATAATGCGCCAATACCGCTAAAGAATAAGTGCCAATCTTATTCGCAAAATCGCCATTGGCGGCAATGCGATCGCTGCCAACAAATATCCGATCAACCTGTCCTTGTGCCATTAGCATGGCCGCCATGTTGTCACAGATAATTTTGTGCGGAATATTACGATTACCACATTCCCATGCGGTTAAGCGGCCACCTTGCAGTAGTGGACGAGTCTCGTCGACCCAGACAAAAATATCTGAATAACGTTGATGAGCCGCGCTAATCACGCCAAGTGCGGTGCCAACGCCTGCGGTCGCCAAACTGCCTGTATTGCAATGAGTCAGTAAGCGATCTCCAGGCTGACAGAGTTGAGCA
>JABXHQ010000138.1 GCA_013373545.1 Gammaproteobacteria bacterium
ACCAAATTTAAGAAACCTGCGTATTTGCAGGTTTTTTTATGCCTGAAAAAAGTCACAAGGTGTGCCGGCCGAACTGTCGGACCATCGAGTCCGTTCTCTGGTACTAGGCATCAAATAGCCGACTTATAGGTCGGCTTTGTTATTTATTGTCTTTGGCGGTTACAGTACTAATTCGCCGCGATAAATGGCTTTTAGTTTATCACCTTGTAAGTAACCCAGACGCACGGCATGTTGGTGCATTTTATCGCGCTTTTCATATTGTTCAACAAAGTGATAAGCCACCGACAAGTTGGCGGCAATAATTGCGCTGTCTTTTCGCAGTTGCCACGCTTTTTCACCCAAGCGCACGGCTTCAGAATAATTTTTATCCATTAGCTCGATAACCAGTAGGCTCGCATAAGCCTCGGCATTCGAAGGTAAAATTGCAATGGCTTTGGCGTAATGTTCGCGAGCTTTTAAGCGGTCACCGCGATAGCGAAAAGTGGCGCCCAAGCCCACATGAGCATTGTCGAGCGTAGGGTCAATTTTTAATGCTCGGTTAAAGCATTGCTCTGCGCGCTCAATGTCATCGGTTTTTATATTGGCCCATCCCAGTAGGCTCCATCCCTCAGCCGATTTGGGATATTGTTTAACAAAGCGTTCGCCTTCAATATCGACAAACTCATAATCACCTTGGTCGAACTTATTGTTCAACTCTAAAAAACGCTCGGTTTCTTCAAACTTTGAGCAACTTAACAGGCTAAACGCTAAAATTAGAATGCTAATAATGCGAGTCATATTGCTGAACTCCTTAAACAATGCGCTTATTTTTTAAATAGCCGCGGATTCTTATCAATAAACGATTGGATCCATCGCTCCAGAAAGGATTGCTTCTGCGCGGTCTTTAAATAACCATACCCTAAAATACTGATAACCGCAGCACCAAGTGCGTCAACAATGAGGTCCCACATGGTATCCGTCAATCCTGACGGATCATCAAACATCGGCTTTTGCATATTCATGCCAAATACTTGATCCATAAAAAACTCAAAAATTTCCCACACTGCACCAAAACCTAACGCAAACAAAAAAGCAAAAAAGGCGACGAATCCGGCTTTCATTTGAATGCCAATATTTTCGGTTTCATTCAGTACATAAACAAGCAGAAAGCCAATGATCCCAAGCAGAACTCCTGAACTAGAATGCAGCGCAATGTCCCACCACCAAAATTTTTGATAGTACCCGTGAACTTCACCCAGAAATAATGAAGCAAAAACAAATGCAATGGTCATTAAGGCGAATTCGGGCGGAATGTAAACATCAAATACTTTGCGTAAGAACATGGGACTTAAGGTGATAATAATAATGCCACAGGAAACAATCGCGGTTAGCCATAAACCACTCCACAAGGCATAACTGACCTCTGCCAACAATATTAGCTGTAAAATTAACGTTATACGTTGGTGTAAGTTATAGCGTGCGGCCATTGGCGGTTTAGTGTTAATCAATGATGCGTCTCAGTGTAGCGATTTGTGAGTGAATGCGAAAGCGACTGATTCACCTATAGGCCTAATAGGCTGACTAAATCATGCCATAGAAATACGCGCTTTATTGGCGCTTGGCAAAGGTTGAGAAGGTGTTTAACTGTTGTCTGCGAGTGAGCGTAGAGACCTAGATAGGGAACAACTTTGATAAGGAAGAAACATAGGAAAGGGTGCTACTTTAGCCGCGGCTAATACTTAAACGAGAAAGAGCCGGAGTCGTTCCGGCCCTTGGCTTTAAGCTTTTAAAGTGTTTGCATTGATTAGCAGTCACCGACGCGTTTTGCAGTCCAGCTCATGCTAAACGACTGTTTTTGGCCACCCATATTCATGGTCATTTCCATCTTACCCTTGCCGGTATCGCCATCGCTGGTGACTTCACCTTTTGCCGTGGTTGCAATCCCACGAGTGGTACATTCCATGGCGAAACTTAGGGTATTCCCACTAACTTTGTCTTGCGTCACTTTGCAATCATCAGCGTTTTGCATAAATTCTTTGGTATTGATGCTGCGCTCTTTCACGCATTCTTGAGTAGTTTCAGTGCCATCTTTACCCATTAATGCAGCCATGCCGCTTGTGGTGGTGGTGGTTTCCCACATGCCGGGCTTAATTGGCAGCTCAGCAGCCATCACCGCGCCACTTAAGGTCAAAGCGGTTAGTGCAATAAGTTTTACTGATTTAAGTGTTGGCATTGTCATAACAGGTCCTTTTGAAGTTAAAGCGATTGGTTCGCGATTGTTAAAGTTATTTCATCTTAACGACTTTTCCTGAACAAAGCGTGAACCAATTGCGATTTGTTTTGAACTGTTCAAAAGACCCTAGGATTTATTTTTCATTGAGATGCTTAAACGTGCTTGCCCACTTCCCAGCCGCGATGATTTAAAAAGCTTTCACCAGCGTCAACGGCTCCTGGCTCTAGTTGCGTTCCCATGCTGTCATTCCAGCGATTGAGATACCCAAACAAAGCAATAACGCCAAGAATTTCAACAATTTCACCGTCATCCCAGTGTTGTTGCATGAGCTGTTGGATTTCTTCTGATACAGCGTTTGGTACCGAGGAGGCCGCCAGCGCAAACTCAAACGCGGCTTTCTCCGCGGCACTGTATAAGTCACTGGTACGAAAGTCCCAAATGTTCGCTAGCCGTTCATCGCTGCCACCGTAACGATGAGCGGCTAATATTGTATGCGCTTCACAATAACGGCATCCGGTATTGGCCGAAGTTAAATAGCCAATCAAGCGCTTCTGCTCGCTGGTGACGCGACCTTGATTGTCCATCACCGCTTTGTTGAGGTTGATAAAAGCACGTGCAATTGCGGGACGTCGTTGCATTGTCAGAACGCTGTTGGGACAAAAACCGAGGGTTTCATTGAAAAATTTTGCCAGTTCAGCAACTTCTGAATCGTGGTCGGATTGCAATGGGGTGACAAGTGGCATTGTGTTCTCCGGTATAGTTGTAAACGTAATTAATATTCATCGTCAGCTTGAATCAGTTGCGCGCGCGCTTGCTGCTCAAGCTTGGCCAGTAACTCGAGCAATAATTGCGTTTCGCCGCTGCTCAGCACTGACTTATACAGTTGATCCGAGTTAAGCATTGCGGGCATTAGTCGGTCGGCTAGTCGTTGGCCTTGTTCGGTAATGCTAATGATCTGACTGCGGCCATCGGCTTGATGTTCGGCGCGGTCGATAAACGCTTGTTGGGTTAAGCTTTTTAACGCCCGAGAGATGGTTGGGCGGTCAAGTCCGGTCATATCAGACAGTTGCGCGGGCGTCATGGCTCCTTGTAGGTGCAATAAGCTCAGTACGCGCCAATCACGACCAGTAAGCCCTGTATCGGCGACAAAACTATCGCTGGTTGCGCGCTTTAAGTAATTGGCTACAACGGCTAAACGAAACGGCAAGTGTTGTGTTAAATTGATGCTCATTTAGGTCCCATCGAATGTCGCAAAGGCATTGGGTAAAGTGACTTGGTTTGCCTTAATATGCCCAAATAAAGTTGCATATGCAATTAAAATTTAAATGGTAGGACGAGCTTTAAGCGAGTATTCCATGGCTTGAGTTGGTTCCCCAAGAATATTCGTTGCTTTGCTGCCAAGCCTTAGTGACAATGAACTGAGTATTTAACAATATGTGAGCTGAATAAGACTATGACGAACCCCTCTGAGACATCGACGCTAACCCCCTTTCATGTTGCGGTACCGGTGCTTGACCTAGCCAGCTCTTTGGCTTTCTATCAGCGGTTATTTCCGGTAACCATTGGACGTCAAACTGCGCAATGGGCGGATTTAAATCTATATGGACACCAATTTGTGTTGCACGAGGTTCCCGAACATACGCCGCAGATTAACCATAACCCAGTCGATGGTCATGCCGTACCGGTGCCTCATTATGGGGTTATTTTGCCCATGGCTGACTGGCAAGTGCTAGCGGACCGACTGCAAGCCGAACAGGTTGAATTTGTTATTGAGCCATACATTCGCTTTCAAGGCCAAGCGGGAGAGCAGGGTACTTTCTTTCTACTTGATCCATCCGGTAACGCTTTGGAATTCAAAGGGTTTAATGATTTTTCTCAGATTTTTGCCCGTTAAAAGCCGCTATTTTTCAGAATATCAATTGGCAATATCGTGAGGATTTCAGTGTACAAGTGTTCGCTAAAAATGTACTCTAAAGCAATGCAAACTTGTCACTGTTTTGCCTTTAAATAAAGGAGTTTACTCGCGCAATGACTGAACCTATGCAGTTGAAAACCACTTCGAGCCAACCTTATTCACGGCTCGAGGAATGGCTTAATGTGTTATCCCATGGCGCTGGCTTCGTGGTCGCGATTGTCGGACTGGTATTTTTAATTTTACGCGCCGATGGTGCGCTGGCCATTACATCGGTGGCCATTTATGGCGCAACCCTGATCACTATGTTTCTCGCGTCTACTCTGTACCATGGTATTCGCCACGACTCAGTTAAACGTCAGTTAAAGTTGATTGATCACTCAGCTATTTACCTGTTGATTGCCGGGACTTATACCCCGTTTATGTTAGTTTCATTAGACAACTGGATGGGCATCGCGGGAGCGGTGGTGATTTGGTCGCTGGCGGTTGCGGGGTTGGTCTTTAAATGGTGGACCAAAAATCGCTTACCCAAAGTCTCTCTAGCTTTGTATTTGCTGATGGGGTGGTTAGTGGTTGTGCTTGCTTACCCTTTGTATCAAACGCTTCCTGGTGGTGGGTTGTGGTTGTTACTCGCAGGGGGAATTTGTTTTAGCGTGGGAGTAGTGTTTTATGTGGCGAAGCAATTAAAATTTACTCACGCCATTTGGCACTGCTTTGTTTTAGCTGGATGCAGTTGCCACTTTTTCTCTATTTACTATTTCGTGATTTAGCTTACCGTGCGCTGTCGCGGTTTGCACTATGTCAGAGACTCATGACAGCGAGTGGGTTATCGGTAGGGTGGCCGCTGCGGCCACTTACCGATCGACGCCTTGCAAAACGCTCTGCAATCTACTCTTCGCAAAAACGATCTTCGATTAACTCGCGCGTTTCTGAGCCATCTTCTCTAGGTGTTACCCAAAAGCAACGGCCGTCTTTACTGCGGTAATAGTAAGGACCTTGCGGCTTGCTAGAGCGCGGAGCTTGTTGTTTGGCTTGGTCACTGCTGTCTTTTGCCGCCGTGATGACACTGCCAATAATGGCGCCAGCGATAAGCGCGCCTGCAACGCGGGAGCCGCCATGAATATGGCCATGCACACTCACTCGGCTATGATGATGGCCGTGACCCACACGGTGGTGCGTGCCAACCACACAACCACTGAGCAGAGCGGCTAAAACGAGACTGGAAATAAGCTTGTACATGTTCATATTCTGATACCCAATTTGATTATGGGTACCAG
The DNA here is from genome assembly GCA_013373545.1 of Gammaproteobacteria bacterium. Classification (GTDB taxonomy): domain Bacteria; phylum Pseudomonadota; class Gammaproteobacteria; order Enterobacterales; family Kangiellaceae; genus Pleionea. The sequence goes on from JABXHQ010000138.1 coordinate 5,402, forward strand.
ATTAACGCAAGTAAACTGAATATTGCCTGAACCAATCGATTGAATTACGGCATTTGAATTTTGTTGCCGCCCATACCTTCTTGTCCAGGCACCACAATTGAAGACGCTTGTTGACGGCGCATTTCACGTAACTCCTCCATCGTTCGCTCCATCGCTTCTTTTGCACCTTGAGCAAATAGCTCGATGGCTTCTTTAAGGTTACTTGCTGCCAGCTCAAAGGTTAACGGTAAAGCGCCTGCCGGAGTCATAACTTGGGTTTGGCCCAGGTACTGTTGAGCGCGGCTGTTGTCGACTTCACCCTCTAGGGTTACCGGCGTCATGATTCGGATGGTACCAATTTTTTGATCGGTATAGGTTTCTTCGCGAAATAGGTTTTCGGCATCCAAGGTCATGTCGGGAAAATCTGAGCTCATTACATTCTTCCTGTAGGTTGTAAGGGTTAAAGTCGCGATTATACCAAATTGTCACTGGCTTGCGGTGGTGAATTAATGGTGGATTTGGCCGCAGGTAGAACCAGTTGCCAGAGCTTTTTTAATTACACTAGCCAGCCCAAGGATTAATGAATAAGAAAGCTATGCCATATGCAACGATAACCGGCTGGGGCAAATGTATGCCTCCAGCTGTCATGACCAATGATGATCTGGCCACTTTTATGGAAACCAGTGACGAGTGGATATTTTCGCGCACCGGTATGCGGGAGCGTCGGATCTCGCATGTTGATGTGGACGAGCTAGCTTATGTCGCGGCAGCTCGCGCAATTGCTTGCGCGGGCCTTGAAGCAAACGATATCGATGGCATTATTTTTGGCACCACTACGCCCACGACATTGGCCCCTAACTGTGCTTCATATGTACAAAAAAAACTGGGTAATGAAGCCGCTGCCGCGATGGATTTGAACAGCGCCTGTTGCAGCTTTTTGTTTGCACTGTCGAATGCCGCTTCTTTGATCCGCAATAATGTAATGAAGCGAGTGGTGGTGATTGGTGGTGAAAAACTATCCTGGGCACTCGACTGGCACAATCGCAACGTCGCAGTTTTATTTGGCGACGGTGCCGGAGCCGTTGTACTGGAAGCGACAGAAGAGCCAATTGGTGTACTTTCAAGTAAAATGGGCTGTTTCGGTGAAGTTCGGGAAACTTTGGCCATTACCAACTTTGGGTCTGGTTTTGATCGAACCTTAGATACCTATTCAAATATCACTTGGAATTTTGAAGGACAAGAGATTTTTAAACGCGCCACGCGCGGAATGGTGCTGGCGACTGAAGAAGCGTTAGCGCGTGCGGAAATGCCGATTAGTGATATTGATGTTGTTGTACCACATCAAGCTAACTTAAGAATCATCGACGCTGTTGCCAAGCGCTTAAGTGTTCCTATGGAAAAAGTAATGGTAAATGTCGACCGTTACGCCAATACGTCGGCGGCGACCATTCCAGTGGCGTTGTGTGAAGCCGTTGAACAGGGGCTAATTAAGCCCGGTTCAAACGTCGCCATTCCAGCGTTTGGCGCGGGGCTCACTTGGGGCGCGGCTATTGTAAAGTGGGGCGACCGGGTGACGCCAATAAATGAATGTCAGGTTGAATTACCACCTTGCGAGCAGTCGGCGGTTGAATTGGTCAAACCCTACCTCTAGTGCTTGGTTAGACATAAAAAAAGGCGAGATAATCTCGCCTTTTTTATTCCGGACAGTCGTCAATTAGTGCTGGTGACCACCGGCGCCATGGGCATGCCCATGCGCAATTTCTTCTTCAGATGCATCGCGGATTTCAACCACTTCAACATTGAAGTGAAGCGTTTGGCCTGCTAGCGGATGATTGCCATCAACGGTAACGGTTTCATCGGCGACTTCAGTGATCACAACATTGACTGGACCCTGCTCAGATTGCGCTTGGAAGTTCATGCCAACTTCAAGGGTTTCAACGCCTTCAAAAGCGCTACGTGGAACCTGTTGAATTAACTCTGCAACCACTTCGCCATAGGCTTCTTGCGGCTCGATAACGGCTTCAACTTTATCGCCTTGGCCTTTACCTTCTAAAGCCGACTCAAGGCCAGGAATAATGTTGCGGTGTCCTTGCATGTAAAGTAATGGATCACGGCCTTCGGAACTATCGATAACGTCTCCAGCTGCATTTTTAACGGTGTAGTGCATGGAAACAACTTTGTCTTTAGTAATGGTCATAGAAATCTTCTTTGTTGAATATGAATTTTGAGTAGTCGCACCCATTATGCCTGAAGCACCGGTCAAATAAAAGGCGCCGCTCATTGTGCGGTAATCACGAAAATGAGTCGGCGCAAACTGATTAAATTTTAACCGTTAGCACATCGGCTTCCAAATGGTGGAGAACAGCTTCGGCGGTATTACCGATGATTTTGCCCTTGATGCCTTTGCGTCCCATGGTGCCCATCACCACCAGATCGGCATGTTCTTTTTTCGCCGCGCGGTTAATGGCTTTATCAATTGAGCCGCGCAACATGCGAACGTCAGCGCTCGCAATATTAAACTTTTGATAGTCGCGCTCAAGATGATTCTGCGCTTTTTGCTTGGCGCGTTGGACGATTTTCTTTTCATCTAAAACTTCTAAATCATTTAATATCCGCGGTATTACTACGCAGTATGCGTAAACGATTTTTTGTCCGGTGATGGCAGCAAGTTGTTGAGCTTGCTTGATGACTTGTTTGTTCAATTTGATTTTTGCCGCGGTTTCAGTGGTTAAGTCAATGGCGGCAAGTATGCACTGCTTTTTCTGCCATTTTTTACTGGTGACGATCATTACCGGTGCGGCGCACTGGCGAATTAGATGCCAATCGGTTGGTGTATAGGTCAGTGTCTCGCTGCGATGCCCGGTTTTAATGACTAAGTCATAGGGCTTTTGTTTGCAGCGGTCGATAACCCATAAATGCACGGACTTTTCCCATAAAACATCAAAGTGAAAAGTGGTTTTATCAAGCTTCAGTTTTTTCAATTGTTCGGTTAACCAATGTTTCTTTTCATCGATCATTGCTTGGCGCACTTTCATCTTTTCTTGTTCACTTAAGATATCTGAGCTGTCTACACCGGGCGCGTGAACAAACCCAACTAACTCGATGTGTGACTGAGTTTCAGCTGATATCGCGAGCGCGCGATGCAGGGCAGTTAAATTTTTACTGTCTTTTTCGGCAATGACTAAAATGGTTTTCATATTGGGCTACCTTATTTAACGAATAGGTTTATTTTAAAGTGGAGCTCTACGACCCGTTTTGACCTAAATCAACACCACCACGGTAGAAATTGTTTTCTCAAGATTAGCCAAACTCGCTTATATTGGCTAGAGAATGTCGATATATCGCAAAGGTATTATTGTTGGCCGGCACAATTTGTCATCATAATGCTTGCAGGCGCTTGGGGAGCCCTGAGTAAATTCAATAAAATTCGCGTGCATAACGTGTATAAGTAGGAGGCTAAGGTGGCAAAAGTTTTAGTATTTCAGCATGTGCCTTATGAGCCTCTCGGTTTGCTTGATCCCCTGATTCGAGCTGGCAAACACCGTATTCGATATGTCAACTTTAGTCGTCCGCAGCCGCGCACGCTGAACATCGAAGCTTATGATGCACTCATAATTTTAGGCGGACCGATGAATGTTGACCAAGCCGATATCTATCCTCATTTGGTGCAAGAACAAGACTACATTCGGCGCGCGGCGGCGGCAGGGATCCCGATCCTTGGCATCTGCCTTGGCGCGCAATTAATTGCCGCAGCTTTTGGTGGTGAAGTGTTTCCCGCCGCGCAGTCCGAGGTTGGCTGGTGCCCCGTGCAACTCACCGCTGCCGGTGGCGAGGACCCTGTGCTACAGCCGCTGGCGCAGCTGAGCAAAGTGTTCCAATGGCATGGACATACTTTTTCTTTGCCGCCGCAAGCTGAGTCATTGGTGCGCGGAGAGGTCTGTGCTGAACAAGGCTTTCGCATCGGTTCTAATATCTATGGATTTCAGTTTCACTTAGAGGCTAATCTTCCGCTTATCCAACGTTGGCTGCGTCTGCCCCAACACAAAGCTGAGTTGGCGGCTTTTGGTTCGTCATCGACGGCTTATGCTGAACAAGTTTGGCGCGATACTCTGTATCAATTTGATAATGCTCAGCATGTTGCGGTTCAAGTCTTTAGCCGGTTCCTGCGGCATATTCCTGCAGTTAATCGCGTCGTGCAGCTTAAACATCGCTAGGCACATTGGTATTTTAACCGCTTTGACTATACTTACATCAGGTGTAGTCAGAGGAGGTGTCCAATGCATAGGGAAGCAAAATCGGATGCGCGCCAATTGGTAAGAATGGCGCCAGGCGAAGATCTTTTTATTAAATATCACTTGGTTGAGCTAGACGGACGAGAGCGTTTACACGCCTCTAAAATTGCCGATATTAGCTGTGGTGGAGCGAAGTTTTCGGCCACTGAACCGCTGCCCGTTGGGCAAATCTTAAAGGTAGATGTGATTTCGCCGCCACGCCAAAGCCACTTTCAATTAATGGGCCAAGTACGATGGTGTCTTGAAGTTGATGAAATACCGACCTATCATGCGGGTATTCACTTTGTTGAAGATGACGGCGCGGAGTTTGCTGAATGGCTGCAAGTGTGTAGTGATTTCAGCTAACCGAATCTAGCCAAACCGTTTTATATCTGATTATTTTAAGAGTGCGCCCATGGAAAAAGTAGAGCTTCGCGGTGAGTCTCGAGTCGAACGACAAGAGACGGTATTTATCGAAGTGTTAGCGTCGTCGGCCAATGAAGATAATGGCTTAGTCGTTAAATGTTCCACCGCTGACATATCCCCTGGCGGGTTAAAAGTCACTTCAAACTATCCGATTGACGTGGGCGCTTTTCTCGAGCTGCTGATCGATTTTGACCAAGAAAGCCTTAAATATCTGCTGACCGGCGAAGTTAAATGGTGCCGTCAGATCGATTCCGTACCAACCTACCACTGTGGCTTTGAGTTACTTGAAGCTGAGCACTCTGACATTAAATTGTGGCGCGAGCTGTTTGTCGATTGAATGCTTGTTGCGACGCTGCGTCTCTTGATATAGTCAGGTCATCAGTCAAAAGGGGACAGTCATGAAAATCGTCGGAGCATTAATCGCACTTCTGGTCGCATTGTTTTTGTACGGTGCATACTTAGAAAAGGAGTCTCCCGGGCAATGGCGCATCGTGTGGGACAATTTTGGCAAAAGCTATTCGGTGGTCAGCCTAGCGAAAGATACCACAGCGGTATTTATGAAAGAAACGGTTAAGCCACAGGCTTTGTCCGCTGATGAAATGGAACAAGTGGTTTACCGTTGGGTCGAAAATGGCGTGACCCACACCAGCTATCAGAGACCGTCTCATGTCGAAAATGTACAGGCTATTCGTCTCGGTGATCTTGACTATAAAGTTGAAAAGTCGCTCACCGAAGAAGAGAAAAACAAGCTGCTTAACAAACCTAAGCAATAACTACTGGTAGTGTTCGCGGTTAACCAACCTTTGGTTATTGGACTTTTTTAGCAGAACATACACCGAGCCGGTTCCGCCATGCTGTTTTTGCGCCGAGTGAAACGCCATCACTTCCGGCACCTGTTGTAACCAATAATTAACGTAGCTTTTAATTCGAGCGGGAGGGTTCGAGCGAGCCCCTTTGCCGTGTGTTACCAACAAGGTACGGCACTCCATCTTGATCGATCGCTGGATAAATTGATACAGCGCTGAGCGTGCCTCGGCGACGGTATGGCGGTGCAGGTCCAGGTGTCCTTCGATCGTGTATTTACCTTGCCGCAACTTTTTAAACACCCCGGTTTGTAACCCATCGATGCGAAACTCCAGCAACTGCTCAGGTTCGACTAAAGGCACTTCGGTATCCACTAAATAATTCAGATCGCGCTGCACGTGGGTTGCTGCCTGTTGCCGCAAGCGGCGACTCTCGGCACTGGTTTGTGGATCTTGTGTTAGACGCACTTTATCTTGCTTAAGTGGTTTAATATCGCTGAACTCGTCGAGAAACAGCTCGCTATCTTTATCGGACATGATTTTTGAACTCAATAAGTGATAGTTCAATTTTAAACATTGCGAGTTTACGGCACAACTCGAATATTCTTGTCTTGTTCATTAAAAAATAGTCTAAACTGATTGAAAAGTATTGATTTTATCTTATGCCCGAACGCCGAAACTCGATTCGAACTCCAATCAAAACTGACGTGGAAATCACCTCAGATATGCTTGGCGTGGTAAAAGCTCAAACCCGCGAGCTGTCTGATCAAGGAGCTTTTATTGAAACGCAACAGCTACAGCCACTGGGCACAGGGACCGTAGTGACGATTCAGGCGATTGGGTTTCCAGAAACCATGCCGAAACTTAAAGCTGAAGTCGTGCGAATTACCAAAGAAGGAATAGGGCTGAAGTTTCTGCTCTAGTCGCTTGACTTTGTAAGTGAATCCTTTCAATCTATTAACTAACTGTTTTAAATGATTTTTTTATTATGATTGATGGCAAATTTGATATTGTGTTTGCGGGACGTATTGTTCCCAGCAAAACGGAAGCAGAGGTCAAACAAAACCTAGCTCGGTTGTTTAAGACGCAGCCGGAAAATATTGAGCGCTTATTCAGTGGCCAGGAAGTTAGCATCAAAAAAGGCTTAGACTATGCGCAGGCTATGAAGTATCAGTCCGCTTTGAAGCAAGCTGGAGCTTTAGTACTGCTCAAAAAGCAAGAGTCTGCTTCTGCTC
>JABXHQ010000051.1 GCA_013373545.1 Gammaproteobacteria bacterium
CGGCTCAGTAGAAACTGGTGGAGGGGGCTGGATTCGAACCAGCGAAGCTTTCGCGTCAGATTTACAGTCTGATCCCTTTGGCCGCTCGGGAACCCCTCCGAATTTTGCTTTACTCTGCCTTAGCGCACTGCTATGACCAGAGTCAAAGAGCCGCGCATGATGCCAATTTGGCCACTAAATTGCAAGTTAATTAACCTGCAGTGCGCGTTTCCTTGTTAAAAAAACAGGCCTTCAGCCTGTTTTTTTGAATTTGGTGCCGGCTGCCGGAATCGAACTGGCGACCTACTGATTACAAGTCAGTTGCTCTACCAACTGAGCTAAGCCGGCTTCACTATTGGGAGCCCCCAAAAGTGAGGCGCAATTTTAGCGACATGGTTTGCAAATGGCAATGCTTTGTTTACATTTTTTTTAATTCTTTCAATGCGTTGATTAATAATCCTTCAAAAACCAATGCTTCGCGTAGCTCAACGGCCCACTTACTATCCTTTAACTCTTTGTTTAATAAGCGTTTAATGAGTTTTCCGTCGCCGCCAGTTAAGATTATGTGCGGCAGCTGGTTTTCGTCTAAGCGCGGTAGGCTATGTAAAATAACCGCAATAATTTGCGCGCAGATGCCTTTAATTACACAGTCTTGAGTGTTTTGGCCGAATGCAACGTCTTGAACGCGCGAAAAATCTGTCGCATAGACTTGTTCGGTATTCTCCAAAAGAGCTCGCAATTGGCGATTAAGGCCAGGCAATATATAGCCGCCTAAGTGGTGACCGTCGGCGGCCACAGCGTCGATGGTGATGGCAGTGCCACAATCGATTACCAAAGTCGGAACTTGCGAGTGCAACTGACGCGCTGCAATCATCGCCAGCCAGCGATCCACCCCCATTTGCTTTACTTCGTGATATCCATTTATCAAAGTGTCAAATTGCTTAGCGGTGCGGACGGTTTGTACCAATAGATTAAGCTGCTCCAGCGCCTTAATAACGGAATCACTGATAGACGGCTTAACGGAAGCAACCGTAACCGACTGCAGCATTGGCCAGATTCGCTGGTTTTGCTGGTCCGGAAAACTACTTTGCACCATGTCGAGCAGCTGGGTAGTCAAGTTTTTGCTTTGATAATCACTTGAACAAGACTCGCCGACCAGGCCTTGATGATTAGCCCAGTGCCATTTGACTCGCGTGTTACCAAAATCAAGCAGTAGGATCATGTCGCAACCTCGCACTAACTTCACCGCCTACATAGGGTTTAATGCCCGTATCATCTTCAACTAAAAGCGCTCCTGTGGCATCGATACCACGAGCAATCCCATATACTTTGCGTGGACCAAGGGATAACTCAACGGTTTGGTTGGCCAACCAATCATACAGCGGCCATTGCGGTAGAAAATGAGTTAACCCGTCTAGTTCAAATTGCTGTAAGCCTTCGATTAATTGCAAAGCCATCGCGATAACCACATCGTTACGTCCCAGGTGGGGCAAGTTCGGAGCAAGATTTGTCCAAGCTTGATCAATCTGTTGTTGGTTGTCCATTTGCCAATTGAGTCCTACACCAATAATAACTTCACCGCGCTTGGCACTGGTTAGTTCGACTAAAATGCCGCCGACTTTTTGATCATTGATCTTTAAGTCATTCGGCCATTTAACCGCCATGTTTTGCACACCGAGTCGCTGAAACAATTGCGCAAGCATTAACCCAATCGCAATGCTTAATCCGGACAACTGCTCCGGTGGCCGCTGAATTTGTGTTTTAACGGACAAATAAATATTGCGCGCGAAAGGCGAGTGCCAGCGTTTGCCTTGGCGACCACGGCCCATTGATTGATATTCTGATAAACAAAAATGAAATTTTTCGCGCGACTCGAGGCTCTGCAATATCTGATTGGTTGACGCTATGTTTTGAAATACATCGAGTTGAAAAGGCTGCTGCGTACCCGAACGCATGCTATCGCTAATGCGTTCAACATCTAACAGCTCTAGCGCTTGGGCAAGTCGGTAACCTTTGCCCGAAACACTGTAGACATCAACGCCTAAAGTCTTTAGTTGTTGAATATATTTCCAAATCGCGGTACGTGACACTTCTAATTGCTTGGCGATCGATTCACCGGAGTGAAACTTTCCATCACTTAATAAACGAATTATCGTTTCAACCGCCACGTCTATTGACCTCGATCCGAAATAATCCGAACTTCTTTTTCCAATTCAATAGCAAACTGCTGATAAACTTTTTTGATGATGCTATTGGCGAGTTCATTCAAGGCTCGGCCGCTACCTTTACCGTAATTAACTAATACCAACGCTTGTTTTTTATGAATTCCAATGTCACCATCGCGAAATCCTTTTAGCCCTAACTGATCAATTAACCACCCCGCCGCTACCTTAGTGGAATGCTCATCGACTGGATATATCGGCATATTGGGAAATTGCAGCTTTAACTCTTCAGCGTGTGAGCTCGCGATGATTGGATTCTTAAAAAAACTACCCGCATTACCGATCTGACTTGGGTCGGGTAATTTCTCTCGCCGCGTTGCCACCACGCAGTTAAAGACATCCATTGCGGTCAAATTTTTCGCTTGCGCTAACTCGGTTAGCGGTGCGTAGTTAAGAACCGGCGAGAAACGCGTAGACAATTTAAACGTGACAGCTGTGATTAGGTAACGACCTAAGTTTTGTTTGAACAGACTGTCGCGATAACCAAACTGGCAATCTTGCTGAGCGAAGACTAGGCGTTCATTGTGTTTTAAGTCGATCGTTTCAACCGTGACCAAACGATCTTTCAGCTCAAGACCATACGCACCAATATTTTGAATCGGCGCAGCGCCTACCGTCCCCGGAATTAACGCTAAATTTTCCAGTCCGGACAATCCGGAAGCAAGTGTTTGCTGTACTAACTGATGCCAATTTTCTCCTGCTTGTGCGCGCACCTCAACTTGGTCTTGGCTAACCGTCGAATATTCCACACCTTGGGTTTGGATATGAAAAATTTCGCCGTCAAAATCACCTTCGAAAAGTAAGTTTGAGCCTCCGCCTAATAAAAGCGGTCGTTCAGTTTGCTGATACCGAGAAGCCAACTCGGAAAACTCTTGTTCGCTTTTTACCTGCCACAACTTCTTTGCTTTAGCTTGAACGCCAAAGGTATTGAGTTGGGTAATGTCGGCGTTGTCGATGCACTGCACGGCTAGAGTCCTTGGATCAGGTTCCTTCAATTGTTTGGCAGTAGTTTAGCACAGTGCACTAATCACGATTAGGCTAATTTTTCGCGCGGTTATCAGTGCGGCTGCGCTCAGATTTTAACAAACTAAAACACTTGAGATCATGAAAGCTATCTTTCCAAAAGCCCGCTGACCGGCGCGTTCCTTCATAACTGAAACCAAGTTTAGTTAGCAAAGCTTCGGAAGCAGTGTTGCCGACAACGGTATCGGCTTGTATGCGAAAGATGGTTCGGCAAGGTAATTGGCCGCTAAATGCGGCACTTAAGATTGCCTCGACGGCTTCAGATGTGTAGCCCTTATTCCAAAACTCGGGTAACAGATCGTAGCCAATAGTGGCTTGCTGCATTTTTTCATTCCAAGTATTAAATCCACAGGTGCCAATAAAGTCGCCAGAAGTCGCTAATCGAATCGCCCAGCGAATACCCTGGCCAGTCGCAAAGCGGCTTTGAAATAACTCAATCAATTCTGCCGCTTGTGTAGTAGAAGTGAATGCTGCGAGATCATAATACTCAACGACTTTTGGATCGGAAAACAACTGATAGAGCACCTCAGCGTCATTCGGGGTAAGCTGATTTAAAATTAAACGCGAAGAACGCAATTCAGGAAACTCTTCCATTAACAATCCTAAGTTAATATTTTCACTACTACGCAGTTTATCAGCTATTGCATCGCGTTGTCTTTGACGCCTTATGCTACTGTCGCCTACCGGACAGAACAATATTGATCATTCTGTAGTTGAAACGAATTGGATTGGTATTTCACTTTATGATTATCGCCAAGTCGATCATCTTCTAACTTTATTCAACACTAAAAAAGAGCCGACCCTAACGGATAAGCGCTTTCTTTTTAATAAATCGGTCCGACGCTTCGGCCTGGCGAGTATCGTCAAGTCGACCATCTTCTAACTTTTTCAGCACATAAAAAAAGAGCCTACCCTTACGGATAAGCTCTTTCTTTTTAATTAAATCGGTCCGACGCTTCGGCCTGGCGATGACCTACTCTCACATGGGGC
>JABXHQ010000031.1 GCA_013373545.1 Gammaproteobacteria bacterium
CAAGTAGAGTAAGTTTTTCATAATGCGTGTGAGCGCCTTGGATGTTACTAAAATTCTCAGAAAGTCCACTAGCGATCGCTTGTGCATCAAGGCGGTTATTCGAATAAATTATGGCAATATTGATTTTTTGCTCACGGGATAATTTAGAGTTGATTTCTAAATCTGCGCTGACCAATGTTTTAAAAAGTTTGGTACCGACATGGATGCGGCGATCGGTAAACGAGTCAGCAAGCATTAGCGCCTGCAACGGCACTGACAAAAACAAAACGACTACTAGGCGAAAACACCAAGTGAGTCGTTTACGTAATGTCAGTCGATTGACCATCGTTCAACTATTCCCTGTCAAATACATTAATTGATCGAATAGTTTAGGCTCAGCCAAGCGGAGCGACCCATTTGCGGCAGTCCTTTCGGAAACTGAGCTGGATTCGGTAATACATTCACTTCTTCATCCGCTAGATTTAAAATTGAAAATTGCAAGCTTAATGCTGGGTTTGAAAATAATTGTTCTTGCACAAAACTGTAGTTAATTCGAATAAAGTCATTAAAGCGATCGGTTTGGCTTAAACGCGTCTGAATTTCCCAGCCTTCTTGCTCTCCGATATAACGAAGGTTAAGACCGTGTTTACGAAAGTCGGACGACTGCCATTGAATACCGGCATTAATCAGTGTTTCAACTGCACCCGTTTGATCGCCGTCGACATCGAGTTTATCGGAGGCATCAATTTTAGAAATATTGGCAAACCACTCGAGTTGATGATTAATTTTATGCTGCCATTCAAGCTCGATTCCTACCGTTTCGATATCTCCGCGGTTGCGCAGAGTCGGAGGCTGTCCGGGCTGTAAATAGAATTCAATTAAATCCTTAACTTTGGTATCGAACAGAGTTGCACGAAAACTGTAATTGCTTTCGCGGTAAAGGTAGGCGAATTCAGCAGAGTTTAATGATTCTTGATCTAAAGGATTGGCCACGAATCCAGGTATAAATTGACCCGGAAACTGCTCCTGTAACGTTGGTGGACGAAATGCTTCTGCGTATTGACCCTTTACAATATGGTGATTATCGATTCGCCATACGGCAGCGACACGTGGCGATGTATTAGTACCCCAGTTGTCATAGTCGTCGTAGCGAGCGCCCAGAGTTAATTCAAAGTTTGGTGTCACTTTCCATTGATCTTGTAGTGTAAAACTTGTCAGGGTACGTTTAGAGCCAGCCAAAACTTGTGTTGAGCCAGGCTGCGAATATATAGGATCACCACCCAATGGGTAACGGTAACCGAAAGCAGAATCAACTTCATAATGGGCACCCGACACTTCTGCAAACACTAAATGATTGGCACTCGCTTGCCAGTTGGCGGCAACCTTAACACGCTGCGTATTATCTTTATTGCCATCGCGGCGATATTCATTTTCGAGAATAGGCGGAGGAGGTCCTGGTGGATCAATGCCTTCTGGAATCGGCAAGAAGGTTGCGATAGCTAGCTCTGTTTGTTGCGCGGCGATACTTGCATCAATGCTTAAACTTTCGCTTAATGTCCAAGTTTTACTCACTTGAAAGTTAAGAGCGGTTTCATCGCGCGGTTCCAGCTCAACCGGCATTGCTGCATTTCTTCCATAATAACCGCCGCGTTTAGTGTTAATAAATTGCAGATCAAAGCGATAGTCGGCGATTGAACTGACTAGGTTAAAAAACTTTCCTTGTTCGTTATCGTTAATGTTGCCGGGTGAAAAACCTTTACCACTACTGTAAAAATTATCTAGATCAGTTTTCCGATTGGAGTTTGGTTGATCCCAAATTGCAGTATTAATAGTTAGCCAAGCGCCATTTTCCCACTGTTGATTGAAATTGTAATTGAGCTCAATTCGTTGTTGGTCATTGGCAACCGCTACTAAGTTATTCGCATCCTTGGTAATGATATTGATTACTCCAGAAAATGCGTATTCACCATAAATAGCTGAGCCGGGTCCGCGAACAATTTCAATGCGATCGATGAGGCTTATTGGTAGTCGCAAGAATGAGTCTGCCGAAGCATCGGTAGCGCGATTGACCGCGACACCGTTTAACAATATTTTTAAGTTTGTGGCATTTAAGCTGGCGCCAACACCACGCACCACTGCAACGTGATCGCCCGCATTGTTAATGGTTAAATAAAATCCTGCGACTTTATCTAAGGCGTCGGCAATTGTGGTAACGCCGTAGGTTTGCAAATTCTCGCTGTGTAAAACTGAAACCATGCCGGGTACATAGTCTGCGTTCATTTTGCTTTGTGTCGCAATGGCTGTTTCTTCAGCTAACAGTGCTAGCAACGCGGTCATTTCCGGATCCGCATCATTATTGGCAAAGGCTAACGGGCAAAGGGAGATGAGCGCCAGTGAGGAAAAACGAGAAGTTAATGAGCTTTGCATTGATATTTCCTATCGCATTCGAAAATGAGTTTTCATATTAGTTAGCAGCAGGTGCTTCGTTAATGGCGCTCATTGTGCCATATACTTGGTTTCTTCCGCTATTTTTTGCTTTATACAAAGAGCGATCGGCCTGTTTCAATAGTTGCTGGCGTGATGCTTGTGAGCCTGGAAGTTGGCTGGCAAGACCAATGCTAATAGTAACGTGAGGGGCACAGGTTGATTTTTTATGCGCAATGGCTAGTTTTTCCACCGCTGCGGCCAGTTGATTTGCGATAAATTCTGCGTCCTCAAAGTCCGTTTCCGGAAGCAGCACGACAAACTCTTCACCGCCGTAGCGAGCTAGCAAGTCAGCCGGTCGATGTAACTCAACCGTAAGCGCTCGAGCGACTTGTTTAAGGCAGCGATCACCTTCACCATGCCCATAGTGGTCATTGTATTGTTTGAAGTGGTCGACATCGATCATTAACAAAGAAAGGCGGGTTTGATTGCGCTGGGCACGTAACCATTCGCGTTCGAAGATCAGGTCAAAATGGCGTCGATTGGCAATCCGCGTGAGTTCATCGGTGCAAGCGAGTTGAATCAGCATATCGCTTTTGTGCTTAAGCGCGAGGTGGTTATTTAACCTAGCACGTAATATTGGCAATGAGAACGGCTTGTTGATGTAATCCACGGCACCGAGATTAAGGCCTTTTTCTACGTCGATCTCATCACTTTTAGCTGACAGAAATACCACTGGAATATCAGCGGTTAACGGGTCGCTTTTTAAGCGTCGACAGGTTTCATAGCCATCGATGCCTGGCATCATAATATCCAGCAAGATCAAATCCGGCAATTTTGCTTTTGCCAGTTCTAAGCCTTCTTCGCCGGACAAGGCCACCATCAACTCAATATTTTCTTGTTGCAAGTGAGCCACCATGACATCAAGGTTGGCCGGTACATCGTCGACCACTAGGATGGTTGGAGTATAGTCATTTAAGTTAATCGGAATATTCATTGCGCTTTCGTCGAGTCTCATAGCAGCTGTCAGTTAATTACTGGTTGACTATACAATATTTACGCCAATTATTAACTTTAATTAAATCAATAAGATAGGTATTAAAGTTATGGTCGCTTATAAAAAAATCAAATTGCTTATAGCTTTTATAAGCTAAACTCGCTTATAGTCATCGCACACTAACTTTGAGAAGCTATGCATGAGCGCTTTAGTCTTAATCGTCGACGATCAACCGAAAAACCTCGATATATTAGTCAATTATCTGGCAAATGCTGGGTTAGAGCTGATGATCGCTACCGATGGAAAGCAAGCACTGGATCTTGCTGCGGCACGAGTCCCCGATCTGGTTGTGCTGGATATTATGATGCCTGGAATGGACGGTTATCAGGTGTGCAGCAAATTGAAGCAACATGCCGCGACCGCAGCAACGCCAGTAATTTTTATGAGTGCGTTATCCGATATCGCCAGCAAAGTTAAGGGCTTTAAAGTCGGAGCGATAGACTTCATTACCAAACCGTTTCAACGTGAAGAAGTCGTGGCGCGTATCCAAGCGCAAATTTTAATTCGCCAGCAACAATTAGAGCTACAAAATAAGAATAACGAATTAGAAGCATTAAATCGTGCTTTGCAGGAACAAATTAATCGTCGCGAGGAAGCCGAGCAAGCACTGCATTTAGCGGACGAGCGCTTATCTACCTTAACTAAACAAGAAGCTAAGCATTGGGGCATCGATGCGTTTATTGGTCAAAGTACGAGTACCCAAGAGCTATTGGAAGAGGTGCGCTCATTGCAGATGGCGGCCAATACCAATGTGTTGGTGTTGGGGGAGAGTGGCACCGGCAAGGAGTTGATTTCACGGGCTATTCATTACGGTAGCGAGCGTAGTGCACAACCCTTTATTGCGGTGAATTGTTCGGCTATTCCGGCCGATTTAGCTGATGCCGAGTTTTTCGGCCATACCAAGGGTGCCTACACCGGTGCGACCAGCGATCGCCATGGTTATTTCGTGCAAGCGGATGGTGGGACATTATTTTTAGATGAAATTGGTGATATGCCGTTAGGGTTGCAAGCAAAGCTATTACGCGTACTAGAGGACGGCGTTGTCACCCCCATCGGCGGGCGGCAAAGCCGTAAGGTAAATGTGCGAGTTGTCGCAGCAACGAATGTCGAGTTGGCTGCAAAAGTGAGTGATAAGAAATTCCGCCAAGATTTATTTTTTCGCTTAGCCGGTTATCAAATCGCGTTGCCGCCGTTGCGCCAGCGCCGTGGCGATATTGAGTTACTGACCCAGCACTTTCTTCAAAAACTGGGCAGTCAAATGGGACGTGATAAGCCGCAAATGACCCGCGAAGCCTTACAAGCAATGGGGCGTTACCACTTTCCTGGTAATGTACGGGAACTAAAAAACATTGTGGAGTACGCTTTAATTGCCAGTCGTGGCGCGACGATTGAGTTTAAACACTTGCACTTTCTTGAGCCAATGATTGCAGAGCAAGAGCCGCTAGATGACTACAACAACTTCAGCGGACCTGAGCCGCGTCATGAAGTACCGGTCGAGCAACTAGTGGCTTCTGCAGCAAGCTTGTCGACAGTGAGTCAGGAGGATTTAATTTTACAACAGGCCGCGCAGCTTGGCCGCGTGGATAACACCTCCGTTCAACAGTTTTTAAAGGTGGATCATGGGCGCGCTTCCTATTTGTTAAAAAAACTCCACAAAGAGGGCAAATTAAATAAGCAAGGCCAACGGCGATGGACTCATTACACCCTGATTTAAGCCGCTAAGCTCTATAAGAGATGGTCTCTTATTGAGCTTTACGCTAATTCTCAAAGTTGCAAAAACACCGTATTACTAATAGTTATCCTATTGATTAATATAGAATAAAAATAATTGGCACGGCGCTCGCATTAAGTCTGCCTCGATTGGTTCTATAAGTTATTTAATATCAAAATCAATGGGGGCAACAACCATGGGGTTAGCAACGCAAGCAGTAGATAATGCTGCCAACTTTTCAACCGGCACCACAAACTGGGTCGCCAACGCAAACAAGTCGAGTCAGAAATCGTGGCTCGTCGCAATCGCCATAGCGTTTATGTTCTCGCTTAGCGCTTGCAGTAATAGCAGTGATACTACTGATGATGGAAGCAGTGGCGGTAACGGCGGTAATAATGGAGGAGGCAGTACTAATACCGCACCGGTTGCCAATGCCGGTGCCGATCAAAACGTGGTGCAGGGCGATTTGGTTACCTTAAATGGTAGCAACAGTTCCGATGCCGATGGAGATACTTTAACTTACAGCTGGAGTTTTAGCGCCACGCCGAATGGTAGCAGCGCACAATTAAACAGCAGCAGCGCCCAAGCACCCACTTTTACCGCTGATGTCGCTGGTAGTTACCAAATCCAACTCGTGGTTAACGATGGCACCGTCGATAGCTCAGCTGACTCTGTGACCATTACTGCAACAGCACCGCAAACAAATGTCGCGCCAACGGCCAATGCCGGCGACAATAAAACAACTTATACCGATAATACCGTCACCTTGGATGGCAGTGGTAGTTCAGATGCCAACGGAGATAGTTTAAGTTACGCTTGGACGCTTGATCAAAAACCTGCAGCATCAACCACAATACTTAGTAACGCTGATCAAGTGAATGCGTCACTGACTCCTGATGTTGAAGGCAGTTACGTAATTTCATTGGTTGTTAACGATGGCCAAGAAAACTCAACCGCCGACAGTGTTGTGATTAACGTTGCACAGTGGCAAATTAATACCGTCACACGCTCGACTAACATTCAAGAGAGTGGGCAGGGTGTGTTGGTTAATGTCCAAAGCGTGACCACGACGGTTGAAAACAATGAAGAATTCACCACGTTTAACGCAACAGGCGTTCCTGACTACACAGTAACCATTACTCAAGATGACATTGATACGTTAAACAACCGACCGAATGCCGCCAGTGATTTTCGTACGCCGAGTGGCCGCACTTTTGTTAACGTGGGTGATGTGGTTGAATTTGGCGAAGACATTGGTTACACCCGTTCGCCAGGTTGTGACTTAGGTTATTGGCCTCCAGGTCCTGAATGTCCCAGTAACCAAAGTGTGGTGAATAAAATTCCTACGCAGCCAGAACCCGCGAGTCAAACCTGTAACACCGGATTAAACTCAATCGGCGTCATGTTAAATGGTACTTCCGTATTTAACTGGGATGATGGTTCTAGTTATAACAATCAAAATGTATGGAACAATCTCGCTCCTAAGTTTGAAGTGTATGATGTCGACATGTGTTTGGGCCATGCCCAACAACAGGGTAATTATCACCATCATATGTTCTCAAAATGTTTACAAGAGTTAATGGGCGATGATGGTTCTTCGCATTCACCGATCTATGGATTCGCAGCGGATGGTTATCCAATCTATGGACCTTATTTTTCTCAAGGCGTACTTGCTAAATCGGCGTGGGTGATGCGTGATTATGACGATCCTAACTCGGCTTCGGGTTGTGGGGTTGCTGGCGAACGCTCTTGTCAATTGGTCGACCAATATGATCTCTCCCAGGGCACAACCAGCGTAACATCAGGTCCAACTACCGCCGTGACAGTGACCTCAATGTCTGGTAATCCGATTGATGCGTCAGAAGGGATTTATTTCGAAGATTATTATTATGATTCGGGATTAACGTCTTTAGGTGGAGAGTATCTTGATCAACACAATGGTCACGACCATGATGATCTGGGTTATCACTATCACATTACTGTTGAAGAAGTGAGCGGTGCTTTGAGTCCGGTATTCCCTTATCAAGTAGGACCTACTTTTTACGGGCGATTACCCTCAGGCGGCATCGCGAACTGTCAGTAATCAATCGAGGAGATGATCATGAATTCTAGGCTAATAATGGTGTTGTTCCTACTAAGTTGCTCATTACTAACGTTTGCAGAACAAGCGACTTTGAGTGCCGCTGCGAATACTCAAAACCAAGTACTTTCTACCGCGGTGGTAAAGAGCCCTCCGGCGCAAAGTAATCAGCAATCAAAAGCGAATGAGATCGAAAAGCCAAAAATGATGATGGATCATTCAATGCATGGTTCAATGGCCGGCATGGTTCATGATCATCAACCGATTGCGATTCCCGAGACATCGTTAGTGCCACAAATAGCACTTACGTTACATCGTGATAATATGGACGGATATAATCTGCACATTAAGTTGAATAACTTTAATATAGCTCCGCCAGAATTTCAGGCAGACGTGGGTAAAGTGATTGATGGACATGCGCATTTGTATATTAATGGTGAAAAAATTCAACGCGTATACGGTCGCTATTTACATTTGCCGAATCGTTTATTTAAACCGGGTGTCAATATGATTATGGTGTCATTGAATGCCCATAATCATGATGTATGGACCTTTGACAATAAACAAGTGCTGGCATCGGTAGCGATTAATCAGTCGAGTGAAAAATTAGTGTTAACCCAATTTTCTAGCTCGCCCATTCATTAAATATTCTCGATTTACCGAACTGCAAAAAACCGCTAATGCTTTGGCGGTTTTTTTTGCTTACTTGTAATCATTAAGCACCCGTTAAGGCTATAAGAGATCTATAGAGCATTTCTTATAGCCTTTCTTATAAGTTGATAAGAACAGCGAAAAAAACCTTATAAATCGCTGTAATGTGGATTCTTTTAAGCAAATAAATTGGCACGCTAATTGAATTGTAAGGAAGCAATTATCGAAGGAGGAAGAAACGTGAGAAATAAAACTTTGTTAATGACTGGGTTGATGGCGACCTTGTTATCGGGCTGCTGGGATTTTGGTTCTAAGGATCAGACAATTCCCAATGTGGCACTAAGTTCGATGAAACCGGTTAGTGGTAGTGGCTATCAAGCGGGCGAAACGGTTGAACTGACCTTTACTACCGAAACGCGTCTACTCGAAACCGAACATGTCGGCGTAACTTTTATGCTAATCGAACGAGCTAAAGTAGCTGAGTTGGAAACTAGTGATGAGCCAGATGGGCATCAATTAGATGAGTATTATATTGAACAATTACAACCGGGATCACAAACACATACTGCGACTGTTATGATTCCTAATGTTGATCTAAGTGCTGGTGAATATGTAATCGCGGCTTACGTAGACGCCAGTGGTGTTATTCAAAATGAAGCGGTGGTGAGCGATAATAAGTCTCGTGGGATCGAGTACGGCGATGAGTCGACATACTCAAGTATAAATTTAATCGAAGGTCGAGTGCATGACTTTACGCTTGATAAAGCGAAAGTAGGGGATGGTTTTGCCATTTTCCCAGGCCCCGGTAAACGCGACACCAGTGACACTGGAACCCCACTTAAAGTCGAGCCGGATATAATAGGCTATTTAAAGGCTACTAAGTTTGGTGACAGTGTCAATGAAGCTGATGTTACCGCAACAATTACAATCGGCGGTCAAGAATACATTGCACACTTATGGAATGAGAAAGAACAGGCTTATGGACCGGCAATGCGCATTAAATTTCCCGACCATGAGCAATCCCATTTTTTCCCCTGGGATATTGGAATCAACGGCACTTTGCTTAAAGCGATTCATGATGACTTCGATCCTAATGCCACAACTAATAGTATTACATTGACATTTACGGTACAGGACGATTCGGCTGAGATTGAAGAGAATACCGATAATAATGTTCTAGTCGTTGAAGTACCCTATGTGCTCTATCATGACGAGATCCCGCCACAAGAAGAAAAAGTTGCGAGTAATTCAAACAAAGCCGCCAGCTGGACTTCAAAAGTTGCCAGCTGGAATGCTTCATACGGTGATGAAGATGTCGTGGCAATTAGTCCGAGCTTCTATAGTTACTTGTATTTGACATCTGACAATAATGGTTATGCATCAATGTCAGCAGAAGGCGATTTGGATTTAATCTTATTTGATGAAGACTTCAGTTTACTCAGTTCTGATGCCCACGCCAGTGCCAATGTTGATGATGGCGAAATTGATTATGGCGTTACTTTTAGTGTGCTAGGTACCACATTGTTAAACCGTGGTGATACGCTTACGGCACTTGATGAAACTTTTGGCTACAACTGGAGCGAAGAGCAAACGATCGTACAAGCCAGTTTTACTATTGTGATTGTACCGGTAACGGTCAAAGCGGGTGTTAGTGGAAACCTCGATATTTCGGCGGGCTTAGTTTACGGCGGCTCCCGTTTGGAGTTGGGTGGTGATATTGTTTCGGCTAGCTTAGATGCTTATGCTACGGCTGAAATTAATCTAGGTGTTGCAAGCGGTGGTGTTGGCGTAGATTTCTTAATTATCAGTGACACGTTTAATGTGACTGCTTATGCCGATTTCGCTAATGCAATTACCGACTCAGAAATTACCTTTGGTCTTGATGTGACCAATGACATTGAAGCGATCGCTGGGGAGTTTTATTTATGGGTAAAATATCCGGTATATAAATGGTGTTGTAAGATTAAGAATAAAACAAAAACTAAAACCCTTTATGAAACTGGAACCTTGTACGACAAAAACTGGGTAATTCTAGACGAATCCGCTGTGTTTAAATTCTAATCCCAGGAATCATTTTCATGAAGAGTAACTATTTAATAATGAGTACACTGCTGGCATGCTTCGCGCTGCCGGCCAAGGCACAAACCTGCGTCGATTGGTTTGACTTTAATAGTGATGCAACTACAAAAATGACGACGATGAAAGTTCCATCGACTAATCAGTTTGACTTAACCGGACAGCTTATTCGTCGCCCGTTGTTGGTTACCGATAAATATTATTGGGTTGGCTATCAACTGCACAACAGTGTTGCCATGATGGATCAGCAAGCGGGACAATCATTGGAGTACTCGGTTCCATTTGCAGCCAAGATTGATAAAGCGAGCGGTCGTGTTATTAAATATCATTTTGCAGCAAAACTTAAAGCCGCCGATGAAAGTAAACTTATTGCCATTCATCAAGCGTTATACATTACGCCAAAACCAGTTAATGCTGCAGGGCAGCCAAGTTATGTAATGGTGGAAGCCGATAATCTTGGAACCTATGAGGTTCACTATCAGGAGCAGCCAGCGCAAACAGTTATCCGCAAAAAATTGCAGTACACCGCGGTCGCTGACGCTGCCAGTAGCTCAACTGCTATTATGAAGCTACAAACGCCGCGGGTTCTGTCAGATGAGTTTCGCTTTAATCAAGATGCTTGCTGGCATCATTCGGTAACCGGTAGCAGCCATATTTTCGTTGAGACAACGGATAAAAATATGCAGATAGAAGTACAGCAACAAGTCAACTTAAAGAAACGGTTAGATGCATTACCATTATCGGCAAGACTATTGTCGCTCGATGAAGATCCAATGAACTGGCGGCTTATCAGTCAAGATACTATTTATCCGAGAGAACCCGCTAAGCCGTTAGCCAGTGAAGAAGCTTTTATTACAGCAATTCAATTGATGGACTGGAAAAAAGGCGAATCAGAGACACTACTGCAATTTTTATACGATAATGATCAATACTTGAGTGTTTTGAATGATTTGTTGCTCAACCAAGTATTTAGCGATGATGATGAAAGTAAATTATTTATGTACTTAGGAAAGCATGATTCAAAAAACTCGCAACAATTGCTGACTCAAGTATTTATGAATGAAGCTATGTCAGGTAATCAACGTTTTCGTAGTTTAATGGGGCTTAAGTATAGTGAGCGCGAAATCGATGGTCATATCATTGTTGATTTGATGAACTACGCAACCGATCAACATCAGCAAGAAAACTTAACCTTGTCTTCAACAGCATTAATGGTGCTCGGGGCGGTTGCTAAGAATCAACCGAATAGCCTTACCGCTTCGATTATTAATGAGCAGCTGGTTGATGCACTGCAAGCGAAAGATTTGGCGCAAACCAAAGTTGCTTTGCTGGCAGCACTTGGAAATAGTGGTAATGATGAAAACGAAGAAGTGGTTGCTGAGTATTTGCACAGCACTAATCCACGTTTGCGTGCAGAGGCAGCTGCGGCGCTGGCTAAATTACCCAATAGCAATAGCGCGGAGCGTATCAGTGCACAGTTGAGAGGGGAAAGCGATCGTCGCGTACAAAGTGTATTTATTGAAGCCATGGCACAATCGAAGCTTAATGAAGCACAGTTGAATCAAGTGCACCAGTTTGCTAGCAATGCTGATAATCGTGAATTAAGAAGTGTAGCGATTGGCGCATTAGCGAAACAAATGACCTACAGCAAAAGTGTTGAACCGGTTTTGAAAGAACTGTTAAAAACTGAGAAGAATAAACGTAATTTAAGTCAAATTATGAAGGCGTTATACGGACAGTAAGCGTTTCTTGTTCCTGCGATATTAGATTCAATCTTGCTGGATCTAATATCGCGGCTTTTCATTATTAGTCCTCCACGATACCTTGTTAAATCGTTTGAAAACCTATTTCGTTTTGAAATAAAACAATAAAAGTCTGAGTCTTGCGTCGTTATAATGTTGTCAATAATCACAAAATGATTATTCGATTTATTGAACTCTGACTTAGTACTGCAGCATTATCTCACTATAATTTTTGCACTCACTTCAATTGATGCCGCTATTTGGTGTCTACCTACCGAGGAGCGAACGGTGCAAAAGCAAGCTGCGAAACCTTTACCGAAACTAAAAGTTAAGTTATCCGTATGGTTGAAGTATGGAATTACCTGTTTGGTATTCATAACTTCGAATTTGGCGTTGGCTTTAGAGGTTGTTCGTGGACCTTATTTACAACGCGCAACCAGTGACGCGATTATCATTAAATGGCGTACCGATGATCGATCTGATTCAGTGGTGCGTTATGGAACGAGTGTGAACAACTTAAACCAGCAAGTGGTTAATGCTTCGAATACTCGTAATCATCGTGTTGAGCTTAACAATTTATCACCAGAAACTACTTACTATTATTCGGTCGGTTCGCCTGGTGAGGTATTAGCCGGTGGAACAACAGCATACCGGTTTAAAACAGCTCCACCGTTAGGCACGGCGACCGCAACGCGGATTTGGGTGATTGGTGATGCCGGCACAGCCAATAGTAATCAGCGTCGTGTCTACAATGCATATTTAAATTACCCTGGACAGGAAAATACGGCGCTTTGGCTAATGCTCGGCGATAACGCCTATAATTCGGGCACAGATAGCGAATATCAAAGCGCGGTGTTTGATGTTTATCAAGATTTGCTTCGGCGCGCACCGGTGTGGTCAACGCTTGGTAATCATGACGGTTATTCCGCCGACTCGGCAACATTAACCGGTCCTTATTACAATATTTTTAGTTTTCCGCGCAATGCAGAAGCTGGTGGAGTAGCTTCGGGAACCGAAGCTTATTATTCTTTTGACTACGGCAATATTCATTTTATCTGCTTGGATTCCTATGAAACCGACCGCAGCGTCAATGGTGCAATGTTGACTTGGTTGCGCAATGATT
The DNA here is from genome assembly GCA_013373545.1 of Gammaproteobacteria bacterium. Classification (GTDB taxonomy): domain Bacteria; phylum Pseudomonadota; class Gammaproteobacteria; order Enterobacterales; family Kangiellaceae; genus Pleionea. The sequence goes on from JABXHQ010000031.1 coordinate 12,844, forward strand.
TAGCAGCGACCAATCAACCTTGGATTATTACTTTTTTTCATCACCCGCCGTATTCGAAAGGATCTCATGATACTGATAGTTCTTCCGAATATCGCTCCTTTGAAATGCGCGAGCGAGCGTTACCGATTTTAGAGCAGTATGGGGTGGATTTAGTGCTTTCCGGACACAGCCATTCCTACGAGCGTTCGTATTTGATCGATGGTCACTATGGACGTTCCAATACTTTTGGCTCGCAGCATCAAGTTGATGCCGGTGATGGTCGCATTGGCGGAGATGGTGCATATCAAAAACCGTTGAATTCGAGTAACAGCGGAACGGTATATTCGGTTGCCGGTGCTTCGGGTAAAACGTCAGGTGTTGGTAATCATGCGGCAATGTTCTTAGCGCTAAATGAGTTGGGATCTTTAGTTCTCGATGTTAATGATGATCAACTGGATGTGCGTTATTTAAATGACAGTGGACAAGTACGCGATCGTTTCACATTAATGAAAGCCTCAGATAATGGTGGGGGCAACCCACCGCCGCTGGGTAGTCAATTGCTTCCGGGTGAGCAATTAAACATTGGTGATAGCTTAATCTCGAGCAACGGCGCTTATCGTTTGGTCTTTCAAAGTGACGGCAACTTGGTGCTTTATGCAGCAAATGGAACGGTCATTTGGGCGAGTGGTACGCAAGGCTCTGGAGCCGATCGGTTTGTGTTTCAGCGCGATGGTAATTTAGTTATCTATCGCGGCAGCGAAGCGATTTGGTCAAGTGCGTCTCAGGGCAGTAGTGCGACGGCGCTCGTACTCAATGACAATGGATCATTAGTACTTTACGATGGTACGGATGTTGTTTGGTCAGCGGGCAATGCACCGCCCGATGATGATTCA
>JABXHQ010000012.1 GCA_013373545.1 Gammaproteobacteria bacterium
CGTGAAATTGCGAAAATAATGGAACGCAGTATACCTTGGGTGAAAATTAACTTGTTACGCGCTAAACAAAAAATGAAGCAAGCATTAGGAGCGGTTGACGTTGTTGCTTAATTCGAGAGTGAGTATGTATTATGATTAAACACTGGACAGAACATCAATGTACTCTATTTCGTAATCGATTCGAGATGCGTGGGTGTTGGTTAAAGAGTATGTTAAACTTAATGGGGCATTTTGAGGAGTCGTTATGAAGCAGCCTAATGCAACAGAAGATTGGTCGCAACAGCTCGTTGAAGATGGGCAGCGCATTGATAATAAAATTAATCCATCACTGCGCCAGTCGATTAGCGCGCAATTGGCCTCAGTGCGGCCGAATAGCGTTACTAATGAGCGTAAATCGGCGCCGCCTTTCTGGTCAATCGCTCTTCCCAGTGGGGCTCTTGCAATGGGCTTAGTACTCAGCTTATCTTGGTTGGCATCGAAATCACAACCGAATGGGATTAGCAATCCTGCTTCGCTGGTTGAGTCAACCGGAGTAGCGGCAACCCATGAGTCGACCTTCAAAGTGAGTCAAGCGCAACAACCATTAGTGGCCAGTGTTGTGTTAACCAATGAATATCAAGCGATTCAAAACGATTTTCAACGCCTAAAAAACGATTTGGTTAGTTTGTAACGCAAACTTTCGCTGCAACCCTATCATGGTCCAGCACTCGCTGATCGTTAACAGCTGAAGTGTTGCTATCTCATGCGTTTTATTTCAATTCGAAAAAAACTTATGCATCAAGACTAAAGTGCTGATATCTCGAGTACTTGAGATATTCCGCTGGATTTCTATTTGCATTTTGCTTCAGAAACCTTGAGTATATTTCCCTTGTGCACTTCAGTTAAGTTGTCGAAGCGTGTCTGCCTTAAATTATGGTTCAAGGTAAAGGAGTCGACTATGTTGTTTTTGAAAAAACTAGCTGTTGTTTTATTCGTTTCATTATTTGCTAACCTCGCCTTCGCAGGTTCTGAAAGTGGTTTGTATTTAGGTGCCAGTGTGGGTCAAGGATCGGTTGATACCGGAGATCCCGTCTTTGATGTGGATGAAGACTCGTCTGGATACAAAGTGTTTGCTGGGTATAACTTTGGCGTACTGCCTGCAATCGATTTAGCGGTTGAGTTAGACTACCGTGACTTTGGTAGCTTTGAAAACAGTGCATTAAATATTGAGTCCGATATGACGTCTTATGAAGTGTATGGTTTAGCAGGCTTTGACTTAGGTCCGTTAGGTTTGTTTGGAAAAGTCGGTTATTCCAATACTGATATTGAGTCGGTCGTTAATGGTATTAATGTTGATGATTCTGACTCGAATTCAACTTACGGGGTGGGTGCAAAATTTCAGTTAGGATCTTTAGCAATCCGCGCTGAATATGAAGTTTTTGAACTTGACGGTGTGGATGATCTGACCATGTCTTCGGTTGGCTTTGTTTATACATTTTAATGTCTTCAAACATCAGACATGTTGCGGCATGTCTGATGTCTTTTCTGCTTTAAGCTCGCTTAACATGACGCTGCAAAATGCGTTGACTTTCAGCAACTACCTGCGTTTTTTCCTGCCACTGCCATAATGCGGCTCGATGTTGCTTGCCCGCCGTTTTAATATCGATCATTGGGTGGGGGTAATCTTGACCTAATGTAAACCCGGAGGTCACTTGATCAAAGTGGGTTAACCGCCATGGCTCATGAATAAGCGGTGAGGTGATGTCTGCGAGCTGTGGTAACCATTGGCGAATGAACGCGCCTGTCGGATCTTTTTCAATACTTTGTTTAATCGGGTTGTACATACGAATCGTGTTAATACCCGTCACACCGGCTTGCATTTGAATTTGCGGATAATGAATACCCGGTTCAAAGTCGAGAAAGTAGCGAGCAAGATGAACGGCAACCGGTTTCCAGTGAATTTGCAAATAATGACATGCAAAACTAACCAACATTGCACGCATTCTAAAGTTTACATAACCAGTATGTTTAAGTGCACGCATACTGGCATCAATCAGGGGAAAGCCAGTTGTACCGTCACGCCAATGCTGAAAATAAGGATGGGTTATCTCATCAATGGCAAATGGAAAGTCTTGATAACCACGATTAAGTGCGCGCTCCTCCATTTGGTGTTCGCTTTCAAATTTTTGCATAAAATGACAATGCCAATGTAAGCGTGAAATAAAGGCTTGCCAATGAGGCCCGGTCGGTTGCCGACCAACTTGTTGATACACCAAACGTAAACTAAGATTGCCGTAAGCTAAGTAGGGAGAAAGTCGAGAACAATGCTCGCGACTTAATTGCGGCTTGGAAATATGGCGATGATATTCTAGCCCACGAATATGTAAAAAGGTCTCGAGAGTTTTTAGGCCGCGGCGTTCTCCTCCCGCTTGAAATAAAGGATGCTCATGTTGCCAATTTTCGGGACAGCGGTTACTGGGAATTTCAACTTCGTTAACACTGTGTAGTTTTGCCAAAGGGACATCAACAATTTCACCGTGCATAACTTGATGCCACTGTTGGTCCCAATCTTCTCGATGACATAGACCGCGAATGACGGCACCGTGTTGCGACTCAACCCAAGTGATCTGGTTGTGGCGAAACCACTGACTCAAATATTGATCACGTTGATAAGTGATGTTTAGTCCGATTTCTTGATGGGAGAAAACTTGCTTGATAGTGAACCGTTGATTAAGCCATTTAAACACTTCAGTCGCTTTGTTGTAAACAATGTGAATACGGTGACCAAAAGGTTCGAGCTGTTGGTTTAAATCCTGTAATGATTGCCAAATAAAACGAAAATGACGACTGCCGTAATGCGGATTATTGACCAAAATAGGTTCAAATATATAAAGCAAAAGACTTGGGTCGCGGTCACCGATCGCGCGCGCTAATGGTTGGTGATCGTGCAATCGGATATCACGCTTAAACCAGACGATATTAATACTCGGCTTGCTACTTGGCATTGGAAACAATTAATCGATACCGAGCGGCCAGTCGGCAGCATCTGTTGCGTCAAGGGGTAAGCAATGTTCGGCACCACGCCAGCGTTGAGTAAACTGTTGCAGTGGATCATAAAGAGCTGCTTGTTTAGTAAGATCAAAATGACGATGGCCACGCGGATCGGCACCGACACCAGCTAAGTATTGCCAGTTGCCCCAATTACTGGCAACGTCATAGTCAATTAACTCTTGTTCAAAATAGGCGGCTCCGTAACGCCAGTCCATTTGTAATTCGTGCACCAAACAAGATGCCACAAGCTGACGGCCACGGTTTGATATATAACCGGTCGCGCGCAGTTGGTTCATACATGCATTCACTAATGGATAAGGCGTCGTACCATTAATCCATTGAGCAAGGCGCTCGGGATAAAATGTGGTGAGAGGTGCGTGCTTTTTTATCCCTCGAAAGGCAAACAAGCGTGCTCCCCAGTGCCGCGCATAGAGTTGAAAATATTCACGCCACAAGAGTTCAAAAAAAATCCAATAAGTTGACTCATTAGCACACTGCCGTGCTTCAAAAGCCTTCAACTGTTCGACAATTCGGCGCGGCGACAAGCTCCCATTGGCAAGCCAGGGGGAAAACTTGGTCGAGCTGGTAAAGTCATCGAGTTCGTTACGGGTGTGCTTGTAGCTCAATGCTTTATCATCTGCAAAGTAAGCCGTTAAATGAGCTTGACCGGCGCTTTCTCCACCGCAGACAAAGGTTTTCTCGCTGCGCTTGGGTCGGCAAAGCGGCGCGTTATCTTGCAGCCACCGCGCTAGTGCCGCGTGACTTTTGGGTAGGGTGCTCGGCGCTGCTATGGGAGTGGGCACCGGAAGCTTTTCCACTCGACGACGAAACGCCGAGAAGCTAGCGGGTAACTCATTGAGTGCTAGCGGTAAATCGTTATCTTGCCACAACCCTGGTCCACGCAACGAGTGAAATTTAATCAACGGGTAAGCGCGACTTAAACGTTGCCAGCGTTGTTGCTCGTTGTATCCCACACTTTGGCACGCATACACATCGGTCAGGTTTCCATGTGCAATTAACGGCGATAGAAATGCTTGTGGATCGGCTTCGATGATCCACAAGGTTTGCCCAAGCTGTTCTAGTTGTCGCGCCAAATCGTGTAATGAGTCGAGTAAAAACTGCTGCCGATGTTTGCCTAGTGAGCGACATTGAAAGCGATTAACTGATCGCCACTGCGGTTCCATAAAGTAAACGCAGGTCACGGCCTGGTGGTGGTTTAAATCGTGTAATAACGGGTTGTCGTCAAGGCGCAGATCTTGGGTAAACCAGAGTAAGGCGTGGCTCACAGTCGTTCCTTAGCAGTCGCTTATTGGTTGGTGTACGACGCGGTTCGGCAGTCCGGATTACGGGTGCGCTTGGCGCTGGCTTTTTAGTGCGACAATTATTAGACGTGGCTCTCAAGGATTGGTTTTGTTTAAAAAACATCCAGCTTCAGGGTTTTTCGAACCTAGATGGATAAAAATTGACCCTTGAGATATCTTATTCTGAAAATTGGGCTAAACTTCTATAGAGTTGATTTATATAAAAAAATAAGAGATTTGAGTGTCGTTGCTGATCAATGAGGCCGGGTTGCGGCCATGTTTATTTGTCCGCTATGCCTTAGTGGTCTTGCTGTTATTTGGCGTTTCCCAAAGTTTGGCTGTGGGCGAACCGTTATTTTTTCGTTCGATCAACAAAGAGCAGGGGTTAAGTCAAGTTTCCGTTATTGACATGATCAAGTCGCGCAGTGGCTATTTATGGATTGCCACACAAGACGGCCTCAACCGCTACGACGGTTATTCTTTTAAAACCTACAAACATGATCCAAGTGATCCAACGTCTATCTCCGACAATTTTGTCTGGAGTATTGTTGAAGACAACCAAGGCTACCTGTGGGTGGGTACTGCAAAAGGCGGGTTGAATCGTTTTGATCCGCGCACCGAAAGATTTCAACGCTTTCAGTTCCAAGCAGACGATGCGACCAGTTTATCCAACAACCAAGTTCTCGATTTGTTTATCGATCAACAGCAACAATTGTGGATCGCTACCGCAGGTGGTGGAGTCAATTTATTTAATGCCAAAGATCAAACCTTTACCCGGTTTTTAAATACAGCAGAAAAACCGAACCTGCTCAATGGCAATACGGTAAAAGTCATTGCCGATGCTGGCGATGGTCAACTTTGGCTTGGTTACTCGCACGCACCCTTCTTAGTGTCTCCCGGTAAGGGCTTTAGTCGTTTTGACCCAAATACGCAGCGCAACCAAGATTTTAATAGTCAGGCTACGCTCGCCGATCCGAATGTCACTGATATTTTTATGCTCGACGATGAAAATGTTTTTATTAGCACTTATGGTGGTGGAGTGGTGGTGTTAGATAGCGCAACTGAAGCCATTTCGCAGTTGCCGCTGCCTGAACCTCTGAGTAAAGCGCGGGTGATGAATCTATCTTTCGACAGTCAACGAACATTGTGGATGGCAATTATGGGCGGTGGCTTGGTTGAATATGATATAGCAACACGGCGCGCTTTTTTGCATCGAGCGAACGAAGCTGAAAGCTTGAGTCTTAATCACAACAGCCTTTCGCATGTTAAAGTCGATGATAACTTACTTTGGGCTGGAACTTGGCAAGAAGGTTTAAATGTTAGCAATATCAATGGCCGGCGTTTCCCAAAGATTTTAGGCGGCTTTAATCAGCCAAATGGATTGGGTGATTCTAATGTTACGTTTTTGCATCAAGCGGCTGA
>JABXHQ010000087.1 GCA_013373545.1 Gammaproteobacteria bacterium
AATTTGCTGTGACAGCCAATAACGTGAGTGATCGCGCGTTGATTAAACTGAACCGAAAGTTTGAACAAGTGCCAATCTTACCCATGGTGTCGGATGCGGAAGTAAAGGCTATTCACCAAGGCGATTATCTAACGGCAGTTCAAGTTGGATATGGCTTGCGCGTGGATCCGAATGAAGTTAAAGCGAACGCCAGTTCGCGCAAAGAGTATAAGAAAAACTTAGCTGCGGTTATGGATGAAAAGTATATCGTGACCTTACCGATCAATTTTGTGTTTTTAGGTGAAGAAGGTTATCGAGCGGGTGTGGGTAAACCGGGTAAAGCGGCCTGTTTTGGCGACTCCGGAGGGCCGACCTATGTACAGCTTAGCAATCAGCAATGGCGCTATTTTGCCTCACTGTCGCGTGGTGTCAGCAGCGATGCCGCTTGCGGCGAGAGTGACCCAACCCTATGGCCGGAGCACACCAGTGAAACCATAAAGCAATCGACTGAGTTTGTGGATATTTGGATAAAAGAATAATAAGGCATTGATATGAAACATCGCGGTAGCATCCGTACCGGCTTTTCCTTGCTGTTAACCATAGCCGTTTTTTTGTCGCTCGGCGGTTGCAGCAGCACACCGGATACCATCGAAACCCTCGATGCGCTTGAGCAGTCCATTCACACGACGAATAAAAGTTTATTTGAAGATGATGGTAACTATGCACAAGTGAAAGTTTTTTTTGCCACCGACCGCGGTCTCGAGAATACCGAAGTAGTAAAAGAAATGTTTGGTGGCAAACGCGGCAAGTTTCGTTATGGCAGTGTTAATGTGAGTATTCCTCGCGAGCACAAAATGGGCGAGTTGGAAGAAGCCTCTATCCTAAATTTTGAATTTCGTGATGATCCAGAAAAACATGTCGTTGTGCTAAACGTCGATATTCTCAATCAAGATGTGTTCTTTAATCAATTGCGCTCGCGGGTGAATGCTTCAGAGAAAAAGCATGCCTTTGTTTATATTCATGGCTACAACAATTCATTTGATTATGTTGCAAGACGTACCGCTCAAATGGCTTACGATTTAGCCTTTGATGGCGCACCGATTTTTTATTCATGGCCTTCGCAAGCCACGGTGGATGGTTATCCGATTGATGAAAATAATGTTGAGTGGACGTTGCCGCATTTGAAGCGTTTTTTAACTGAAGTGGCAACCATGAGCGATGCCGATGCCATTTATTTAGTCGCACACAGTATGGGAAACCGTGCGTTAACCCGATCGTTCATCGAATTAATGAATGAGCAAGACGCCGACATTTTAGCGCCATTTAAAGAAATAATATTAACCGCACCCGATATTGATGCTGAAATATTCAAGCGCGACATTGCGCCAAAATTAGTGCAGTCGCAAGCCAAAGTCACCCTTTACTCTTCTTCAAAAGACAAAGCATTACAGGCTTCAAAGACGTTTCATGGATATCCGCGAGCAGGTGATTCCGGTGAGTCGATTGTGGTGGTTGCCGGTATGGACACCATTGATGCCAGTGATGTTGCGACTGACTTTGTCGGACATGCTTATTTTGCGCAAAGTCGTTCGATTATTGCCGACTTATTCGAGCTTTTGCATAAACAGTATCGAGCAGAACAACGCTCTTTCTTACAACAAGTTAAAGATCGCTTTGGTGCCTATTGGAAAGTCACCGGCGACAAACAGGAGTAATAATGTTAATGCTTAGAAAATTTCTGTTTGTTGTTTTGCTGCTGGGCATCGTACTTAACAGTGCGGCCAAAGTTAACTTGAAAAATGGCAATTTTTATATCAGTTATACGGATATATCCTTTAGTGACAACTTCGAGTTTACCCGTACCTATAATTCGAAATCGGTCTTTAACGGTATGTTTGGCTTTGGGTGGGGGAATGATTACGACGCTTACCTAATTGTTAACGGCGATGGTTCGATCACGGTGCGTGAAAATGGTGGCGGCTCGTCTTCGCATTACCGACCAGTCACGCCGATTAGTGTCGATCTTAATTCAATGGTCACGCAATTAGTCGACGCTTACCAGCGCTTAGGTGTTTTTGCATCAGAAGCACAAGCAGAGGCGTTTCGCGCGAAACTTATATCTGACCGCGCAGTAAGAAATGCGCGTTGGCGTAAAGTTGTCGATGATGGCTTGCTTGCTCCGGTAACTTTGCCACCCGGTACCAAACTGATAAGCGAAAGCGTTGCCAATCATAGTATTCAGGTTACGCCCTTTGGCTATTTACGGATTCGCGGGAATGAAACCGAACGTTATGATCGTCAAGGACGTTTATCGCGTGTATCCGAATCGGATGCAACTTACACCAATATCGAGCGCAACAAACTTGGTCATATTCGAAAAGTCGAAAATCACCTTGGGCAGTATGTGAATTTTTATACTGATAAAGAAGGCCGCGTAATACGTATGGTCAGTAGCGATGGGAAGACATCGAACTTTACTTATCAAGGTGATGACTTGATAGAGTCTTTTGAAAGCAACAGCAATAGCCGATATGTTTATCGTTATGATAATAATCATAATATGACGGAAATTCATTACGCCGATGGCTCAAAGCGGTTGATGACCTATACCGAAAAGACTCAGTTTTTAGCATCGGAAACCAAGCCCAATGGCGATAAAACTGAGTATGAATATGTTTCTGCTGATTTAGCCAATGTTGAACAAATTGAGCTGGATCACGGACGGGTGGTAGAGCGCTATGGAACTTATGTAATGCGTACTGGGTTTAATGGCAAGCAAGTCCGAAATAGTTACTTTTATGAGATCGCGGCGGACAAAAATGGTCGCAACTGGACCAGTCGAATTGAAACGCAGGTCAATGGAATAAAAACCACCACTGATTATCATCCGTGCGGTTTACCACTAAAAATTCAACGTGGTCGGCGCCTCACCGAATTTGCATATAACGAAGCCTGTAAACTGGTTTATAAAAATGATGGTAATCGTATCACGCGAATTATCTATGAAGTGAAGTTCGGCAAGATTGAGCAGGTGGAAACCTCAGATGTGGATGGCAACCTTATTAGCGATGCAAAGTTTCGCTATGACAACAAGGGGAATTTAACCTTTGCCGAAAATCATAAAGGTACGGCGGTAACTCTGATCTATGACGCTAAGGGGAAAATTTCTGAAATGACCGATGAGAAGGGACGCGTGATGTTGTTCTCGTATAACGCAATGGGTAAGCCCACCAAGATCATCTTACAAGGGACCGGATCGATTGAAGTCGAGTACGACTCACGCGGTGAGATTACCCGAGTTAATAGTCCGGAAGGGCATCGTATGGCATTGCAAGTTACCCAAATGTTCCAGACATTGTTATCACTAGTGAAGCCGGCTGGCGTTAATTTGAATATGTAGTTGGAAAATAATAATGACTAAATTACCCATCAAAGTATTTATTTCGTCACCTGGTGATGTTGAGCAAGAGCGTGTAATCACCTCGCGGATCATTAAGCGTTTAGCCGAACGCTATGCCGACAAAGTAAGCTTGTCCGGTATTTTTTGGGAACACGAGCCACTGAAAGCGACCGATACATTTCAGCGTCAAATTGTACCGCCGTCGCAAACTGATATTGCTGTTTGTATTTTGTGGGCAAGATTGGGTACTCGCTTGCCGAAAGACATTACACGTGAGGACGGTTCTCGCTATGAGTCGGGAACAGAGTTTGAATTTGAAGATGCTTTTTTGTCACAAAAGAAAAATGGTATCCCCGATTTATTAGTTTACCGGAAAACATCAGAACCTTTGGTAAGCCTCACAGATGAAGATGAGTTATTGCAGCGAATTGAACAAAAGCGCGCCTTAGATCGGTTCATTGATAAGTGGTTTGTTAGTGATGATGGTTCGTTAACGGCTGCTTTTCATCCATTTGACACCGGCGCTCAATTTGAAGAAATTTTTGAAATCCACTTAAGCAAACTAATTGAAGCAAAAATAGAAGCCGCTGGACTCTCCAATGATATAGCTGAAACTAATGTTGTTGAAAGAACTTGGGAAGGTAATCCATTCCGCGGCTTAGAAGTGTTTGAATATGAGCATGCAGAAATCTTTTTCGGTCGCACGCGGGCCACCGAAGATATTTTGAATCAGTTGCGCAAACAAAACCAAAAAGGTACACCAATCATTACTGTGTTGGGGATGAGTGGAAGCGGAAAATCATCCATCATTCGTGCCGGTGTGGTGCCTCTGCTGACAAAACCTGGCGTTATTGAAGGGGTGGCTGATTGGCGCCGCGCCTATTTAAAGCCGTCAGATATGGCCGGCGATTTAGTATCGGCACTATGCACTAGCTTATGTGCCGAGACAGCTATTCCGGAGCTGAATGAGTCAGAAGAGGAATACCAAGCGTTGCACGATCTGCTGAGCGAAGAACCGAAAGCAGCGGCAACGCACATTGCTAAAGAACTAAAGTTTATTGCCAAAACTTCTGCGCAAAATGAAATTTCAAAAATCAAAGAAATGTCGCAGTTGTCTGATGATGAGTTGAGCGCTCTGGAGCAAAAATATCGTGAAAATCCACCGAAAACCCAGTTAGTGCTCGTTATTGATCAGTTGGAAGAACTGTTTACCCAAAGCCACTTAGATGATGCAAAGCGTGAGTACTTTGTGGCTTTACTCGATGCTCTGTGCCGCACTCGAACCATTTGGATTATTGCAACTTTGCGCAGTGATTTTTATGCGCAAATGAGTGAGCTTAAAAACTTTGAAGAGTTACGAAAGGGCGATGGCCAGATCGATTTGTACCCGCCCACTAGCAATGAAATTTATCAAATGATTCGCTTGCCAGCGCAAGCAGCAGGATTATCTTTTGCAGAGAATCCAGAAACCGGCGAGCGTTTGGACGATTGTTTACGCGATGCGGCAGCAAGAGATGAAGGCAGCCTGCCGGTTCTGCAGTTTACTTTGGCTGAATTATATAAAAAGCGGTCCACTAAGGGGCAGTTAACCTTTAGCGCTTATGACGAGTTAGGTGGACTGGAAGGTGCTCTGGCAAGTACTGCAGAAGATGCGTTCAATTCGCTAAGTACCCGCAGTCAACAAAGTTTTAATCAAGTTTTTCGGCGCTTAGTTAATGTGTCAGCGAGCGGGGAGCGAGTTACCAAGGCGCCTTGTTTGGTAAGTTCGCTCGATGAAATTGAAGGTGCGAGTGAATTTGTTGCTGCGTTTATTGAACGGCGGCTAATGATCTCCGACCAAAATGATAAAAATCAGCCAATTGTCAGTGTCGCCCACGAAGCCTTATTGCGGGCTTGGCCAAGAATCCAAGACTGGCTAGAAAACGATCGCGAGTTACTGCAGATAAAAGCTCGATTAGAATTTTCGTGCCAACAGTGGTTGGCAGCCGATCAAGATTCACAGTTGTTATTAAATGATGGAAAACCTCTCGATGAAGCCAAGTTACTCACCAATGAGAAACTTCCACTTACTTCGGCTCAAAGAGACTTTATTAGAGCATCGGAAAAGAAAAATCGTGCGCGTCAACGATTACGGCAAACTGCAATTGCAGCGCTAATGCTATTGACTGTGATGGCATCTGTTGCAGCTTATTTTGCAACGGAACAAAAGCAGCTTGCTGAGCAGAATCAAATTTTAGCAGAACAAGCGAAAGAGTCCGCAGTATCGAGCGAACAATTGAGCCAGTTTCGTTTGTCTCAGGTGTTTACTCAGCAAGGGTTAAAAGCTAATGATGAATTGCAAACGAAGCGCGCTGCTCTGTTGTTTGGTGCAGCCTGGCAGCACAATAAGAGCGCGACCAATGAATATTTACTAGCGAATGCTCTAGAGCAGCTCAAAGCCGAATCCTTATTGAAGAATATCCGTCGTAATGGTGGTGGGAATATTGCGTTTAGTCCAGATCAGAAATATTTAATTGTTACGGATCAAATTGGTCAAATTGAAATTTGGTCGACGCAAAGCAAACAGCTTTTAACTCACTTTAAAGGTCATCATGATTTGGTGACTAAGATTGTGTTTAGTCGCAGTGGCGATCGCTTTTATACAGCATCGGCGGACAATACGATTAATGAGTACACCATTCAAGGTGAAAAAATTAGAAGTTTCGATCGTCATTTTGGCGCGGTATTCGATATTCAATTAACGCAAGATGGCAGCCGGGTATTTTCCATTGGTTATGAGAATAACGCGCTATTATGGAATGCGCTTTCCGGAGAGTTGATTAGTCGTATCAGTTTTGAAACGGCGAGCGACATTCGAGCGGGGAAGCTTTCTGAATCGGGGACCAATGCTTACACTATTTCATCTGAAGGAATGATTACGAATTGGTCATTACAAAATGCGAAGGCCGAAATTGTCGAGCAGTGCCAATTACCAGAAGGTTTCGCGGCGGGAGAGATTACTGTTGTTCCCCAGTTACCCGGATTTGCTAATCGTACCATCGATCAACAAGTACGCTTTTATCGCTTTGATTGCACTCAAGCTTTCGAACTCAGCAGTATTGAAAGTACATTAAAAATGCCGACGCTCAGTGAGAATGCATTGCTGCTCTTAGGCGAGCAGGCTACGCAATTGGTTGCCGTTGACTTCACGGATACGACTCGTCTTGCTTTGAACAACAGTCGTGATCCGATTGCGCGTTTTTCACGTGATGCAGAGTTAAAGACATTTGTAACGGCAAATCAGCAAGGCGACATTCATCGCTATAATTTCGCGACGCAGCAGTTACAGTCGATCAGCCAAGGTTCGCAAACCTCGTTAAGCGCTCTAGAGTTATCGGCAGATGGTCGTTTCGGTGCGGCGTTAGATGAATCGGGTGAGTTGCGGTTTTTTGATTGGTCAATTAAACAACAGCAGCAACAAGAAACCGACTTAAGTGAGTTGGTTGGATTTTACTCTTTTGCAGAGCTCGCTGTGGCCATTGCTAAGGATGGCAGCGTTATCTTTAAACAGAATAACAAAGCTAGTGTCGCTAGCGATCGCTTAGCGATGAATGCTCCGGTGCGAGATGTTGTGGTTGATACTCAATACCAGTGGGTGTTTATTCTTACCGATACTCTAACAATATGGGATGTGCAAACCGGTAACATTGTAAAAACTATAGTGCCAAATGACCCCAGTATTGCTTTCAGCCAAGTTGAAGTGATTGATGAAGAAATATTCGCGTTGGCACAGGTTGATGGCGATCCTTCGGTCAGCAATGGAAAAATTGAATTTTATTCGTTAAAAGATTTTGCTTTGATCAACCAGTCGGATACCTGGGCTGAATCGGTTTGGCAAATGCAGACCTTTCTTAACGGTGTGTATGTCATTGCCCTCGCCGAAGATAATTTACAGCTTTGGAACACGCGCACGGCGAAACGTCGTTTGACTATAGCCAATGATGTTAGCAGTTTTGAAGTCTCTCCCGACAAGAATAAAATTGCTGTTGGCTTTGCTGATGGACGTAGTCGAATTATGCGGCATACCGCTGCCTTATTGATTGAATTTAAAGATGAAGGTCGTAGTGCGCATCAAAATCGGATTGTACTGATGCGCTGGGATCCACAACAAAATTTGTTGTTAACGGCCGATGACACAGGCCAAATTAAAGTTTGGGACGCGCAATCGGGGTTGTTACAAAGCAATCTAACGCCATCGGTTGATCGCTTGTATCGTGATATCTTTGATGCGCGTTTTTCCGATGATGGACGCTATGTTGTCGTACTTAGTAAATCCGGCAGTGTTCGCCTATTTGACCCTCGTAGTGGCACTCAGCTGAATCAGATTCAGCTTGGAACTGCGTTAGCCGCTAATTATTCGGCAGTTAAGCAGCAGTTTGAGTTTGTATTGCAAGACGGGACTACGCAGCAATTAGCCTTGCCGCAGTTAAATGATGATCCATCAAAGTTATCACAAACAATCAAACAAGCTATTCCTTGGGGGTTTGCGAAAAATAAGGCACGCCCAAGTGATGAGTGGCTGGAGCTGGCACTACTAGTTCTGGATGAATCATTAGCCGATAGTGACGCCGAGATCCGTACTGCCCAGTACTTACAAGCCATTAATCGCACGATTAAACTTATCAATGAGAAAAAATATTTAACTGCACAGCGAACCCTCAACGATTATGTTAAACGCTATAGCACTGGACTAAAATCGGACGGCCGCTTACTCGCGCATCATATTCAACAGCAGCTTGCCGGCTTTGCACAAAGCTTCGAATTACATAATGAACGTATCGAAGCAGGAACCTATAATCCTCATATGGATCTTTGGCTGACTTCCGACTGGAATCGTGTTGTTCACGGCTGGAACGAACAGGGACTCGTGTTTACTCTGTCTAATCCATGGAACCTTAATTCGTTAGTTGTGCATCCGCGGGAAAATTGGTTATTAGGCTCGACTTCCGGTCATGGCGTGCGCATGATTGATCTCGTCACCAAACAAGAGCGACTGCATATCGAAAGTGATGTGAATACAGTCTACTGGTCACGCGATGGTGAAACTATCGTTAGCACAGATTCACTGCACAACGTTTATCGACATGACAATCAAGGCAAGCTTCTCTCTCATTTTTCTCCGCCGAATGGTTTCGATAAAAATGCACAAAAGTCAGTCTCGCAAAACGGTAAAGTTATCGCGCTTTATGACAGTGGGAATCTCTATCTTTATTTTGTCGATAAGTCTGAGCCGATAAGATTGCTAGCCGATGACTTATCGGATCAGGCTAACACTAAAATTAATGATGTATTATTATCGGCCAGCGGACAACGTATTTGGGTAGCGCTGGCGGATCATCCGGTGATCCAGATCGACCTGGATGGAGCGGCGATTAAATCGCAACAAGCTCTTAACTATCAAAATGCTGACTCTCTGTTTCTCAATCGTAGCGAAACCGTGATTATTTTCGCGACCGATCGTGCTTATAGAGCTTATCCATTAAATCAGAAAGATGCGGTTGCTCGCTATCTGAGTGATGGCTATGTGATGGAAGAGGATGATTATGGTCGGTTAACTTCCGATTATGTCACACTCGATAATGATACCCTTGGCTTCACGGTATTCGATACTACTAGCGCGACGGTTAAAGCGGTATCACGCGCCAATGGTGAAGGCTTTACCCGCATTGCATTTCATCCAGAAGCCGAGCAAGCCTTAATTTTTAATGGTGTGGGAGAAGCTAAATTATTTGATTTTGCAGAAATGAGTTTTACTCAATTTGCTAGCGTAGTGGGTGGTGATAAGGTCCATCTTTCGGTGCGCCAAAACAATAGTGACAATACTGTAAAAGCATTAGTTTCGGCTGCGAGTTTTAATAACGGCA
>JABXHQ010000173.1 GCA_013373545.1 Gammaproteobacteria bacterium
AGTTGGCTAAAATGTGAAGCGAAGCGGAACCGAGCCAACTGTTACGAATCCGACTTTAAGGCCTTGTTAGTTATCTTTTTTCCTGCGTTCATAGAAGCGTTTTTCTCGCTCTTTATTTTCTTTCGCAGTACCAATACGCCAACCCATATAGTTATTAACATCATCAATAGCATCTTGAGCACAGCACTTAACCCATTCACTAGAGTCTTTTAAGGCACGAAGCAAAACTGGTTTAACGATATTCTTTTCAAGTTTGCCATGAGTCATTGCTGTGTATGCGAACCCTCTCATTGAATTACCACGAATAGTTTCATCTGGGTGCTCTGACAATCGAACACTTACTTCTTGAGTGAACTTCCAATTATCATGACAAAATCCTAACTTCATAGGAATTAAAATAAGTGCTTCACGATCATCATTTTTTATAGCGTCCCAAATTTCAGAGTCAGAAAACTCATTTGTATGGACGTCTCGATATATCAATTTACTCATAAGATAACTAACAGTATATTATATTCATTTGAGCGTAAATAAACCGCTCACATTTCAAACCGAATAGCCTACACCCCTTTCACGACAAGTGCTAGAATAAATATCACAGTTCCCGATAATGCTGTATAGAACGCAAATGCATCGGATGTGTGACGCTCTGTCACAGTGCCTTGCATGTCCGCTAATGCGACACTTGAACCAAGATAAATTGACTCTGACCCTAATTATTTTGTTAGGTGTTTTACCATTTTGAAAAAGGCTCGTTTAAAAGATTTACGTTATAATATTTTTTCTGACCCGATACTTCTTCTTTAACCCAACCTGGAACTTCATATTTTTCATCTTCCGCAGAAAGCTCAATTTCAGCCACAATCAGACCGTCGTTCTGGCCATGAAAAACATCAAGCTCCCAGAAGTGACTTCCAACTTTAACCTTATACCGCGTTTTTTCTACAACACGACCATTGCACATAGTAGCAATTATTTCTAGTGCATCGGCTTTTGGGATCTCATACTCAAACTCTGAACACGAAATACCTGTACTCTCGCTTTTTAATGTAATGAAACCTTTCTCTCCTTTTACTCGAGCGCGAACTACATTTTTACCCTCGGTTTCGATATAGCCTTGAGAAATATAGACTCCTTTGTCAAGATCTGGTAATGACTCTAGCTCAACTAAATATTTTCTTTCGATCTCTATTGCCATAGGTAAAATTCCTTTTTGTACAGAACGCCAAATTGAGACGCGCTTTTCTGCGACGTTTTTCTAAAGTTTTGATATCTATCATTCATTGAGTTCTTTGGCTACAAACTCAGCAAAGATCTTCTTTATTGGATGGGTTAAGTTAGCATTGTATCCATTCACAGTATCATAACGAATATCGATAGTTCCGCCTGTGTCATTCGAAAAGACTTCAAGAAAACCCTAACAAATCTTTATAGTAAATAAACTTCAATCAAACCACACGCATGCGCACACAATAACGATTGCGCCCTTGATGCTTGGCATCGTACAAGGCCTCATCGGCACGCTTAATAATCGTCTCTAGGCTTTCGTCTTCAAGATGAGCCAGTGTTGCACCCATACTCACAGTAATCACTTCATCTAAACCGGGAACCGTAATATTGGCACAGTGTTTACGAATGCGTTTAAAAACATTATCAAGATCTTTTTCTTCAATTTGATGCAATACCACTAACCATTCTTCGCCACCAAAGCGACCGATAAGATCTTGCTCGCGCAGCGCTTGCTTTAGCGCGCAAGCAAATTCAATAAGCACTTGATCACCAACATCATGACCATAGTTATCATTAATACGCTTAAAATAATCTAAATCGATTAGTGCATACATGATTGGTTGCGGATGCCGATAAAAAAGTTCTAAATGATGTTCCGCAAGATTTAGGATATGACGTCGATTTGCCACTCCAGTGAGCTCATCGGTCATGGCTAAATTTTCATATTTCGACTTATTAACTTTTTCGCGCTTCAGAAAAATAATCGCCGAGACCAATGAAGTTAGTAGGACCAACGCGGCTAAGATAAAAATCGCTTTCTGATTACGTTCTTTTTCAATACTCAGCGCTTGCAGTTCATTGCGCTGCTTTAAGATCTCAAGTTCTTGGGCTTGTAACTTTTTATCGAAATCTTGCTGCGCTTGCGCCATTTCTTTCATGCGATTCGATTTCAAGGCTTCATCTAAAACAGTGATGACTTTTTGGTAATAATCAATGGATTTGTCGTAATCTTGCTGTGTGGCGTAATAATCTGCGGCGTGCTTTAAGATTATGACTTTCTGCTTGTCGTCTTTATCACCATGACGCGCCAAAAGCCCTTCTATTAACGATGCGACTTTCTCGCTTTGTTGCAACCCACTAGCCACTTGCATTAAATGAAACATCGACATATCCACTAGCCGTTCATTCTTCATAGAACGCGCCATTTCTAGTGATTGCTTAAGATAGTTTTCGGCTTTTTCGAAAGCTTTGCGCTCGAGCTCTAACACACCCAATTGGCTCTTAGCAAAAGCCACGCCTTGCACAATATTATTACGCTCAGCTATCTCTAACGAGCGATTTAAATACTCTTCGGCCTGCGTATACTTCTTGGCTTTAATCGACACATAACCAATATTGTAATATGTAATCGATGCATCTAACTCAAAGCGCTTAGGATCGATAAACTCTAGGCTTTTAAAAAAGTAATCCAATGCAGTATCGTGCTCGCCAGTAGCGTCATATACCAGCGCAATATTTGCTAAAATCGTCGCCGCCTGCGTGCGATCATTTTCACTGATTAATTCAAACGCTTGTTGTAGATGTTTGAGCGCGCGTTCGTGTTCACCATTATAGTAACTCGATAACCCAAACTTTCCATGCGCTTGCCCGAGTAGCGGTGGGTTATCAAGGGTTTCTACGATTGGAATAACCGTCTCGAAAACTTTCTTAGCTTCACTCCAGCGGCCTAACTGCGATAGCGCTTCTGCTTCGTCTAGCTGAAAGCGCGCCATATATTCTTGACGATTATGAGCGGACGCTAATTGGTAACCTTGTTGTGAGTTTTCTAGATAACGTTCGAGATAACCTAAACGGCTTAAGGTGCTCGACTTCACAATGGTTAAATCGAGACGAACATCCAGCGCTAGCGTCTTGTTCTTAAGGGCGCTGTCAATTTGCTCAATGGCTTGCAGCGGATCTTGTGCAGAAAGTTCCGATAAGCGCTCAATGGAAACGTCCGCAGCTTGACTGGTCAGAGAGAAGAAAGTGCTCCAAAGGAGAAAGATAATCGCCGTCGGTCGATACAACATATTCGTCTAGTTCTTATTAATGTTCATCGAGTATAGGAGAAACTGGATTAAAAATCGATATTCCACAGGCATCGAGCAGCGGCGGCGGTCAGCTCTGAACTAGGGAAGCGCCGCCACAGCTGTTTGCGGCCAATGCTCAGGAACCCAGAACACCCAGTTCGGTGCACCTGCGCTCGGCTCCAATACCAGAACTGTCGGACGTTCTAGTTGATCAAGCTGCTCGGCTAATGAGTGCTCAGGCCTCTGCTCCGAACATAAGCCAAGCCACTGATACTTCTGCAGTGGCAGTGCCGATAACTGAGCGTACTGCGGCCAACGCTTAATCATGGTGCTGGTCGCCCACACCGCAGCCCCCGATGCCACAGTCCATGATTCATCAAACGGCCGGAATAGACAGCCGCGCAATAACGCGCTGGACTCCAACGGCGGATCGTAACTGCGCAAAAATGGCTGGCGCTGTGACAATTGCAATTGATGCTGAGCTAAGTGCGCGACTTTTTTATCTAATCGATCGCGGCAATTCGTGCCCACCCAATAGGACTTTCCAGCAATCGATTGAACCTCTAAATAAAATTTACAAGCGAGTTCAATATGATAGTGACGAGCATTAATACGATGGTTCAGGACCAAATCCAATTCACCAACGGTTTGACCGTTATCCATTAATTGTTGGTTCTGAGCCACAATGGTGTAGTCCGGATGCAGCTCAAACATAAAGGCGTACAGAGCTTCAAACAATAAGCCCAAGCGAAAACTATTTAGCTGTTCAATCCGGTGCTGTAATTGCGCTCGGCTGTACGACTCATCGGCCACGAATTGCGCGCGCACTTCACGCCAAAACAGCCGCTTTTCATTATCAGAGGAGAAAAACTGCGGCCCATCGAAGGGTATTGTTGGCGCTAAAACGCACCATGCAAGGCGCTCTAAAATAACCGCATTGGATTCGGTTAGCAGCGGATGATTTTTCATGCGCCCCCCACGGTTAAGCCACCGTCGACAACACAGTCGCTAACACCTTAAGTAGCGCGCGGCCGATCTCACTCAGCGCTAACACGGTTAAAGTAGCGATAAGACATAAAATGGCGAGACCGCTGCGCAAATAGAAGTGTTCCGCGCTCGGGCCATCAGCCGCGCTTGTTGCAGCGGCAATTTGCTGCTGTCGCCCTTGGACCCACCAGCGCCGCGCCAACCAACCAAACAACACCACAGTCCCGGCGGCAACCACTAAGGTTTCTTGACTGCCTGGCGGCAAACTAATCGCCGCACCCACTAACACGCCGGGCAGTAAATATAATGGCGCCCAAAGCACCGCAGATAGCACATTCACGATCCAGAAGTAAGACTGCGGCATGGCCGACACGCCGGCAATAACCGGAAGCACTGCTCTAACCGGACCGATAAAGCGGCCCACCACTAAACTCAAGGCACCATACTCAGCAATAAAACGGTCACAGCGCTCAAGGGTTGTTTGATGTTTTTGCACTAACCGCCAATGGCGAATATTATCGCGGTAGTGAAAGCCCAAATAATAGCTAAGGCCCTCGCCGAGAACTGCGCCCACAAACATCGCTAAGATCATCGAGTAAAACGGCAGTACACCGCTTCCCACGAGTGCTCCAACGCCCACTAGTAACAACCAACCAGGAACCAACACTCCAATAAATGCCATCGATTCAAAAAACGTGATAGCAACGACAATCCAAAATGCCCAATTCGGCGCTTGCTCAATAAACGCTAAGGTACGTGAAATATATTGATCAAACAAAAGACATCCTCATAAAAAAATAACCTCGCATTGGTCGCACTGATGGTCGATTTGGTGTATTTTTAACAACGTCACGGATCAGTTCAGAGCTTAATAATGACGGAACAAGTCGAAACAAACAACTCACTCATTGCCAATCCAACGCAAAAAGACAGCGAAGTTTGTAAAAACTGTTCAACTCCGCTCACCGGTCCCTTTTGCCATCAATGTGGACAACCCAATAAATCGATCATTCGCTTTTTCGGCTCGCTGATCCACGAACTGCTCGAAGATATAATCAGTCTAGATTCACGTGCAGCCCGGACAATATTTGCACTATTGTTTAAGCCCGGTTTTCTAACTCGTGAATATGTATCGGGTCGACGCTTTTTTTATGTGCCACCACTACGGTTATTTTTACTCACCAGCATATTTTGTATTTTCTTTATTTGGGTATTAAACAAAACCAGTGAATCTGCGCAAGTTCAATTTAGCGGCGATAATATAGTTGCCGATCAGGAGATCAGCGACGAGCAATACCAAGAAATACTCGATAGCTTATCTGAAGAACCCTTAGCAACGCTCAGTGACGAAGAAAAACTTAAAGCTCGCAAAAAGTTAGATGCCGTCAATAAAGCACTTAGCTTCGCCAACAATGGCAAAACCGTTCCGATTCCACCCGAGTTAAAAACGGCAGAAGAACTGGCCCAAGAAAAAGCCAATGCACTCGAGCCCAGCGATGATAAAGGTGGTGCAAAGCAGCCCGCAGATAGCGCAAAGCAAATAGCCGCAGAAAGCGATGAAAAACCGAGTACACCAGATCCGAAAGCAGATGAAACGCAGTCGCCACCAGGCATTAAGCTTGAAGGTAGCAATGTTAATGTTAACTTGCCGTTTTTATCTGAAGAAGACAATAAACAGCTCGAAGAGCGTTTAGAAACCAATATTAATAAATTAAAAGATCCCGAAGAGCGCGAAGATTTTTGGAGCGACATGCTTGAGTTGATCCCGAAAATAATGCTGTTACTGGTACCGATTTTCGCGATTATGATTAAAATATGTTACCCCTTTGCTAAACGTTATTACATTGAACATTTGATCCATGCGTTCCACGGTCATGCGTTTTTGTTTCTCGCCATATTGATTTCCTTAGGACTAGAAGTTAGCGGCGATGCGATGGTGGCATCGGAAAGCTTTATGGTTCGCGCGATAGGTTCCATTTTTGGTATCGCTGAAGTTTTAATGCTGATTTGGATACCTATCTACTTTCTAATTTCACTGCGTGTGGTTTACCAACAAAATTGGTTCTTAACCGTTTGGAAATGGTTCTTATTAGGTATTTTATATTTTATTTTGGCAACCTTTAGCACCGTGGTGTTTTTAGTTTTAGCGGTACTGTTTAATTAGAGGCGTTATTTAAATAGTTTTGCAGGTTAAATAAAAAAGGCATCCACGGATGCCTTTTTTATTAACCTAAGTTGGATCAGTAATGCTTAAGAAATTTTCTCGCCCGCCGCTTGTTTATCGGCATGATAAGACGAGCGTACCATTGGGCCACTGGCTACATTTACAAAGCCTAACGACTCGGCTATTTCCCCCAACTCTTTAAATTCCGCTGGTGTGACAAAACGCTTCACCGGATGGTGATCTTTGCTTGGCTGTAAATATTGGCCAATGGTTAACATATCCACATCGTGCGCGCGCAAATCTTTCATCACTTCAATAATTTCTTCATTGGTTTCGCCAAGTCCCACCATCAAACCTGACTTAGTGGCAACTTCGGGATACAACGCTTTGTGCTTTTTCAACAAGTCTAATGACCACTGATAATCAGCGCCCGGACGCGCTTGTCGATATAAGCGCGGTACGGTTTCCAAGTTGTGATTAAACACATCGGGCAATCCAGCGGCTAATATTTCTAGCGCACGATCCATGCGTCCACGAAAGTCAGGAACCAGTGTTTCAATTTTTGTCGCGGGCGCTTGTTCTCGAACTTGGTTCACACAGTCAACAAAATGCTGTGCACCGCCGTCACGTAAATCGTCACGGTCCACCGAAGTGATCACCACATATTTCAATCCCATGCTCACCACCGAGTCAGCAAGGTTTTTTGGCTCGTCCGCATCTGGCGCTAACGGCCGGCCATGCGCTACATCGCAAAATGGGCAGCGGCGCGTACAAATGTCACCCAAAATCATAAAGGTAGCGGTACCATGGCCAAAGCATTCAGGTAAGTTCGGACAAGATGCTTCTTCACAGACCGTGTGCAATTTTTTATTGCGCAGCATGTTTTTGATTTCGGTAACTTGATTACCGCTAGGAAGACGCACGCGGATCCAGTCGGGCTTGCGCGGCATTTCTTCGGTAGGCTCAATTTTAATTGGTATGCGCGCCGTTTTATCTGCGCCACGCAGCTTAACGCCAGCAACTTTTTTCGCTGGTTTTGCGGTTGTATTGGCCGAGGTGTTATCAGTCATAACTGTTACTTCTCCAAACCGTCGGCGGTGGTCGCCGTACGATACTCTAAATGATTCATTATTTGTTGCACCAAAGGCTCGGTTACCTTGGCTAATGTGTCCGGACCGCCTTGCTGTTGTATATCGGTGACCGCCATTCCGGCATAACCACATGGGTTAATTCGCGCAAACGGCGATAAATCCATGGCCACATTTAACGCCAAACCATGAAACGAACAGCCACGGCGGATCCGCAAACCTAATGAGCAAATTTTCGCGCCGCTGTCGACATATACGCCCGGTGCATCGGAACGTGGATGCGCATTAATAGAAAAACCTTCAAGGGTGTCAACGACCGCATCTTCTATTGCCGAGACTAAATCGCGCACGCCCATTTGTTTACGCCGGATGTCGAGTAAAAAATACACGACTTGCTGGCCAGGGCCATGATAAGTGACCTGACCACCGCGATCGACTTGTACCACTGGAATATCGCCGGGTGCGAGTAAATGCTCGGCTTTTCCCGCTTGCCCTTGGGTAAACACCGGATCATGCTCGACCAACCAAATTTCGTCTAAAGTACTCTCATCACGTTGGTCGGTAAATGCCGACATCGCTTGCCAAATAGGCGTATATGGTTGACGGCCGAGCTGCCGCACCACCAGTTGATGTTGCCGTTGTGACACGCACATTCCCCTTAAAGGCACATTTTTACGTCAGGGATCGCACGCACCGCACGATACAGAGCTTCAACTTGCTGCGCCGTCTCAAGGTGCACGTGGATCGAAATCGACACATAGTTGCCCTTTGCCGATGGCTTAATATTCGGACTGTAATCACCGGGAACCACTTCTTGAACCTTAGTGACAATATCAATATCGATATCCACGCGGTTTACCGCCATGGCTTTAAAAGCGATGGTGCAAGGAAAGTCCCACAAATGCGGGTTGATGTTATCAGGAGGTGTTGTTTCACTCATGGTTAAAAACGTCTTAACACTACACAATATGACCATTATACAGCTTTTGCTTGTAAGCCATATAATACTCGGTTATCTGATGCCAAATTGGCCCTGCTTGACCATTGCCAATGCACTGCCCATCGATGGCGACTAACGGCTGAATTTCGCGGGTCGAGCTGGTGATCCAGGCCTCATCCGCGGCGTATAACTCAGCTCGAGTAAATAATTGTTCACTAACCTTAAAGCCCTTTTCATGCAGTAGCTCTAACACTAATTCGCGAGTAATTCCGCCTAAAATCCAAGGGCTGGTTGGCGCCGTATAAACGACGTTATCACGCACCATAAAGAGATTCGATGCAGAGCCTTCAATTACCCAATTATCGTGCACCATTAGGGCTTCATCGGCACCAGAATTTTCCGCCTGCTGCCGCGCCATGCAGTTGGCGAGCAAGGTTATGGCTTTAATATCACAGCGTTGCCAACGAATATCATCGACGCAAATCGCCCGGCGTCCGGTTGGATCGGGTCGCTCATCCACCGCCGGCAAAGGGTTCAAAGAAGCGTAAATCGTCGGCTTCGGCGCCGCTGGAAAGCGGTGATCACGAACGCTGCTGGTGCCGCGCGTCACTTGCAGGTAAAGGCTAGCATTTTGCAATTGATTCAGCGCCAGTAATCGCTCAGCAATGGCATTAATCTCGGACTCAGTGATCCGAAGCTCAATAAATATTTCCGCCAAACTGCGATTTAAGCGCACCAAATGCTGCTCAAGCCGGAATAGCTGACCATAGTAAACCGGGATCACTTCATAGATCCCGTCGCCAAACAAAAAGCCTCGATCCGTTACCGATACCGAGGCTTGTGCCAACGGCAGATAGTCACCGTTGAGATAAACGTGGGTCATGCACAGGTTCGCTGTATTAGGAAAATAACTCGCTGAACCAGCGGCTAATTGAGTCCCATAAACGTGAGAACCAACCGCCTTCAGCAACGTCCTCTAACACCACTAAGGGTACCGATGCGACCTGCTCGCCATCCAGCTCAAAATTAATACTGCCCACCGCTTGGCCTTTGCTTAGCGGCGCTTCTAATTCATTTTCAACCACGTAGTTGGCTTTCAACTGATTACGCTTGCCCCGTGGAATGGTCAAAAAGGTTTGATTGAGTACACCTAATTTCGCTTGTTCAATTTCGCCGCCCCAAACGCGCGCTTGATGCACTTCGCTATTGGCGGTAAGCGGTGAGACGGTTTCAAAGAAACGGAAACCATAGGTAAGCAACTTTTTACTTTCAATTTTACGTGCTTCTTCACTGCTGGTTCCCATTACCACCGCGATAAGACGCATGCCGTCTTTAACTGCAGATGATACTAAACAATAACCTGCGGCGTCGGTATGGCCAGTTTTAATGCCATCCACTTCAAGGCTGCGATCCCACAACAAGCTGTTGCGGTTGTATTGACGAATATTGTTATAGGTAAACTCTTTTAATTGGTAAAGCGCGTATTCATCTGGGTAATCGTGGATCAACGCCTTCGCTAATAGCGCCATATCACGTGCCGTGGTCTGATGCCCCTCGGCGGTTAAGCCATGCGCGTTGACAAAAAAGGTGTTCGTCATCCCCAACTTTTGCGCGTGCATATTCATCAATTGAGCAAAGGCATCTTCAGAACCCGCGATGTGCTCGGCTAATGCCACACTGGCATCGCCACCCGATGAAATAATCAGACCTTTTAGTAACTCCTCAACCGTGACCTGCTTACCCACTTCGATAAACATTTTTGACGACTCAGGAAAATTACGCGCCCATGCATTTTCACTCACAGTAACTTGATCGGTGAGCGCAATATTACCCGCGGCAAGCTCTGCGGAGACCACATAACTGGTCATCATTTTGGTTAGGCTAGCGGGCGGTAACGGATTGTCAGCATTATTCTCGGCGATCACCTGCCCCGATTGATAATCCATTAAAATGTATCCATTGGCGCCCAATGAAGGCGGCGCAGGGGTAATGGCCCAAACACTTTGCGCCCACATAAATGTGATAAGAATGGTGAAAATAGACACTCGATTCATAACTATTCGATTTCCTGCTGATTGTACTTTGCCAGTTGGATAAAAGTCCCAACCCGATTTTATGGCTAATATACTGACGACTGCTTTTTCGCTGAGCGGCCAATACCGCTCGCGACTATCGTTTGGGTGTGAATTGTACCATAGTGATGGCTTGTGCTAAATGACTCCGCGACGGCGAAAAAGTTCCTTTTCGGATCCTACTCAAATATAACGCGCGGGGTGCCTAACGCCGGAATCGTTAACGTCTCAACTAACCGGTTGGCTTCGTCCAAAGAGCTAATTGGCCCAATTCGAACACGATGCAACAATTTCCGGTTCACCCGCACGCTCGACAGCGAAACTTCCCAAGGTACTTGTTGCGCAATAGCCGCCACCAAAGTTTGCGCTTTTTCACGATCGGAAAATGCGCCCACTTGCACATAAGTTTGTTTATCAGCAGGAACCGAAGAAGGCCCGCTAATTTCATGGCTACCTTCGAGCACAATGGTCTCAACTTCTACCTGGGTGGTGCCCAAATGATGAAAGCCCAGCTTAACCGCAGCGGCGTAGGATAAGTCAATGATACGCCCTTCTTTGAAGGGCCCCCGATCGTTGATTTTTACCACCACCTGGCGGCCGTTGGCTAAGTTAGTGACCCTTGCGTAGGTAGGCAGAGGCAAAGTTTTATGCGCCGCTGTCATGGTGTACATATCATAAGGTTCGCCAGAGGAGGTGCGCTCACCATGAAACTTAGTTCCGTACCAACTGGCAACACCGCGCTCTTTATAACCACTGGCGCTGCTTAAAATGGTGTAACGAATACCTTCATGTTCATAAAATGCCGGATTGCCATAGCGACTCAGAGGCTCCACTTTCGGCACCGCATCGGGCACCTGCGAAACATCCACAGGCTTGGTTGGCCCGCTGTCTTGCACTTCAAACCAAGAACATCCGCTTAGCCACAAGAGCGCAGCAATGGTGATAAGGCTTTGACTTAAGACACGCAACAATTTCATGGTTTATTGCATCCAATAAGACTGCGCCCGACGCGCTTTTAATTCTTGCGAAAATTGATACACCGCCATAGCGTACAGTGGGCTGCGATTGTAGCGCGTAATCACATAAAAATTATCAAAGATGATCCAGTGTTCTTGTTCCGTAGCGCTTTTATCAAAGCTCAAAACACCCGCTGCTTGCTCATCTAAGGTTTGCACTGGCCAATCAAATCCAGCAGCTTTTAAAATGCCTGCGGTAGTCCCCGGCTTGTAACGCTCAGGAATAAAACTATCTTGCATGGTGCCTTGTTGGGTTAGCGCAAAAGCCACCGGCTCGCCCCAACGCCATTTATGCACGCGAAAATAATTTGCGACGCTACCAATGGCATCAGCGGGATTATTAAATAAATCTATCTTGCCATCGCCATCAAAGTCGACCGCGTATTCACGATAGCTAGTCGGAATGAATTGTCCCATCCCCATCGCTCCGGCGTAGGAGCCTTCCGGTTGCAATGGATCCCAGTTTTGCTCTTGCGCCAAAATTAAAAACTGTTCCAACTCACCACGAAAAAATTTAGCGCGTTTAGGGTAATGAAAACCTAAAGTGTAGAGCGCTTCCATTACTTTAATATTGCCTTTAATTTTGCCATAAAAGGTTTCAACACCAATGATGCTCACAATCACTGCGGCTGGCACTTGAAAAGTTGATTCCGCACGCTGCAATTCGACTTGATGTTCATTCCAAAATTTAATGCCTGCATTGATGCGAGCTTCGCGAACAAAAATTTTGCGGTATTCGTACCAAGGCTTGCCTTCTGCTGGCGTAGTAATTAAATCGATAATGCGTTGGTTTTTTTGTGTTTTGGCAAACAGTCCTTCAAGCCACTTCCGATCCATTTGGTGTTTCTCGACCATTCGATCGATAAAGGCACTGGGCGACTCAACGGCTTCGCTTTCATTTGCCTGCACAACGCTATAAAACATCGACAGTACCACTATTAATGTCCCAAATGCTTTACCTGCTCTCAAGATTGCTTCTCCTTAAAACCCTAAAAAATTAATGGCTATTGGTTGTTATTTAATGCGGTACTAATTTACGATGAGTGTGAATTGACATCAGCATGCCAAACCCGGCCATCAAGGTGACCATCGAAGTACCACCATAACTCACTAATGGCAACGGCAAACCTACCACAGGAAGCAAACCCGTTACCATGCCGATGTTCACGAATAAGTAAATAAAGAAAGTTAATACAATTGCACCGGCTAATAACCGCGCAAAGGTTTGTTGTGCTTGAACGCCAATATAAATACCGCGTGCAATCACCAGTAAATACATGATGAGCAATAAAATAACCCCCATCAGACCAAACTCTTCACCGAGCACTGCAAAAATAAAATCAGTCGAACGTTCCGGTAAAAATTCCAACTGCGACTGAGTACCTTGCAACCAACCTTTACCACTGACACCGCCAGAGCCGATGGCGATCTTTGATTGAATAATATGATACCCACTTCCTAACGGATCGCGCTCAGGATCCAAATAAACCAGCACCCGTTCGCGTTGGTAGTCGCGCATTACAAAAAACCAATGCACTGGTGCGTAGATAATCCCGGCTAACGAAAAACCAAAAATAATTCGCCAACTAACACCAGACAAATAAATCGCAAAAATTCCCGAGCTAGCAATCAGCAAACTGGTACCCAAGTCGGGCTGCGTTAAAATCAGTAAAGTTGGAACAAAAACGATCACAACCGCTATTAACAGCTCACGCTTGCGCGCTGGCAATACACGTTCACTGAAAAACCAGGCAACCATTAACGGCACAGCCAACTTCATAATTTCCGATGGTTGAAAACGAAAGCCGCCCAGATCGAGCCAACGCTGCGCTCCTTTTCCTTTATCGCCAAATAGCAGCACCGCAAACAACAATAAAATTCCCGCGCTGTACAATACCGGAGCCCACTTCTGATAAAACCGCGGTGGCAACTGTGCCATGACCAACATGACCACTAAGCCCATTCCCAGTCGGGTAATTTGGCGGTACATCAGCGATTCACTTTCACCACCTGCGCTATACAGCACCATCAATCCAAAGGCGACAACGATCAGCAAAGAGGCTAACAGCGGCACATCAATGTGCAGTCGCCACGCCAGCGACTGGCGTTCTTTATGAGTATGACTGGCCGAACTCATGGCTGTTCACCTTGCTCTGTCGAACGCAATAAATATTGGTCCATTACTTTACGCGCGATCGGTGCGGCATTGGATCCGCCCCCTCCGGCATTTTCCACCACAACTGCCACAGCAATAGTGGGGTTTTCAAACGGTGCATACCCTATGTAGAGCGCATTATCGCGTAATCGTTCCGCTAAATTTTCCGCTTCATACTCTTCATCTTCACCCAGCCCAAACAATTGCACTGTGCCGGTCTTACCGGCTGAGAGATAAGTACTGTCGAGAAAAGCGCTACGCGCGGTACCAATGACCTTATTATGATTGACTTCTTTCATGGCTTGTTGAATTCGCGCAAAATGTTTGCCATCACCCACATCAATTTGGCGCTGTGCCAATGTCGGCAGAATCGTTTGCTGTTCTCCGGCTAAACCGATCGACTTCACCATCCGCAGCTGATAACGCACGCCGTCATTCGCAATTACTGCCGCCGAGTTCGCAATCTGCAGCGGTGTGGCAAGCCAATACCCCTGCCCGATTCCGGTAATAACGGTTTCACCGGGAAACCAATGTACCCCACGTGCGCCTTTTTTCCATGCCCGGCTTGGCATCAGTCCTGGAACTTCCTCCCCCATGTCTATTTGGGTAGATTCGCCAAAGCCGAAGTCGCTCATGGTTTCAGCAATCCTATCAATACCTAACTTGTAAGCGAGGTCATAAAAGTAAGTGTCACAAGATTCAATAATTGCGCGGCGATAGCCAATACTATTACCGTGCCCCCACTTCTTCCAATCGCGGTAACGGCGCTTTTCATCGTTGGGAAGAAAATACACGCCATTGTCATCAATACTGTATTGAGTCGAAACGGTTTTGCTTTCTAAACCTAGCCAAGCAATGTGCGGCTTAATCGTGGAGCCGGGTGAATATTGGCCGCGTAATGCCCGATTAAAGAGCGGTCGATTGTCGTTAAGTAACGCTTTGTAGTCACGAGTTGAAATTCCGGTGACAAATAAATTTGGATCATAACCCGGTGTCGAAACCAGAGCGAGCACTCCGCCGCTCGCGGGATCGATCGCAACGACCGCACCGCGATGACCGTCCAGTGCTTCATAGGCCGCCAGCTGCAGCGGCAAATCGAGCTCTAAATGGAGGTCCACCCCCGCCACCGGAGGTTGTTGCTCTAACACGCGCAATACCCGTCCTTGCACATCGGACTCGACCCGCTGACTGCCGATGGTTCCGTGCAACTGAGTTTCATAATATTTTTCTAGGCCCACTTTTCCGATATGGCGGGTTGCTCGATAATTTTCTGAGTCTATTTGTTGTAGTTCGCGATCGTTGATCCGTCCGACATAACCTAAAGCGTGCGACAAGACTTCGCCGTAAGGGTAATAGCGCACTAAACGCGCTTCAATTGAAACGCCGGGGAAAGCGTGGCGATTGACCGAAAATCGCGCCACTTGCTGCTCGCTTAACTTAGACTTTAACGGTATTTTCTTAAAGCGTTCGCGAGTTCGTTTGAGCTCTTGAAAAAAACGCGTTGCGTCATCTTCATCAAAATCGAGCAATTGCGACAGTCGTTGTACCGTTGACTCAATATCTTTAACTTGCTCGGGCACAATTTCAATTGAGTACACCGAGCGATTTTCCGCCAGAATAATTCCGTTACGGTCGTAAATTAAGCCCCGTGTTGGCGCAACGGGTAAGACGCGAATTCGATTGTTGTCCGATTCGGTGCGATATTTTTCATAATGTGAAATTTGTAAGTTGGCGACCCAAACAATTAGCAGAATCATCAACCCCATTACGATAAGTAAGCTCACCATCATGCGATTGCGGTAAATGGCAATTTCTTTAAACTGGTTTTTGAGCGTAACTTTACGTGACAGCATGTCGTGGACTACTCACGATGATAGGGATGATTGGCGGTAACACTCCAAGCTCGATACAAAGCTTCAGCCACCAGGATTCTCACCAAGGGATGCGGTAAAGTTAACCCCGACAATGACCATTTTTGCTGCGCCATTTGGCGTAATTCAGGAGTTAAACCCTCGGGTCCCCCGACCAGCAAAGCAATGTTTTGTCCGAGTGACTGCCACGCGCTTATTTGTTGTGCTAGCTGGGGTGTTGACCATGACTTACCTTCTACATCTAAAGCCACAATATGATCGTTAGGATGAATCGCTTGTTTAATCGCATCGGCTTCTTTGGCCATGATCCGCTTGATATCCACTTGCTTACCGCGTTTACCGGCCGCAATCTCGTGCAATTCTAAGCGACATTCGCGCGGCATGCGTCGCGCGTATTCTTGATAACCAGAAGTGACCCAGTCGGGCATTTTATGACCGACGGCAATTAGGCGAATGATCATGAAGTCAGATCGTTGCTCCAAAGCTTTTCAATTTGGTAGTAGTCGCGCACGTTCGCTTGCATGACGTGCACAATGGCGTCGCCAAAGTCGACTAACACCCATTCAGATGAGTCTTCACCTTCTACCCCAATCGGCTGCTTGCCTTGCTCTTTGGCTTTTTGTACCAGTTGTACCGCAATCGATTTTACATGGCGAGATGAGGTACCCGAGCAGACAATCATATAATCGGTTATCGGGGTTTTATCTTGCACGTCGATCACATTGATGTGTTGTGCTTTCGCATCTTCAAGTTGATCAACGATAAATAGTTTTAACGCTTCGCTATCCATTCATTTACCTTTCGGTTGTGTATAAGCCTTGTTGCTCAATATAAGAAAGAACAGTATCAGGCATCAAAAAACGACAAGACTGTTGTCGCTGCAGTTGCTCACGAATGTAAGAGCTTGAAATCTCCAGCCGTGGGCAGATGTGGCGATAGACACCGCCGGCAGGTGTTTGCTGCAGTTGAGCGACAGACTCACACCAAGTTAATTGCCAAGTTTCGGTCAGCTGCTGTTGCTCTTGCTGGCCACTGGCATTGCGCGCCACCACAATAATATTGACTTCAGCCATCATCGCGCGCCACTCGTGCCAGCTGGCGAGACCACTAAAGGCATCATCCCCCATGACTAAAACAATCGCTCGCTGTG
Organism: Gammaproteobacteria bacterium; assembly: GCA_013373545.1. GTDB lineage: Bacteria > Pseudomonadota > Gammaproteobacteria > Enterobacterales > Kangiellaceae > Pleionea. The sequence continues at coordinate 16,743 of JABXHQ010000173.1, forward strand.
GCCAAATTTGCCGCAACTCTTGCACCGTTAGCCAAGTATATGAAGTTGACTTACGCTCAACTTCACGGGCATCGACCGTTAAATGCGGATACGGCGCCAACGCTAATTGTACCATAGTCACTCGGTGATGCGCCGCAACTTCAGGCTGCTGTCGATGCGGGGGAACTGCGCAGGGAACCAAAGCGATTTCGGCATTCGGAAGTAAATTATAAACCTGCTCAGCAACGCGTAAATGACCATAGTGGATCGGGTTGAATGTTCCGCCATAAATAACCAGCGGCGCAGCCTGCCCAGTTGCACTTTCACTCATAACACTTTACGCCACAAAGGACGCCCGCCCATCAGCAATAATCCGGTTAACAGTTCATCCCAAATATTGCCGGTTTCGGCTCCTTTGGCCAACTTGTCAAGATGAGCACAGCGAGTGACCAAACGCTGCCAAACGGTCAGCGGAACTTTGTTTAAGGCGGTCGACACAATGCGCGACCGTGATTTCCAAACGCGGTACTCTTGTACAACAGCAGTAACTGACTGCCCCCGTGCAACTTGCTCGGACATTTTCAGTAGGTTGCGCACTTCGCGGTATAAGCTGGCCACAAGTATAACCGGCACCACGCCCTCAGCTTTAATTTGCTGCAACATGCGTGTGGTTTTCGCGCCATCACCCGCAAGCGCAGTATCAATCAGTTCAAAAACATTGTAGCGTGCGCTATCGGCAATCACATCGAGCACTTGCTCGGCATGAATTGGCGGAGTTAAGTTAGCCAGAGAAATTTTATCGAGACTTTGTTGCGCGCTAAGTAAATTGCCTTCGGAGCGCTCGGCAATTAGTCGAATTGCAGAAGCATCTAAACTGAGTCCCAGGCTACCCGCGCGCTGTTTGATCCAACCCGATAACTGATAACTAGGCACCGGCCAGATCTGAACTACGTGGCCACGCTCAGCAATAGCTTTACACCACTTTGCTCCCAACTGCCGCTTATCTAATTTAGGACAGGTAATCGCAATATGACTATCGTCATTTAAGTTTTCAATTAATGCGAGTAAATGTTGCTGCTGCGTTTTGTCCGGTACTTTATCAAAGCGCAGCTCGAGAAGTTTCTTTTCGGCAAACAAACTTAGATTGTCGGCACTCACTTGAATTTGATTAAAGTCGAACTGCTTATTGATTTCGTAAACTTGTCGCTCTGAAACCCCTTGCTCGCGCGCGGCGTTTCGAATGCAATCTTGTGCTTCCATCACCAATAGCGGCTCATCACCAGTTATTAAGTAAGCCGTCGCTAAAGACTGTACCGCAGACGGCAACTGCTCAATCGACAGGGTCATTGCAGTCTATCCTCAACCGCATAGACTAGCTGTTCCGCTACTTTACGCCTTAACTCAGCGACGATTTCACGCTCTCGATGTTCTGCAGCCAGCAGCTGTTGATTATCGTAGTAATAAGCTTGTTGAGCGGCCACTGTTAAGATTTCAGCTGTCGCTTGTTCATCGCCCTGCACCTGCGTTACCGCAAAAGTAACTGTGAGTTTCACATCAAACTCAGTCGCGCGCCCAAGTGCATTGCGAGTAATGGCTCGCCGCGTTAACGATTGCTCAGTGAGTTCAATCAGCACATCGGCTTCGCTGGCTAAAACAAGCCTTCGATCGTGGCGTTGATAGGCTTCAATCACTTGTTGTTTAATAGCATTCAGTTGCGGCAATGATGACACCGCAAACGTTTTATCGCTAAGCGCAAGAGGCTGATTATAACCACTTAACTTAAAGCCGCAGCTACTGAGCATTAACAGCATCAGTAGCCCATAAACAGAGCGATAAAGTTGCTGTGCTATGCGTTGGCGGTTCAATCAGCCCACCACTATATTAACCAATTTACCCGGTACCACGATTACTTTTCGAACCGTTTTATCCGCAGTAAATTTTTGCACATTACTATCGGCCATCGCTAATGCTTCAATAGCGTCTTTAGTTAAGTCTTTAGCAACCGAAATTTTTGCTCGCAGCTTACCGTTGACTTGCACCACTAATTCCACTTCATCTTGAGTGAGCGCACTTTGGTCTGCCGTCGGCCAGGTAACATCCACGACCGAATCTTGGTGCCCCAGTGCGTGCCACAATTGATGACAGATATGCGGGGTAATCGGACTTAACAATACCACCAAAGTGTTTAGACCTTCGCGAACAACTGCACGGGCGGAAGCGTCGCTTTGATCAACCCGAGCCAGCGTATTGGTAAGCTCCATAACCGCCGCAATTGCCGTATTAAAAGTGTAGCGACGTTCAATGTCGTCAGTTACTTTAGCGATGGTTTCGTGAGTTTTACGACGCACGCCTTGTAACTCATTGGACAATTGTTGCGGTTCAAGCTCAGGAACTTCGCCGGCCGCTAAATGATCGTGCACCAACTTCCAAACTCGACGTAAAAACTTAAAGGCTCCTTGCACACCGTCTTCGCGCCATTCCAAAGATTGCTCTGGCGGTGCGGCAAACATAGTGTATAGGCGTGCAGTATCCGCACCGTATTGATCGATAAGATGTTGCGGGTCGACGCCGTTCATCTTCGACTTCGACATTTTTTCCATGCCGCCTAACTCGACCGCCGCTCCGGTTGACTTTAATGTTGCGCTAAGGACTTTCCCTTTGCTGTCTTTCTCGACCTCAACTTCTTCCGGTGAGTAATAAACCTTAGCGCCATTCTCAACGCGATAAAAAGTTTCCGATAACACCATTCCTTGAGTCAACAAACGCTTAGCTGGCTCGTCACTATTGACTAATCCCGCGTCGCGCATCAGTTTGTGGAAAAAGCGGAAATACAACAAATGCATCGTGGCATGTTCAATACCACCAATGTACTGATCCACGGGCAACCAATAGTTGGCTTCTTCCGACTCCAGCATCGCATCATCGCTGTGGGGAGTAGTGTAACGCGCGTAGTACCAGCTGGATTCCATAAACGTATCAAAGGTATCCGTCTCGCGACGTCCTGGCTGACCACCCACGCTTGTGGTTAAAAATTCTTCATGATTGAGTAGTGGTGAAGTGGCGCCGTCCATCACGAGATCGGTCGGTAATTCAACGGGAAATTCTTCCGCCGCGACCATTTCGCCGTTATCAAGACGCACCATTGGGATCGGCGCTCCCCAATAACGCTGGCGAGAAACGCCCCAGTCACGTAATCGGTAGTTAACTTGTCTTTCACCAACACCGGCCTGTTCTAGCGTTTGCGCAATCGCGGCAAACGCTTCCTCAGACGTTAGTCCATTAAACTCTCCAGAGTTGATCAGACGGCCTTTTTCAACAAAGGCTTGTTGCGACAAATCACAGGGCGTCTCGCTATCGGCTAGCGGTTCAATGACTTGTTTGATAGCGATGCCATATTGAGTGGCAAATTCAAAGTCGCGTTGATCATGACCTGGAACCGCCATCACCGCACCTGAGCCATAATCCATCAAGACGAAATTCGCCACCCAAATTTCAACCGGCTCACCACTGATGGGATGCAATGCTTTGATCCCGGTCGCCATGCCTTTCTTATCCATCGTTGCGACGTCGGCTTCAGCCGTTGAAGAGCGGTTGCACTCAGCAATAAATTGCGCCAATTCAGGGTTATTTTCCGCAGCTCGTAAAGCTAGCGGATGTTGTGCCGCAACGGCCAAGTAGGTTACCCCCATCAAGGTGTCAGGACGCGTGGTATATATGGCCACTTGTTCGTCACTGTCAGCCAGCTGGAATGACATATTGATCCCTTCTGAGCGACCAATCCAGTTACGCTGCATGGTTTTCACACTATCGGGCCAACCCTCAAGATCATCAATTGAGTTTAATAACTCTTCTGCGTATTCAGTGATCCGAATAAACCATTGTTCAATATCTTTTTTCACCACCGGAGTGTCGCAGCGCCAACAACAGCCATCGTGTACTTGTTCATTGGCCAAGACCGTTTCATCATTCGGGCACCAATTAACTTGTGATTGCTTTTTGTAGGCTAAACCTTTGTTGACTAATTGGGTAAAAAACCATTGCTCCCACTTATAATAGCGTGGCTCACAAGTGGTCACCTCGCGGTCCCAGTCATAGGCAAAACCAAGACTCTCGAGCTGCTTTTTCATGTAAGCGATATTCTCACGGGTCCAATCCGCTGGCTGCGCTTTATTTTTTATCGCCGCGTTTTCAGCCGGTAAACCAAAGGCATCCCACCCCATAGGCTGAAGAACATTAAAGCCCTGCATTCGCTTAAACCGTGAAATAACATCACCAATGGTGTAGTTGCGCACATGGCCCATATGCAGTCGACCCGAAGGATATGGCAGCATCGAGAGGCAGTAGTATTTTTCTTTACTCGTGTCCTTTACTGCTTTAAATACTTGATTTTCCTTCCAAAATGATTGAACACTTTGTTCTATCTGCTGCGGGTTATATTGTTCCTGCATAGCTAATTTTCACCTTCACGATAATGCCAATGCTAAACGAAATGGAGTCTTTGACGACGCTTCGTTTACTGTAAGAAAATAGGGTACACTGTTACTTTAAATTTATGCGGCAATCATACCCCAGAGGCGTGCATTGCAACAACCTTCGGCCATAACCCTTTGTTGAAAATAAGGATAAAATGAGCACCAGCTGGATTAGTTATCTATTGCTTCCCCCTGGGATCAACTTGCTGCTAGCGTTACTGGCGTGGATCTTATGGTCAAGTAAACGTCGTATTGCGCGCGTTCTATTGTTACTGTCGAGTATCAGTTTATACGTATTCAGCACCCCTTCAATTGCCGTGCTGTTGTACGAGTCATTACCCAAGAGCGAGCCTTACAGCCTAGCCGAACTCAAACAACTGAAAGGCCAAACCTTTGCCGAGCCGGCACAAATTGTGGTAATTGGCGCCGGCCGCCAAGTCAAAGCCGCTGAGTATGAATACACCGACGATGTCAATGCGACGACCCTGAAACTACTCAAGTATGGCGTTTACTTACAGCAGAAAACCGGGTTCGAGTTAGCCGTAATGGCACCACCCAATGAAGTTAGTAATGTAACCAGTGAAACGGTTTTGATGAATCACACATTGGTTAATTATTTTAATATTGATGCGCAAATCGTCACCACCACTGAAACCAGCCGCCCACGTATTTACGTCAGCGTTTGGCCCTATGACTTTATCACTGACAGTGAGTTGCGTTATGTATTGTTCCCGCCAGCAGCTACCAGCCAAATTGAACAGTCGGTGTTTGATTACTTACCGTCGGCAACTGCACTATCCGACAGCATCCATGCTATTCGGTTAATTTTGGCAGGCTAACGATGGTTCGCTGCGCTGGTCGGCATAGCCGCTAGAGGCTTTGCAGTCGGTGCAACTCTCGAACTTGTTGAGTAAAGGTCTCGGCTTCAGTGAACGCCGCTTGGTGCTGTTGAATAATGGCTTCGTCTTCGGCATTTTTTGCCGCAACAGAATAGGCTTGCTGCTGGTATTTTGAGTGTTCTTGAAATAGTGGATTATCGCGATCTGCCGCTGGCAATGAATGGCCGCAAAAAAACTCGGCCACATCAGTAACTGCTTTTGGCAAATCACCAAACACCTGCTCAGCCGGCAATGTTTTACACCGCTGCGCAGCGATTGAATCTTTTTGTTTGGCCAGTAAATCTTGTTGTAACGCCCACAATAGACCCACTGCTCGAGCATCATTCAGCTGCCGCGCATGCTGCTGGATGATCGCGCCGTAGGTTGGCATACGCGAATAAAACTGTAGTAGTTGACCAATGAACTGTTGAAATCCTTGCTTTTTATAGTTCGAAATCAAAAACTCAGTTAGCGTGTTAAACAGGATAGTCACGCGATAGTCAGCGGTTGCTTGTAAGTCGCCGAGTAAATTGTTCATTGAGTTTGAAAGTTTAATCACCGTTGCTGCGCGCTCGGAATCTTTTGCCAGAAGCAAGACCACTACATCTAACAAGTCACGCCAGAAAGGGTTTTGCATCGTGGCAAAGTCTGGGTTATCCACTTTAAAAACCGAGCATTCCATTAGGATGTTCGGCTCACGTACCGATGACCATTGATACACGTCGTGCATCGCACGTCCCATTAAAGTGGAACCACAAAATGCGGTATGAGCAATAATGCCAATATCTTTAGTTGTAGTTAATTGCGCTTTATCGGCAATCAGCGCTTGCATGGGTACGTCAAAGGTTTCCATTTTAACGCCGCTGATATAATCATGATCATAAAAATTATGGCGTTTACGTGCTGCAGCTGAGTTTTTGTAAAACCGCAATGAGCTGGTTTGCGGTACAAAGCTGCCGAGTTGCCAATCGGGGTTTTGGGCAATTTCTTTAAACTCGGTCATGAGTAATTCGAACCCCACGCCCAACCGGTAATGCTAAAGCGTGCGGTAGGAGCATAGTTGGCGACTTGCGAAACTAAATGATCTTGTGGCACACGAAATATATTCAAGGTATTAAAGCTCGGCATTATCGTGTTATTCACTCGGCCTTGATCGTCCAACATATGAAACAGACCACCCCAATCAGCTTCCCAATTTTTTGTGAGGCTCAATACGTAAGCGCACTTTCGTTCCGCCTTGTCATTCACGCCGGTATCACAGTGCTTTTTCAAAAAATGTCCCGGCATGTAACGGGTGATCTTACCGTCAATATCGGCAATGTCACTCTCGCCTATGATCGCTCCGATGAAGTTTTTTAATTCATCAGAATTATAAAAATCAATCAGCTTAGCAAACTTTTCATTTGGCTTAGTATCAACGCCTTTCAAACGAATGTACTCGTAAAAATACTGAAACGGATTATTACGTGCATACATGAGCAAGTCATTGACAAACTGCTGCCGCTCATGGGCTGGAGCCTTGGAAAATTCCTCTAACCCCGCAACAAACGGACGCCCCTCAAGTAAGGTAGCAATTTCCCACTCGGTTGCATAATGAATAAGCTTTATCTGTTCAGCGGCAAAATCAGCTTCTAAGAAGTCGTCAATGCTGATCACTCCATTTGCTTGGTACTGATCAGCATAGTCTTTTACTTTCGCTAGTGTTGTGGGGTTAATCATAAAAGTCACTACTCTCCAATATGTTTATCAAGAAACTTCTCGATGGCAATTAGCAATTCTTTTCGATTATCTTCATCCACAAAACCATGCCCTTCTTTGCCTTTAATCATTGACTGGTAGGGATAGTCCATTTTATCCAACGCCGATGCTATCTTTTCATAATTCTCGACCGGTACCCGTTTATCTTCACCGCCATGTACGAAAAATAACGCCGCTTTTAGTTTGTTTAAATGGTAAATAGGAGAGCGCTCTTTAATAAACGCTTCGTCGTAGGCATTCCACGCTTCTTCAAGGAATATTCTGCCAGACTTAAACTTGGCAGTATCACTACTGGCGGCCTGTATAGCGATGTCGTATACGCCAACATAAGGTATTGCACACTTATATAGGTCTGGCTCCTTAACGACCGCCATCATTGCCGCATAACCACCATAACTCGCGCCATAAATACACAAACGATCTTTATCAGCAAAACCTTGCTCAACCGCCCACAAAGTACCATCGGTTAAATCGTCTTGCATCTCCATTCCCATTTTCCGATAGGCGCCATATTCAAACTCGGTACCCCGACCACCTGAGCCACGATAATTAATTTGCAGGACTGCGTATCCGCGGTTAGCTAAAAACTGTTGGTCAAGTGAAGAGTAATTAAAATGCCAATTGTCCCGAACACCATAAGGTCCACCATGTACATACACAACCATCGGAAGGTTTTTAGTTTTACCTTTAGGTAGAGTTAAATACCCCTTAATAAGTTTTCCGTCACGAGCCTTGAATTCAATTGGGTTAACCTTTGCTAATGACTTACGATCAATATGATCTTGAAGTTTCATAACCGGAGACATTTTATTTGTCTTATGATGAAACAAATAATATTGCCCTGGGTTAACATCACTATAGACAACAAGTAAACTCGTTGAGTAGTCTTTTGTTGTTGAGACAAATGAAACGAATTGATCCGGGAACAATCCATCAACTGCTTTTAAGAGTCCTACTTCAGCACCGCCTCCAAAGTACTCTGAGACTCGGCGATCCGGTTGCCTTACAACGCCAACAAGTCCTTTATTTCTATATCCATCAGCAAAAATAAAATCTTCTACATCAGCATCGCCTTCAAGTTCATAAACTAGCGCAAACGATTGGTCTTGAAAACTAAACTGATAAATACCACTGTCTAATTCATCGTTACTCACAAAAACTAAGGCACTCTTACCATCTTCAGCTAGTTCAATTGGATATATCGATCCTCTCTTAACATCTTGCTCTTTTATCAGCTTCCAATCATCTTCGCGGTAAAAAATTGAGGCCTTGTTAGTTTCACTATCGGTCGAAATTGCAAATCTAGGCTCCCCCTTATCATCGGCAATTATTTGCGAGAATTTAGCTGGCGCTCTCACGATCGGACGAGCAAATCCGTTATATACATTTAGTTTGTATACTTCATTAACATCATCATCATAAATATTAACTAGAATATGTTCAGGGTCGTCAATAAGCATAGAGACCATACTAAATTGACGCTCACCCATATTTTTTTGCCGAACAGATTTACCGGTAACGGGTAAAAGTTGTCGTAGCTTCGAGCCGTCAATGTTCCCTGCATATAATTGACCCGATGCCCCAGGGGTATCGAGCGGCCCTACCATACGCTGCATACGAACATAAACCCGCTCATCGTTCAGCCAGCCGTAACTACCCGCTTCATAATCTTTCTCGTCGCCAAAATTAAAGGCATATTTTATCTTCATGTTTTTACGATCGATCACAACCACCGATCGCTTTCCGTCCTGTTTAACTCTCGCCGCATAATATTCTCCAGTTGGAGATAGACGTAAGCTTTCAATATCGGCATCTTTTGCATACATTTCCACCGGCATTTTCTGCGCATAGGCGCTTGCAACCGTGATGGTAAATAATATGGCGATAATTTTTTTGATTATTGACATAAAACCCTCGAAATTAACTTTATACTATTTTAATTCAACTATATTTTAACGGCAGAATCAGGCAAAAAGGTTTCAAAATTGCGCCAATAAGCCAACCCATCCTTATAAATAGGTTGTCTGACTTGCTCTGAACTTGCTGTGTCCACTGCTTGCTTATTTTTATAAAACTCAAAGCAACCTTGCTCTTCTTCTAATCCACAAAACTGCAAAAGTGAGCGCACGGTCGTTTCGAAATCTTGCACCAGTGACTCGTAGTTTATTGTCATTAATGTGTCGTTAAAACACTGTTGCCAATGAGCAATTAGCTTTAAATAGCCCGAGTAATAAGCATGAATATGTTCAAACGAGTAAGAGTAATCTTGGCCACGAATAAATAGTTGTTTATATAATGCAAAAGCGTTTGCAGCATATTCACGGCGCGTGTCTATAATCAGTGCGTCGGGGAATAATCGCTTAATCATGCCAACATTTTCAAAATTATTCGGATTCTTATCAATGATAAAGGCAGGCTTACCTTCATAATGATTCTTACAAGCATCAAGATAATACTGGCGATAGCTACTAACATCTGCATCATTAATTAAACTGACACAACGCGGGTAAATGGTTTGTTTGCGATTCTGTAAATCCCACAAAATCCGATTGATGTACGGCAGTTCACCCATGCGTACTACTTGACTATGAGATGACAAGATTTGTTCGGTTAAAGTTGAGCCACTGCGCGGCATACCTACAATAAAAATTAACTTCGGCTCGCTAGTTTTACCCTGTACTTGCAGCATTGGAAAGTTGTTTATGAGTTCATCACAATAGGCGCTGAACTTTTCCGGAGAGAAATTAATGCTTGCAGAACGAAGTTGATTCGCCTTTTGGTAATGTTCAAAAGAGATTTGATATTCTTTTTGAGTTTCGTAAGCTTGGCCTAACGCAAAATGTGCATAATAATTATCGGGCTTTTCTGCCACATACTTTTCCACCCGCTCGATATCTGCCGGTGCAAATTTAAATTGTTTTAAGTTCGCCAAACTCCAAGCGGCCACGGGAACATAATCACTGTCACCAAGCATAACGGCTTGATACTGAGTTACCGCTTCTTCTTTACGGCCTGCGTATCGTAATGCATTAGCATAAGACAGTGTGGCTCGTGGATGTTCAGGCGAATGTTGCAGAGCTCTTTGGTAATAGGCAATGGCCTCATCAAAGTCGCCCGTGCGCTCAAAGGCATAACCTAGCGCAATTAAGCCGTCGAGGCTTAATGCGGTTTTAAGCGCCTCATCAAACTGTTGTTCAATGGCTAACATGTCACTGAACTTTTCATCTTTTACCATAAGCGGCAAGAGCAGATCCCAAGCATCGGCTTGGCGGCGATCAATCTGTGCGGCTTTGATTAATTCTTCATAAGCTTTGGCAATTGATTGGCTGGCAATCAATGCTTCACCACGTAACACATGCGCAGCGTAATGAGCTGGGTGTTTACGGATGATTTTTTTAAGTACCAGTAAGGCTTCGGCTGGTTGCTTTTGATCAATAAGTTGGCGAGCTTGATCGAGGAATTCTTGCGTTCTGTTCATAATAATTTTTACTTAAAAAAAAGCCCGATAGTTTCCTATCGGGCTTTTGGATTGCTATTAACTTTCTTAGAAGTCTAAAGAGAAGTTAACGTATGCAGTACGTCCAAGATGCAATGGAGTGTACAGGTTACTGTTGTAAACTGAAGCATCACCACTGTTCGTTGGAAGATCGTCTTCGAAAGCGTTACGAAGACCAACTGTGTAACGACCCCAGTTACCTGCATCATAGCTGTATGACATGTTGTGAATCATAACAGTTTCTACGATACCGAAACCTTGCAATGAAATGTCGCTACCATTGATAACTGGAGACTCAGCGTCTGCAGTGTTATCGATGTAGTCGATGTTCCATGCGAAAGCGTGGTCACCGTTGCTGTAAACAGTTGTTAACTGAGCACGTACTTCAGGAGCACCAGAGAAACCAGCGATATCCTGAGATACACCACCGAATACGATGTCATCTTCGTATTTCAAGATGCGCGATACATCAAGACCGAAGTCGAAAGTACCGAATTCAGTTTCCCATTTGTAGTCTGCTTCGATATCCAAGTTATGGATAGTACGCGCAGCACCGTTTAATGAGATAGTGAATGCTTCATCGATACCACCGTTGATGCGGTCGATACGAGCACGTGGGTCTGGAGAAGCCTGACCAATCATTTCTAAGTAAATTAACTGTTGAACTGAAAGGTAACCAACAACATTGTCGATATCTAACTGAGAGTAATCAACACGAAGTGTTAAGTTCTCAACGCCAGAGTAAATCGCACCAATGTTCATGAAGTCAGACGTTTCAGCAGTTAGCTGATCGTTAGACTGAACAGTTGTGTCGTATTGGTTTTCAGGACAGTCTGAAGGCGCAATAGCTGGAGTCGCGTTCGCACAAGCAATGTAGTCGATTGCGAATTCAGCAGAGAAAGCGTCTGCAGCACTTAGCTCTTGAAGTGTTGGAGCACGGAAGCCTTCACCTAATGAGAAACGAACCATTAAGTCGTCAGTCGCTTGATAGCGTAAAGATAACTTAGGAGAAGTTTCTGTACCGAAGTCAGAGTAATCATCGTAACGAACCGCGAAGTTAACTTCTAAGTTGTCCATGATTGGGTAGTTGAACTCGTAGAATGCCGCAACAACGTCACGATCACGAGCCGCTGAGTTACCAGCAGAACCACCGACCCAGCCAGCTTCAGATTGCTTGTCAACTAACGCTTTGTAGCGAATGTCGAAAGTTTCGAAACCAACATAGTGAGAAGCGTCGCCAGTTTGGAAGCCAACACCACCGTAGATTTGCGAGAAGATGTTACGATCTTCGTTCAAAGTCGTTGCACCTAATGCACCTAGACCCGCTTCAGTATCGAATGCTTCGCCTAAGTATAAGTTGGTGTAAAGACCTGAGAAGCTCAAGTAAGTGTTACCCACTGACTTGTTATCTTGATGGTTGTAGTGGTAGTAAAGTTCCCACTCAGCTGACTCACCGAAGTAGCCAGAGAAACCAGCAATGTAGTCTTGCGTGTAGTCATCGATGTTGTTATCACGAGGACCTAATTGGTACCAACGGAAGTAACCCCAAGTGTCTTGAGTTGTAGACGGGTTGTGTGGGTTGCCAGCTGGAATGAAGGGGAACGGAGCCGCAGGAGGTGCGTAACGACCGAATGAACGGTTGTGTGACATCATCAAACGTGAGAAGAAAGTCACGTCGCTGCTGATCTCGTAATCGCCTTTCATGTAGATAGAGTTACGGTTGATAGACGCTTTGTTAGCAGAAATGTTTGCATAAGCGTAACCACAACCAGTGTAACCAGCACCAGGCCAGTATACGTCTAGACCAACTTCACCAACGAAACCAGGAACATTTGCAGTTAAATCATCGCAAAGAGGAGACGCTTCGATTAAGCCATTGTCTGGGTTGAAAACAGTTGCACCGTAGATCGAAACACCTTGCGTTTCGAAAGCTAACTGGATAACACCGTCATTGTTGGTGTCTTCCCAAGAAGCAGCTGTGTAGTCACGATCTTTATCGAAAATCGCGTCAACTACTTGATGGTCAAATGCGAAAGTGAAGTTACCTTTAGGACCTGAAACACCACCTGTGATAGAGAAGTTTTCAGAGTCAGCACCTTCTTTGCTAGGACGACCAATACCACCAGAGATGTTTAGTCCGTCGTAGCCAGATTTAGTGATAATGTTGATTACACCCGCGATCGCGTCAGAACCGTATACCGCAGAACCGGCATCTTTCATGACTTCGATACGCTCAACCATCGCCATAGGGATGTTGTTAAGGTTAACCGCAGTACCACCAAGAGATGGTGAACCTGGAAGACGTTTACCGTCCATCAAGATCAAAGTACGGTCAGAACCAGCACCCATCAAGCTAACAGTCGCTTGAGACTGTGCACTTGAACCAGATTGCTCGTTGAATGAACCGAAGCTGTTGAACGTTGCGTTACGTAATGCGTCAGCAACAGTTAAACGACCTTGATTTTCGATGTCTTCAGAAGTGATGGTGATTACAGGAGTCGCTGTTTCAACTTCAGCTCGCTTAATACGAGAACCAGTGATAACGACTTTCTCGTCTTTCGCACCTTCTTCCGCCGCATATACTGACGGGATTGCCATAGCAGCTGCTGTACCTGCGATTAACGCGGTACGTACTGCTTTAGCAATGGGATTGCTATTTAGAGTACTCAATTTATTTCTCCCTGGTTGTTACATTGTATTTGATTAGAATGTTAGGTTTTTTGTCTTTCTTCGTTATGCTCGAAGATAAGCAAAAACCTTTTTTTGGCCCAAAGGCTTATTTAATCAGCATCGATACTAACCATTTTCACTTTCAAAGGTCAATGCTTTTTTTTACAAAAGGTAACAATTTGCAGAATATGATTGAATTTCACACAACATCACTGTAACCCCTTATTTTTAAGCGTTTTTTGTGTTAGCAGCAGGAGCGAAAGAATCCCTAAGACGAGCAAAACCAAAACCATTTGTAACGGCCTTTTTGCATAAAAAGTTGTGCGGTTTTTAATCGCAAATTCGTGCGTTAACACGCCCGCGGTAAACTGCGGCAGTTGCTCAACAATCTTGCCATCAACATCAATCATCGCGGTGATCCCATTATTGGTTCCGCGTACCACCGGTAAAC